>JAJQFO010000004.1 GCA_021201095.1 Lachnospiraceae bacterium
GCTTATGTCTCAGCGGTCGTGCGAGGCGGAAGTAACTCCGTGGATGTCGGACAGATGGAAGCAGGGCGTTCCCTCGGCGTCGGATCCGCAACTACAGTTCTGTACATCATTCTTCCGCAGGAATTCAAATCCGCGCTTCCCGCTCTCTGCTATGAGGGGATCGCGGTGCTTAAGGAGACTTCGGTCGTCGGCTACATCGCGGTGGTGGATTTGACGCGTGCTTCGGATCTGGTCAGGAGCCGTACGATGTCTGCGATGATGCCGCTCCTGTTTATTGCGCTGGTTTATTTTATCTGTGTCATGATTCTGTCATGGGGCGTCAGCATACTGGAGAGGAGGCTGAAACAGAGTGATCGAGGTTAAAGGATTAAAGAAGGATTTTGACAGGCTTTCTGTGCTGAAGGGAATTGATTATAAAATTGAGCGCGGGGAAAAGATTGTGGTCATCGGGCCAAGCGGCTCCGGGAAAAGTACGTTTCTTCGCTGCCTGAATCTGCTGGAAGAGCCGGATGCAGGAGAGATCTGGTTTAACGGCACGAATATCACAGATCCCGCGAATGATGTCAATAAAATGCGGCAGAAGATGGGAATGGTGTTTCAGCATTTCAATCTGTTCCCACATATGACCGTGCTGGACAATATCACCTTTGCCCCGGTTCATCTGAAGCTGCAGACGAAGGAGGAGGCGAAGGAAAACGCCATGCGTCTGCTCAAAAGGATCGGTCTGGAAGAAAAAGCAGATGAATATCCGAATCGGCTTTCCGGCGGGCAGAAGCAGCGAATCGCGATCGTGCGCTCTCTGGCGATGAATCCGGAGGTAATGCTGTTTGACGAGCCGACCTCCGCGCTTGATCCGGAGATGGTAGGCGAAGTGCTGGATCTGATCCGCGAGCTGGCGAATGAGGGTATGACGATGGTGATTGTAACCCATGAGATGGGCTTCGCGCGTGAGGTGGCAACGAAGATTCTCTTCATTGATGACGGCCAGATTAAGGAAGAAAACTCACCGAAGGAATTTTTTGATCATCCGCAGGACGCACGTCTGAAGGAGTTTTTATCGAAGGTACTGTAAAACAAAAAAGAAAGGAATCAGTTATGTTTAAAAATGTAATTGTAAAAAGACCCTGCAGCCGCATTACAGAAGGCATTACTTCTGCGCCGGAGCTGGGCACACCGGATTATGAGCTGGCGTTAAAGCAGCATGATGCATACATAGAAGCTCTCAAAAGCTGCGGCGTCACGGTGACGGTGCTGGAAGCGGATGAAGATTTTCCGGATTCCTGCTTTGTAGAGGATACCGCTGTGCTGACTCGTAAATGCGCGATCATCACTAATCCAGGCGCGGCTTCTCGTAATAAGGAAGTGGAAGCCATGATTCCGGTTATCCGGCGCTTTTACAGTGAGGACTGCATCGAGCGGATTCAGGCGCCTGGTACACTGGAAGGCGGAGACGTGATGATGGTGGGGGACCACTTCTATGTTGGCCGCTCTGCCCGCACAAACGCGGAGGGCATCCGTCAATTTATCGCGATCCTGGAAAAGTACGGTTTGACTGGCTCTGAAGTGCCGCTTGAGAAGGTGCTGCATCTGAAGACCGGCGTTAATTACATTGAGAATAATAACCTGCTGGTATCTGGTGAATTTATTGATAAGCCGGAATTTGCCAGCTATAATAAGTACATTATTCCCGAGGATGAGGCCTACGCCGCAAACTGTATCTGGGTGAACGACCATGTGATCGTTCCGGAGAATTTCCCGAAGGTGGCGCAGATTGTGCGCGACGCCGGGTATGACGTGATTCTCGTTGACACATCCGAATACCGGAAGATTGATGGCGGACTGAGCTGTCTGAGCCTGCGGTTCTGATGTTACATAAAAATCACTTTTTGTTTAAGACTTTTGAAAAAAATTAATGAATATATATCCAGCCGAATATGATTGCTTCATTTAGTATCGCCAGTGTAGTGGCGCTGCCATTTCTTCCCGCGAGACAGCGAGCTGGACAGGCGTATTTGTACGGAAGAAAAAAAGAAGACACAGTATATTGAAAAAGCACCCTTCATCCGGAGAGTGCTTTTTTCTGCGGCGCGCAGGGCCGCACAAGGTACTTTGCGGTTAAAGACGCACCCGTCTACGCTTCGCTTCGGTCGTTGCTAAACATGCGCTATTGGCACACAGCAACCGCGCGGGCGGCCAGGAGCCGATTAGCCGCCTCCAGATCGATCATCTGACTGGAACGGGTACGTAATGAAAGTGATTAAAAATCATAGATGCATTTCTTGTGATCGCATTTGCAGGCAGAAAGCCTTAATGTATTCCAGTCAATGCCAGTATAGGCTGTAATAGAACTATTTTTTACGTTTTTTTTACTATTCACGATTTTGCTTTTTACCTTCCCCATTTATACTACTGATGTGATTAACGTTGATCAAAAGAAGGATGCATGGTATGGTGTGCCTGCGTGGTTTTAAACAGCAGGTTGCGTATCAACAAATTTATACGAAAAACTATGCATCAAAGATTGTACATCAAGAAATGTGCTTCAAAAAAATGCACACCAAAGATTGTACATCCGTAATTGTACTTTAAATCAGTACAACGCAAAAAATGGCGGGCGGCCGCAGTAAAATCGGCTGCTCCCGATCCAATGATGGAGGATGGGTAAATTTTATGAAAGCGAAAAAACTGACAGCACTTCTGCTTGCCGCAGGTATGGCGGCATCTCTTGTGGCTCCGTGTGTACAGGCGGAGGAGACTACGACAGCACCAAAGTATGTATTTCTGTTTATCGGTGATGGTATGACATATTCGCAGTTCCAGCTGGCGTCTTCGTATCTGGGTGCAATGGAGGATGACACGGACGATTCAATCCTTGACGGTAGTGTGGCGCTGAATTTCATGGAGTTTGATTATACAGGCAGTGCTACTACTTATGATTCAAGTTCTTTCTGCCCGGATTCTGCATCCACGGCGACCTCGATTGCTTCCGGATTCAAGACCTACAGCGGTATTATCAATATGGATGAGACAACAACGGTGAGCTATACGACCGTAGCAGAGCAGCTTCGGGATGAGCTTGGCTACAAAATCGGTGTGATCAGCTCTGTCAACCTGAACCATGCGACTCCGGCAGCGTTTTATGCGCATCAGGCCAGCCGCAATAATTATTATGATATTGGTCTGGAGCTGATTGACAGCGGTTATGATTACTTCGCCGGCGGCGGACTTTTGAAGCCGACCGGATCAGACGGCGATCAGACGGACCTGTATGAGCTGGCTGCGGAGGCCGGGTACAATGTGGTACGTACACAGGCGGAAGCGGAAGAAGTGACTGCAGAGGATGGCAAGACCATCATTGTCACGGAAAATCTGGCTGACAGTGATTCTCTGAGCTATGAGATTGACCGTGAGGAGGATGAGTGGTCCCTGGCGGATTATGTATCAAAGGGGATTGAGGTACTGGAAAACGACAACGGCTTCTTTATGATGTGTGAAGGCGGAAAGATTGACTGGGCATGTCATGCAAATGATGCAGCGACGGTGATCAATGATGTACTGGCACTCGCAGATGCAGTACAGGTAGCGATTGATTTTGCCGAGGAGCATCCGGATGAGACTCTGATCGTTGTAACAGGCGACCATGAGACAGGCGGTCTGTCTATCGGTTTTGCCGGGACGGATTATGACACCTATCTCGACAATGTTCAGAATCAGCAGATCTCTTTCGCAAAGTATGATTCCGATTATGTAGAGGGATATCTG
This sequence comes from Lachnospiraceae bacterium, assembly GCA_021201095.1. Taxonomy (GTDB): domain Bacteria; phylum Bacillota; class Clostridia; order Lachnospirales; family Lachnospiraceae; genus Choladousia. The sequence goes on from JAJQFO010000004.1 coordinate 3,763, forward strand.
GAGAACGGCACATCCTTTGAGGATGCAATGGCTGACGTAGAGGAGCTGTTCGGACTGATTCTTCCGGAAAATGCTACTGAGGAAGAAAATGAGAGCTCCACACTGGTTCTGACAGAGTATGAGGTGGAAGGACTGCAGGAGGCTTATCAGCTGACACTCGACGGGTATGCAACGGACACAGAGGGCAATGAGGTACAGACACAAGGCGAGTACATCAGCTACGGTACCTATACGCCATTCTCTGTGACCGTAACACATCTGGTAAATAATAAGTCTGGTATCTGCTTTACTTCCTACGCGCACACGGGTCTTCCGGCAGCTGTCTTTGCACAGGGCGTAGGCGCTGATCTCTTTGGCGGTTCTTACGATAACACAGATATCCATGACAAACTGATCAGCCTTCTGGGACTGACGGATCTGACCGCGTAAAATCATGTTTCTTTTCAAAAAGGTTGGGTAAGAGTATCTGGAAGAGCCGCAGAATGAATTCCGCGGCTCTTCTTGCATTACATTGAATATAACGACGGTTTTTCAGGAAAGGAGCAATGATGAGTTCCATAACAATGATGGATTTTATAAAAAAGAGACAGACCTGGGCATCTATTGCTGTCTGTATCGTATTGATTCTGGTACTGATCTGGATTCCTACGGGATTTGAAGAAGCCGGGGCAGCTTACCGTGACGGGGGGGAGCGTGTAAAGGCAGAGGTGATCAGTGTGGATAACTCCACGGTCATTAATACCGGACTTGTCCAGTCGGGAGAACAGGCCTGTGAGGTTACGCTCCTTGGAGGCAACCATAAGGGAGAGACCTACTGGGCGGCAAACAAGCTGACCGGCTCGCTGGAGCAGGATAAGATCTATGAGGAAGGAGACAAGGCGCTGGTACTGGTCAGCTTTAATGACGATGAGGTCTCCTCTGTCAGCATGATTGACCATTACCGGCTGAATCTGGAGATTTTACTGCTGGCTGCGTTTTTTCTGTTCCTGATACTGTTTGCCAGAGGTACCGGACTGCGCGCAATTCTTTCGTTTATTCTTTCTGTACTGGCGATCTGGAAGGTGCTAGTGCCGTGCTGCCTGAAGGGAATGGATCCCATTCTGGTGGGAGGCGCGATCACAGCGTTGCTGACGATCATGATTATTGCGCTGGTATTTGGCTTTGACCGGCGCTGCCTGGCGGCCGTGACTGGTGCGCTCTCCGGGTTGCTGCTGACCTGTATCCTCGGAATTATCTGCACCTCTTCCTTTAAAATTCAGGGGGCGGTCATGTCCTTTTCAGAAACGCTGCTTTACAGCGGCTATGAAAATCTGAATCTGACCAGGATTTTTATGGCGAGTATTTTTGTCGGATCGTCCGGAGCAATGATGGACCTGACCGTTGATATTACCGCGGCTGTCAATGAGGTTGTTCAGAAGCGGCCGGATCTTTCCCGCTGGGAAGCGGCTGTTTCCGGAATGCATGTGGGACAGGCAGCCATGGGGACTATGACGACGACACTGCTGCTGGCTTATTCCGGCGGTTATATAGCACTGCTGATGGTCTTTATGGCACAGGGCACTCCGATTATTAATATTTTGAATTACAAATATGTGACTTCGGAAATCATACATACCCTGGTAGGGTCGTTCGGACTGGTACTTGCCGCACCGCTGACCGCGCTGGCATCCGGCTGGATTCTGGCCGGCAGAGCCGGAAATGTATCAGAGACCGACGGAAGTGCAAATGGATCAGGAGTGGATGAAACAGACACTGTATCGGAGGCAGGCGGAAATGCAGGCTTATCAGGAGATGACGAAACCGCCGCTATATGGGAGACTGATGAAACTGCAGGCATCAGAAATTGACACGGAATGTCAGGATATTTAATGAAGGTTTGAGTTTATCGATGACCAAAGTGCGGATGCTTATGACTTGGGCTTTAGCCGCATGATTCTATCTTCTGGCGGGTTATGCCCGTCGCCAGGTGGCATCTCACGCTTCGCAGGGATATGCCTTGCCCAGCTTCAGCTGGAAAACTTTCCTTTGTACACCTGTGCATTACAAAAATCCCCAGGATCAAAATGCAATCCCGGGGATTTTAAATTCATAATATTTTGGTTCTTATATCTATTCTCTTTAAGGCTGCCTGTTTTCCTTCCGCAGATTTTTCTGCGCGGTGGAGAGCATCAGCTTAATACGGTTGAGCTGGTTGACCTCGCTCGCGCCGGGATCGTAGTCGATGGCCACGATGTTGGAGAGCGGGTACTGGCGGCGCAGCTCCTTGATGACGCCCTTGCCGACCACATGGTTTGGCAGGCAGGCGAAGGGCTGTGTGCAGACGATGTTGTTGACGCCGGAGTGGATCAGCTCGAGCATTTCGCCGGTCAGGAACCAGCCCTCGCCGGTCTGGTTGCCGAGGGAGACGATGTCCTTCGCCATCGATGCTGTGTCCTGAATCTTTCCAGGCGGGTCAAAATGGACGCTCTTTCGCAGCTCATCCGCGGCGGTGCTCCGCAGCTTTTCGAGGAAAACGATTCCCAGGTTGGCGAAGGTCGCGGTGCTTTTCTTTGTGCCGAGGTTCTGGCTCTTGAAATTCTGATTGTAGAAGCAGTAGAGGAAGAAGTCCAGCAGATCCGGTACGACGGCCTGCGCGCCTTCTCTTTCCAGCAGTTCTACGAGGTAGTTGTTGGCGGCCGGCATGAATTTGACCAGGATTTCGCCGACGACGCCGACTTTCGGTTTTACCTCGTCTGTGATCGGCAGGTTGTCAAAGTCACGAATGATCTCACGACACATTTTTTTGTATTCCCGGTAGGAAGGATTGCCGGAGACAAATTCACAGCAGCGGTCCTCCCATTTTTTGAACAGCGCGTTTGCCGAGCCGGGTTCCTTTTCGTAGGGGCGCATCCGGTAGAGGCAGCGCATGAAAATATCGCCGAAGACCAGTGCGAACAGGGCCCGTTTGAGCATCTTGTAACTGAACGTGAAGCCCGGGTTGCCCTCCAGACCGCTTAAATTCAGCGAGATCACCGGGATCTGCTGCATGTCGGCCTTTTCCAGCGCGCGGCGGATAAAGCCGACGTAGTTGGAGGCGCGGCAGCCGCCGCCGGTCTGAGTCATGATGACGGCGGTATGGTTCAGGTCGTATTTGCCGGAGAGCAGCGCCTCCATGACCTGACCGACCACCATCAGGGATGGGTAGCAGGCGTCGTTGTTTACGTATCGTAAGCCCATGTCGATCGCGTGGCGGTTGTCGTTGGGCAGCACTTCCACGTGGTAGCCGGAGGCGTTCATCGCGGCGCAGATCATCCGGAAATGAATCGGAGACATCTGCGGGCAGAGGATGGTGTAGTCCTTGCGCATCTCTTTTGTGAACTGGACACGCTCAATATTGGCTGGGACGATTTTGCGCGGTTCCTCGTTGCGCTCCTTGCGGACGCGGATCGCGGAAATCAGAGAGCGGACACGGATACGCGCGGCGCCCAGGTTGTTGACCTCGTCGATTTTCAGGCAGGTATAAATTTTGCCCGAGCGGGAGAGGATGTCATTGACCTCGTCCGTCGTGACCGCGTCCAGGCCGCAGCCGAAGGAATTGAGCTGGATCAGATCCAGATCTTCCCTGGTTTTCACAAAGTTGGCGGCAGCATAGAGGCGGCTGTGGTACATCCACTGGTCAAGCACCTGCAGCGGCCGTTCGACCGGATTCAGATTCGAGACGGAATCCTCGGTCAGGACAGCGATGCCGTAGGAGTTGATCAGCTCCGGAATGCCGTGATTGATCTCTGAGTCAATATGATAAGGACGTCCCGCCAGCACGATCCCGTGGCGGCCGGTTTTTTCCAGATACTCCAGAGTCTCACGCCCTTTATCGTACATGGCCTGACGTGTTTTTTTCATTTCTTTCCAGCCGGCAGCGGCCGCTGCGGTCACTTCCGCGGCAGGAATATCCGGGAAGGCTTCCTTTAAGCGGCTGGTCACGGTGTCCAGGTTGGTAAAGGCAATAAATGGGTTGTCAAACCGCACGTGCTCGGTGCGCAGGCTTTCTACGTTGTTTTTGATATTTTCCGCGTAGGAGGTCACGATTGGACAGTTGTAGTGATTCGGCGCGTCCGCAAACTCCGTGCGCTCATAGGGAATGCACGGGTAGAAGATGTACTTAATGCCTTTTTTCACCAGCCATTCGATATGGCCGTGCGCAAGCTTGGCCGGGTAGCACTCGGATTCGCTCGGGATCGACTCAATGCCCAGCTCGTAGATTTTGCGTGTGGAGGGCGGAGAGAGGATTACCCGGTATTTCAGCTCCGTGAAAAAGCGGAACCAGAACGGGTAGTTTTCATACATATTCAGCACGCGCGGGATGCCGACGATGCCGCGCTCCGCCTCGTCCTCGGGGAGAGGCTCGTAGGAGAAGAGCAGCTTGTTTTTGTATTCGAAAAGGTTCGGCACGTGATCCTTGTTGCGCTCCTTGCCGATGCCGCGTTCGCAGCGGTTGCCGCTGATAAACTGACGCCCGCCGGAAAAGCGGTTGATCGTGAGGCGGCACTGGTTTGTGCAGCCCTTGCATTTGGCCATGGAGGTCGTGTACTGCAGCGCGTTGATGCGCTCGATGGAGAGCATAGTCGATTTCGGAAAGGCGATTTCGGCTGGGGACTGTGCATTTTCTTCCTCTGATGAAATCTGCGTTTCTGCTTCTAATTGTCCATTTTCTCTGGAGCCCGAAGATTGAGATACTGAAGCTGTAGCCGGTGCGCTTGATTTGGCTGATTGCTCTTGTGTCTTCGGCCCTTTTGTAATTGATTTGGCTGATGCTGCGGCAGAATCTGGACTAGGCAAATCCTGGGCTGCTGTAGCTGCCGAAGCGGACATACCATCATCTGCACTCATGCACGTCGCCCCCATCGCCTGCGCGTTGGCCAGCTTCTTTGCTTTTTCATATTTGGCCACTTCCGCCTGATAGCGCTCCCGTGCCACCAGAGCCGCGCCGAACGCGCCCATGATGCCGGCGATGTCGGGGCGGATGGCTTCGCAGTTTGCGATGCGCTCAAAGCTCCGCAGGACGCCGTCATTGTAAAACGTGCCGCCCTGCACGACGATATGGTGTCCCAGCTGGGTAGCGTCAGACACCTTGATTACCTTATATAAAGCGTTCTTGATAACAGAGTACGCCAGGCCGGCGGAGATATCAGAAACCTCCGCGCCCTCCTTCTGCGCCTGTTTCACCTTGGAATTCATAAATACGGTGCAGCGGGTGCCCAGATCAATCGGGTGTTTCGCGAACAGTGCTGCCTTCGCGAAATCCTGCACGGAGTAATTCAGCGATTTCGCAAAGGTTTCGATAAAGGACCCGCAGCCTGAAGAACAGGCTTCGTTGAGCTGTACGCTGTCTACCGTGCCGTTTTTGATTTTGATACACTTCATGTCCTGACCGCCGATGTCGAGGATACAGTCCACCTCCGGGTCAAAGAAAGAGGCTGCGTAATAGTGCGACACCGTCTCGACCTCGCCCTCATCCAGCAGCAGGGCGGCCTTGATCAGCGCTTCACCGTAGCCGGTCGAGCAGGACCAGGCAATGTGCGCATCCGACGGCAGCAGGGAATAAATCTCCTGAATGGCCGTGATGGTCGTGCGCAGCGGACTGCCGTTATTATTGCTGTAAAAGGAATACAGAAGCGTACCTTCTTCATCCACCAGCGCAGCTTTTGTCGTGGTAGACCCTGCATCAATGCCAAGATAACAGTTGCCATGGTAGGTAGACAGATCGCCAGTCTTTACCCTGTGATGGCTTTGCCGCTCAATAAATTCGTCATATTCCTGCTGCGAAGCAAACAGCGGATCCATACGGGCAACCTCAAACTCCATGTGAATATTGCCAGAGAGCTTGCGGATCAGGGCGCCGAAGGTCGTGACCTCGCCGGTCTCGCCCGTAGCGGCTGCTTCCTCCACAGCCTTGCAGCTGCAGCCCGTGCATCCGCTTTCACCATCTTCCATGACCTTTGTCTCGAAATGATAATTTTTGGAAATCCGTTCCAGATCCGCGTTCAGCGCCGAGCCGATGGCTGCGAACAGGTGGGAATTCTCCGGTGTGATCGCGTGCTCCTCGTCCAGATTCAGCGTGCGGATAAAAGCCTCCCGCAATTCCGAAAGGAAATGCAGCGGCCCGCCGAGAAAGGTGATATGCCCGCGGATTGGTTTGCCGCAGGCCAGCCCGCTGATGGTCTGGTTGACGACTGCCTGGAAAATGGAGGCGGACAGATCCTCTTTTGTCGCGCCCTCATTGATCAGAGGCTGAATATCGGACTTCGCAAAAACGCCGCAGCGCGCCGCGATGGAGTACAGAGAAGAATAATTCTTTGCGTATTCATTCAGGCCTGCCGCGTCCGTCTGCAGCAGGGAAGCCATCTGGTCAATAAAAGATCCGGTGCCGCCTGCGCAGATGCCGTTCATGCGCTGCTCGACATTGCCTCCCTCGAAGTAGATGATTTTCGCATCCTCGCCACCCAGCTCAATCGCCACGTCCGTCTGCGGAACGTAATGCTCCAGCGAGGTCGCCACCGCGATCACCTCCTGCACAAAAGGCACGTGCAGGTGATTGGCCAGCGTCAGTCCGCCGGAGCCTGTGATGACCGGAGCTACCGTCAGATCTCCGAGCTTCGCGGACGCGTCCTGCAAAAGCGAAGAGAGTGTCTCCTGGATGTTGGCGTAATGCCGCCGGTAATCAGAAAAAAGCAATTCTTTCTCCGGACTGAGCACCGCCACCTTGACTGTGGTGGAGCCGATGTCAATCCCGAGCGTATGTAAACGAAGAGTAGAATCCATGTTGGTATTGTTTGCCATAAAACCTGCGGGTAAACCGCACCCTCCTTTGTATCTTTGCGCTGCCATGGGCAGCGGCTGTTTATAGATTATATGGTTTCTAGTTAACTGTTAGGACAGTACCTCGCACTTGCTGCGAGGTATGTATGAAAACTTATAGCATGTGGGGAAAAGCCCTCGCCGGGTGGCATCCCGCACTTCGTGCGGGATAATCCCCATCGCGAAGCGATTTTAAATGGGCTTTTCCCCTCGCCGGGGCGGCATCCCGCACAAAGTGCGGGATAAGCCTCGTAACTGTGAAGGTACTGAACAGTTACGTTTCCAGATTGTGCAGAACCACTTCTCTGAAACAACAGCTTGTATTATAGTACAATCTTTTGGAAATAGCAAATACTACATTTCGCCATTTGGTACCTGGAAATGCAGAAAAAACAGATTGACTTAATCCGGCCGGGATATTAAGATGTCCCGTAGGATTGTGAAACGAGAGAGCAGGCGGCAGCCTGCGGAGGAGGACAGTGGATGTACAAAATAATAAAGAGAGATCACCTCGCGAAGCGCGCGGTTTTTGAGACGGTGCATGGGACCGTGCAGACACCGGTCTTTATGAATGTAGGGACGGTAGCGGCGATTAAAGGAGCGGTGGCGACGACGGATCTGTATGAGATCGGTACGCAGATTGAGCTATCCAACACCTATCATCTGCATGTGCGCCCGGGCGATGAAGTGGTGAAAAAGATGGGCGGCCTTCATAAATTCATGAACTGGGAGCGGCCGATCCTCACGGACTCGGGCGGATTCCAGGTCTTTTCGCTCGCGAGCATGCGGAAAATTAAGGAGGAGGGCGTGACCTTTCACTCGCATATAGATGGCCGCAGGATTTTTATGGGGCCGGAGCAAAGCATGCAGATACAGTCCAATCTGGGCTCCACGGTGGCGATGGCTTTTGATGAGTGTCCGTCCAGTGTGGCGGACCGTGCGTATGTGCAGGCTTCGGTGGACCGCACGGCGCGCTGGCTGGTGCGCTGCAAGGATGAGATGGCCCGCCTGAACGCGCTGCCGGATACGATTAACCCGCACCAGATGCTTTTCGGCATCAACCAGGGTGCGATTTATGAGGACATCCGCATTGAGCACGCAAAGCGGATCTCAGAGCTGGATCTGGACGGCTATGCCGTCGGCGGTCTCGCGGTCGGAGAGTCGCACGAGCAGATGTACCATATTCTGGACGAGGTGGTTCCGTACCTGCCTGCGGATAAGCCGACCTATCTGATGGGAGTGGGGACTCCGATCAACATCCTGGAAGGTGTCGCGCGCGGCGTTGACTTTTTTGACTGCGTCTATCCGAGCAGGAACGGCCGCCATGGCCATGTGTATACGAATCATGGCAAGCTCAATCTGTTTAACGCGAAATATGAGCTGGACAGCTCGCCCATCGAGGAAGGATGCGGCTGCCCGGCCTGCCGTCATTACAGCCGCGCATACATCCGTCACCTGCTGAAGGCGAAGGAAATGCTGGGCATGCGGCTTTGTGTGCTGCACAACCTTTATTTTTACAATCATCTGATGGAGGAAATCCGCGGGGCGATTGAGCAGGAGCGGTATGACGCATTTAAAAAAGAAAAAATAGAATGCTATATGCAGGGCGAAGATGCATGAGAAAATCGGAAGCTATGCGCAGGAAAAGAATGAGCTACAGTAATGCGCTGATTTGTCTTTCATGGTGCCTGAAAATTATATTTCCATGTAAACTTGGCGCAAAAACTCAAAAAAACACTTGATTCACCGGGAAGGATTGTGTATTATGGTAGGAGTGTGATCATCAGCCGCTGTATTCGGGGGACTCCTTCGAGGATGCCGTTCGGGGATATCCGTGCATGCGGCTCGGATGATATACAAAGATAGAGAAAAGCAGGAGGCACAGTACATGTTGAATTTATTGACAGACTCATCTTCGACGTCGACCGGGAGCAGTATGATCGTACTGGTCATTTATATCGTGATTATCGGTGTGGCCATGTATTTTTTCGCGGTTCGTCCGCAGAAAAAAGAGCAGAAGCGGATGCAGGCGCTGATTAATTCCGTGGAGGTTGGAGACACAGTTCTCACAACGAGCGGATTCTACGGAGTGGTGATTGACCTCACGGATGAAGACTGCATCGTAGAGTTCGGCAATAATAAAAATTGCAGAATTCCGATGAAAAAGTCGGCGATCTCGGAGGTAGAGAAAGCCGGGGAGGAATCCTGAGACGTCCGGCGTGATGGTAAACAACTGTTGATTACCGCAAAATGTCCGGCGAGAGCGCGGCTTTCCGAATTTCGGTCAGAAATCGTTTCGCGAAGCAAGATTATAAACGCTGTGCGTCAGAACAGGCTGCATGGCGTTTTTATCATTAAAATATCCGTAACTGTTCGATTGGCGGCAGATGGAACTGTATGATACAGTTTACAGAGCATTACTTTTCGGCTGCACAAAAGTCGGATAAATGGCAGTGGGTGATGCTGCATTTCTGCCTGATTACAAAGAGCACAGAGAAAACCTACAGATGATAATGAGAAAACATACAGGAGGACAGGTAATATGGCTTACAAAATTGCGGTCATACCGGGCGACGGGATTGGCCCGGAGATTGTGCGGCAGGCACAGCGGGTGCTGGATGCGGCTGCGAAAAAGTATGGGTTTGAGCTGGAGTACACCAGCCTTTTGATGGGCGGCGCGTCCATTGACGCGAACGGTGTGCCGCTGACGGATGAGACGATTGCGATTGCGAAGGCCAGCGACGCGGTGCTGATGGGCTCCATCGGCGGCGACGCAAAGACCTCTCCCTGGTATCAGCTTCCTCCGAATCTTCGCCCGGAGGCAGGGCTTTTAGGAATCCGCAAGGCATTAAATTTATTTGCCAACCTTCGTCCGGCCTATCTGTATAAGGAACTGAAGGCAGCCTGCCCGCTTTCTGATGAGGTGATTGGCGATGGCTTTGACATGGTGATCGTGCGAGAACTGACCGGCGGCCTGTATTTTGGTGAACGCCACACGGAAGTGCAGGACGGGCTGAGGACAGCGACCGACACACTTGTGTATAATGAAAATGAGATTCGCAGAATTGCGATTAAGGCATTTGAGACTGCACGCAAGCGCCGGAAGCAGGTGTGCAGCGTAGACAAGGCAAACGTGCTGGATTCCTCCAGACTCTGGAGAACGGTGGTGGAAGAGGTCGCAAAGGACTATCCGGACGTCACACTTTCCCATATGCTGGTGGACAACTGCGCGATGCAGCTGGTGAAAGACCCGGCGCAGTTTGACGTAATCCTTACGGAGAATATGTTCGGGGATATCCTCTCTGATGAGGCGAGCATGGTGACCGGCTCCATCGGAATGCTTTCCTCCGCTTCTCTGAATGAGACGAAGCTTGGACTTTATGAGCCGAGCCACGGCTCTGCTCCGGATATTGCAGGTCAGGGGATTGCGAACCCGATCGCGACCATCCTTTCCGCGGCGATGCTTCTGCGCTACTCGCTGGATCAGGACGAGGCGGCGGACGCCATTGAGAATGCGGTGAAGCAGGTGCTGAGCGGGGGATATCGTACTGTGGATATTATGAGCGAGGGCTGTACAAAGGTCGGCACAGAAAAGATGGGTGAGCTGATCGCGGAACGGGTGTGATATAGAATAGCGAATGACATAGAGAGGAGATTTGTGAAAATGAGAAGTGACGCGGTAAAAAAGGGCGTACAGCAGGCGCCTCACCGCTCCCTGTTCCACGCGCTGGGACTGTCGGAGGAGGAGATGAAGCGGCCGCTGGTTGGCATTGTGAATTCGTATAATGAAGTGGTTCCGGGGCATATGAACCTGGATAAGATCACCGAGGCGGTAAAGCTTGGCGTTTCCCTGGCGGGCGGCGTGCCGAGAGAATTCCCAGCGATTGCGGTCTGCGACGGCATCGCGATGGGGCATGTCGGCATGAAATATTCGCTGGTGACGCGTGACCTGATCGCGGATTCGACGGAGTGCATGGCAATGGCACATCAGTTTGACGCGCTGGTCATGATTCCGAACTGCGACAAGAATGTGCCGGGCCTTCTGATGGCGGCGGCGCGTCTGAATATCCCGACGATTTTTGTCAGCGGCGGACCAATGATGGCGGGACATCACAAGGGCCGCAAGCGCAGTCTTTCAAGTATGTTTGAGGCGGTCGGCGAGCACGCGGCCGGCAAGATCACGGACGAAGAGCTCACTGAGTTTGAGCAGAATGTATGTCCGACCTGCGGTTCCTGCTCCGGTATGTATACGGCCAACAGCATGAACTGCCTGACGGAGGTGCTCGGCATGGGTCTGAAGGGGAATGGCACCATCCCGGCAGTGTATTCAGACCGCATTATTCTGGCGAAACAGGCCGGTATGCAGGTCATGGAGCTGCTGAAAAAGAATATCCGTCCGCGCGATATCATGACCGAGAAAGCCTTTATGAATGCGCTGACTGTAGATATGGCGCTTGGCTGCTCAACCAACAGTATGCTGCATCTGCCGGCGATCGCTCATGAGGCCGGTGTGGAGCTTGACGTGGATATCGCAAATGCGATCAGCGCGCGCACACCGAACATCTGCCATCTGGCACCGGCGGGTCCGACCTATATCGAGGATCTGAATGAGGCCGGCGGCGTTTACGCAGTGATGAACGAGCTGACCAAGAAGAACCTGCTGAATCTGGATTGCATGACCGTGACAGGCAAGACAGTCGGTGAAAATATCAAAGATTGTGTGAATCTGAATCCGGAGGTCATCCGTCCGGTCGAGAATCCTTACAGTGAGAATGGCGGTCTCGCGGTGCTGAAGGGCAATCTGGCGCCGGAGGGCAGCGTGGTGAAGCGTTCCGCAGTTGCTCCGGAGATGATGGTGCATGAAGGACCGGCCCGCGTTTTTGACTGTGAGGAGGACGCGATTGCCGATATCCTTGGCGGAAAAATCAATCCTGGCGACGTGGTTGTCATCCGCTATGAGGGACCGAAGGGCGGCCCGGGTATGCGTGAGATGCTGAACCCGACCTCCGCGATTGCCGGTATGGGCTTAGGCTCTACGGTGGCCCTGATTACAGACGGCCGCTTCAGCGGAGCCTCCAGAGGCGCATCGATCGGGCATGTCTGCCCGGAGGCGGCAGTCGGCGGGACGATCGCTCTGGTGGAAGAGGGCGACATCATCAAGGTGAATATTCCGGAGTGTACCCTGACGCTGGATGTCAGCGACGAGGAGCTCTCGAAGCGCCGCGCGGCATGGCAGCCGAGAGAGCCGAAGGTCAACACCGGCTACCTGAAACGCTATGCGGCTCTGGTGACCAGCGCAAGTCGCGGCGCGGTGCTGGAGGTACCGGGAAATTCATGAATGTAGAATTCCCGATCCGTGGTATTCGTTTCCCTGCGGGAGCCTCATTTTATGGCGGCAGGATGCATTTTGAGCAAAACCTGAAGCGGTGAAAAGGAAAATTTATATTGCGTTTTCAGGGTCATTGTAAAATGACGGTGAAAATGAATATGATTTTAAATTTATGATGGTATCTTTTATAAAAGATGATATGATACAAGGGCGCTGGACATCCAGTGGATGTCCGTTTAGCGCCGATCGGAGCGGTAGCGGAGATGCGAGAGTGCGAAGCACGTAGCAATCCGTAGTATCATACCCCTTTTGTCGCTCGAATCATGATATAGATGACATAAAATAAGAGATACAAAATAAAAGATATAAAGTAAAAGATATAAAGTAAAAGAGATTTTAAGATATATAAAGACAGATACAGGAAGGAAAGATACGGATGAAATTAAATGGTTCCCAGATTGTGATTGAGTGTCTGAAAGAGCAGGGCGTGGATACGGTCTTCGGTTATCCGGGCGGCACGATCCTCAATGTCTATGACGAGTTGTACAAGCACAGCAGCGAGATCACACATATTCTGACATCACACGAGCAGGGCGCGTCCCACGCGGCAGACGGGTATGCCCGTTCCACGGGAAAGGTGGGTGTCTGCCTGGCGACTTCGGGTCCTGGCGCCACGAACCTGGTAACGGGTATTGCGACCGCGTATATGGATTCGATTCCGATTGTAGCGATCACGGCCAACGTGGCGGTTTCCTCGCTTGGGAGAGATAGTTTTCAGGAGATTGATATTGCGGGCGTGACCATTCCGATTACCAAGCATAACTTTATTGTAAAGGATGTAACAAAGCTTGCGGATACCATCCGCTGGGCGTTCCAGATCGCGCAGGAGGGCCGTCCGGGGCCGGTGCTGGTGGATATTCCGAAGGATGTGACCGCGGCAGTCACGGATTTTGAGCCGCAGATACCGGAAAAGCCGGAGCGCAGCACCGAATATATCCGCGAGGAGGATCTGGACGCCGCGGTGAAGCTGATCAACGAGTGCAAAAAGCCCTTTGTGTTTGTCGGCGGCGGCGCGGTGCGCTCAGACGCTGCGGACGAATTGAAAACTTTTGTGGAAAAGGTGCATGCCCCGGTGGCGGATTCCCTGATGGGCAAGGGAGCGTTTGACGGCAGAGACGAAATGTACTGTGGCATGCTCGGCATGCACGGCACCAAGGCCGCGAACCTCGGCGTTTCCCAGTGCGACCTGTTGATTACGGTGGGCGCCCGTTTCAGCGACCGTGTGATCGGCAATGCCGCGACGTTTGCGAGAAACGCGAAGGTCCTGCAGATCGATGTGGATCCGGCGGAGATTAATAAAAATATTCAGGTAGATACCAGCATCATCGGCGATGTCCGGGAAGTGCTGAAGCGCCTGAACGCGCGCATCGAGGATCACCGTCATGATGAGTGGGACGATTCTGTCAAAGAATTAAAAAAGAAATATCCGCTTAAATACAATGAGGAAGGCCTGACCGGACCTTTTGTGATAGAGGAGATTTACCGGCAGACGAAGGGAGACGCGATTATCGTGACCGATGTCGGTCAGCATCAGATGTGGACCGCGCAGTATTACAAGTTTTCCAAACCGCGCACACTTCTGACCTCCGGCGGCCTGGGGACGATGGGCTACGGCGTGGGAGCTGCAATTGGCGCGAAGGTTGCGAATCCAGACAAGACGGTGATCAACGTTGCGGGTGACGGCTGCTTCCGCATGAATATGAATGAGATTGCTACCGCGGCCCGCTACAATATTCCGATTATCGAGGTAGTCATCAACAACCACGTGCTGGGCATGGTTCGCCAGTGGCAGACCCTGTTTTACGACAAACGCTATTCGGCGACGGTACTCAATGACAACGTGGATTTCGTCAAACTGGCTGAGGCGATGGGCGCTGTCGGCATTCGGGTGACCAAAAAGGAAGAGGTAGGACCGGCACTGGAAAAAGCGATCGGTCTCGGCCGTCCGGTCGTGATCGACTGTCAGATCGACGCGGATGATAAGGTATTCCCGATGGTATCGCCGGGCGCGGCCATCGATACAGCGTTTGATGCAGACGATCTTGCGAAAGCATAACTTTTACTTGCATCACTGGGCAGCATCCGGCCGCAGCGACATGATGATGCAATGTCGGGCTGTCAGCCGCATACAAAATCTGGCAGAGCTTCTGCTTCTGGCAGTGATGCAGGCATAAAAGCATTGTAATAATAAATAGCAGCATCGTAATGAGGAGGAAATGAAAAAATGAGCAGAGTGTACAATTTTTCGGCTGGTCCGGCGGTTCTGCCGGAGGAGGTTCTGCAGAAGGTGCAGAGCGAAATGATGGATTACAATGGCAGCGGCATGTCTGTGATGGAGATGAGCCACCGCTCAAAGGTGTTTGACAACATCATTCAGGAGGCAGAGCAGGATCTGCGCGACCTGATGGGAATTCCGGATAATTATAAGGTTCTTTTCATGCAGGGCGGAGCGAGCCTGCAGTTTGCGATGATTCCGATGAACCTGATGAAGAACCGGGTGGCGGATTATGTGCTCACAGGGCAGTGGTCCAAGAAGGCCTGGCAGGAAGCGCAGAAATATGGCACGGCAAACGCGGTGGCGTCCAGCGCGGATAAGACCTTTTCTTATATTCCGGACTGCAGTGATCTGCCGATCGACGACAATGCGGACTATGTATACATCTGCGAAAACAATACCATTTATGGCACGAAGTATAAAAAGCTTCCGAATACCAAAGGAAAGCTTCTGGTATCGGACGTTTCCTCCTGCTTCCTCTCAGAGCCAGTGAATGTGAGTGATTACGGCATCATTTACGGCGGTGTGCAGAAAAATATCGGACCGGCCGGCATGGTGATTTCCATTGTGCGCGAGGATCTGATCACGGACGATGTGATGGAGTTCACGCCGACCATGATGAAGTTTAAGACCCACGCGGATGCTGGTTCCCTCTACAACACGCCGAACTGCTGGTGCATCTATGTGTGCGGCCAGGTCTTCAAGTGGCTGAAAGCAATGGGCGGTCTTTCTGTAATGAAGGAGCGCAACGAAAAGAAGGCTGCGGTACTCTATGATTATCTGGATGGCAGTAAGCTGTTCCACGGTACGGTGGTAAAGGAAGACCGTTCGCTGATGAATGTTCCGTTTGTGACCGGCGACAAGGACCTGGACGCGAAATTCGTCAAAGAGGCTGAGGCAGCCGGATTTGTGAACCTCAAAGGACACCGCACAGTAGGCGGTATGCGCGCCAGCATCTACAATGCGATGCCGCAGGAAGGCGTCGAGAAGCTGGTGGACTTTATGAAGGCGTTTGAGGAGAAGGAATTGCAGTGATTCACAGCAATGTGGCAAAAGCCGATGCGGAAGGCTTGTACAGTCAGGCTTTTCCACTGAACGTGAATAGTCAGAAAGAGGATGGCAGGAAATGTTTCAGTATAAATGTTTGAACCCGATAGCGACAGCCGGATTGAACCAGCTGTCCGGGCAGTATGTGCAGGTGGACGGTTTAGAGGATGCGGACGCGGTGCTGGTGCGCAGTGCCGATATGCACAGCCTGGAGCTTCCGGATACACTGCAGGCGATTGCCCGCGCGGGAGCAGGAGTCAATAATATTCCGCTGGATCTGTGCGCGGAAAAGGGAATTGTCGTGTTTAATACGCCGGGCGCGAACGCGAACGGCGTGAAGGAGCTGGTGATCGCGGGCATGCTTCTGGCGGCGCGCGACATCGTCGGCGGTGTAAACTGGGTGGATAGCCAGACAGGGAATCCGGACGTACAGAAGCAGGCAGAGAAGGAGAAAAAACGCTTCGCCGGCAGTGAGCTGCGCGGCAAGAAGCTGGGCATCATCGGCCTGGGTGCGATCGGCGTCCAGGTGGCGAACGCGGCGACGCATCTGTGCATGGAGGTCTATGGCTATGACCCCTATATTTCGGTAGATGCCGCCTGGAATCTTTCCAGGAGCATCCACCACATCACCGATGTGGAGCAGATTTATGCGCAGTGCGATTACATTACGATCCATGTGCCGCTGATGGACTCCACACGGGGCATGATTGATCAGGCGGCGATCGCGAAGATGAAGCCGAACGCGGTCATCCTTAATTTTGCCCGGGATCTGCTGGTGGATGAAAAGGCAGTCATCACCGCACTGGAGGAAGGCCATATCCACCGCTATGTCTCCGATTTTCCGAATCCGGTGACGGCGGGCAAAAAGGGTGTGATTACAACACCGCATCTTGGCGCGTCCACCGCGGAGGCAGAGGAAAACTGTGCGGTTATGGCGGTGACGGAGCTGCGCAATTTCCTGGAAAACGGAAATATCCGCAATTCCGTGAATTATCCGAACTGCGATATGGGCGTCTGCAGCCATGTGGCCCGTGTGGCAATTTATCACCGGAACGTTCCGAAGATGATCAGCCGCTTTACAGAGGTGCTTGGAGACATGAACATCCAGAATATGAGCAACACCAGCCGCGGCAATTACGCCTATACGCTGGTGGATCTGGACGCAGCGGTTTCGGATGAAATTGTGGCGGGGCTGAAGGCAGTGGATGATGTGATCAAGGTCCGCGTTGTGAAAAACGGGGATGGCAATCTGGCCTGATCGGTGTCCTGGATTGCTGAAAAAGCAGATAATCACTAATCAAATAATTACGAAAACAGATAATCATAAATAGCAGAACATTACAAAACTGACAGACACAAAAGCAGAACGGCTGGTGTCGTTTGCAAATATGGAGATTTTTATGGCAGAAATTGTTCCATTTTACGGAGTCCTTCCGGCTCCGGGGCTGGCATCCCGCGTGGCTGCGCTTCCCTACGATGTTTACAATCGGGAGGAAGCGCGAGTGTGTGCCGCGAAGGATCCGCTCTCTTTTTTAAACATTGATCGTCCGGAGACGCAGTTTGACCCCACGCAGGACATGTACGCGCCGGAGGTGTATCAGAAAGCGGACGAAATGCTGCGAGGAGAGATTGCGGAAGGTATTTTCAGGCAGGATCCGGTAAAGAATTATTATCTGTATGAGCTGACGATGGATGGCAGGAGCCAGACGGGACTGGTGGCCTGCGCGTCGATTGACGATTATATTCATAATGTCATTAAAAAACATGAAAACACCCGCCAGGAAAAGGAAGAGGACCGTGTCCGCCATGTGGACGCCTGCAGTGCGCAGACGGGACCGATTTTCCTGGCTTACCACCGCGACGAGCGCGTTGCAGCGGTGATTGCGCGCGCGAAGCATGAGATACCGATTTTCGACTTCGAGTCGGAGGACGGGATCCGCCATCGCGGCTGGCGTATCAGTGAGACCTCGGATATCCTGGAAATCTGCGAGGCATTTTCGGAAATCGACCGTATTTACATTGCAGACGGTCATCACCGTGCCGCTTCCGCGGTTCGCGTGGGGCTGCAGAGAAGAGCGGAGCATCCGGATTACGAGGGCGATGAGGAATTCAATTATTTTCTCTGTGTGCTTTTCCCGGATGACGAGCTTCTGATCATGGATTACAACCGGGTCGTGAAGGATCTGAATGGTCTGACCGTGCCGGAGTTCCTTTCAAAGGTACAGGAGACATTTGAACTCCAGCCGTCTGAAGGACAAGTAAAACCGGGCAAAAAAGGCGAAGTCGGGATGTACCTTGACTCACGCTGGTATCGCCTGACCCTAAAGAAAACGTATCAGAGCGAGGATCCGGTTCTGGGGCTGGATGTTTCCGCGTTACAGACGCATCTGATCGCTCCGGTGCTTGACATACAGGATCCGAAAAGAAACCGGCGGATTGATTTTGTCGGCGGGATCCGCGGCCTTTCTGAACTGGAGCGTCTGGTGGATGAGGAAGGATGGGCGGTCGCGTTCGCAATGTATCCGACCTCGATTAACGAGCTTTTTGCGGTCGCTGACGAGGGGCTTTTGATGCCGCCCAAATCGACCTGGTTTGAACCTAAGCTTCGCAGCGGGTTATTTCTGCATTTATTTGAGAGATAGGTTGGATAGACATCTGCATTGCAGCAAGCGGGACGTAAGAATTGCTGACCGCATAACAGGATTGCATCTGCAGGAAAAATGGTTGTTGTTACGTGATAGCAGCGGCAAGAGAACAGGAGGATTTTATGAACGAAAAACTGTATGACCTGATGGATTGGGCAGGGATTGAGGCGCTTGTGTACTCCGAAGAGGACAATCCGCATCAGTATCTGGGGCCGTTGGTCTCGGAGGATGGTGTTGTTTTTCGGGCGTTCTTCCCGGATGCAAAGGAGGCTTTTGTCCTGATTGGGGACAAGAAAGAGCCTCTGGAGATGGTGCAGGAGGATGAGGCCGGTTATTTTGCGGCCATGCTCGATGGAAACGAGATTCCAGCTTATTCTTACCGTGCCGTTTATGAAGACGGCGAGGAAGAATACGGAGATCCCTACGCATTTGCGCCGCAGATCACGGAGAAGGACACGAAGAAATTCAACGCGGGCATTTCGTACGAGGTTTATAAAGTCCTGGGAGCGCACCCGATGACCATTGACGGGACAGACGGTGTTTATTTTGCCGTATGGGCGCCTTTTGCGATGCGTGTCAGTGTCGTCGGCGATTTTAACCGCTGGGACGGCCGGATGCACCCGATGAGACGGCTGTGGGATTCCGGCATCTTCGAACTTTTTGTGCCGGGGATTGCGAAGGGGGCTCTTTACAAATTTGAAATTAAGGCGAAAGGCGGCCTGACTTATCTGAAGGCAGACCCTTATGCGAACGCTTCCGAGCTGCGCCCGGATACGGCGTCGATTGTGACCGATCTGGACGAGTTTTCCTGGAATGATGAAAAATGGCTGGCGCACCGGGCAGAGGTACAGGCGAAGGATGCGCCGATGGCCGTTTACGAGGTGGATCTTGCGACCTTTGACAGACCGGACAGAGCAGCCGGTGATACTGATTTTAATGAGAAAACGCAGGGGAGCAGCGCGAACGTCGCTGACATTGACTCGAGTGAAGAAGCAGTGACGACTCATGAATTCTACAATTACAGAGAACTCGCCGTGAAGATCGCGGATTATGTAAAAGAGATGGGCTACACGCACATTGAACTGCTGCCGGTTATGGAGCATACATCCGACGAATCTCTTGGCTACGAAGTAACCGGCTATTACGCGCCGACCTCGCGCTTTGGCACACCTGCGGATTTCATGTATTTCATGAACTACATGCACGAGCAGGGCATTGGCGTGATTCTCGACTGGGTGCCGTCCCAGTTCCCGCGGGATGCGCACGGACTGGCGGCATTTGACGGCACTTATCTGTATGAACACATGGATCCGCGCAAGGGCGTGCATCCGAAGCATAATACTTTGCTGTATAATTATGGGCGCCCGGAGGTTTCCAATTTCCTGATCGCGAACGCCCTGTTCTGGAAAAATGTTTATCATGCGGACGGCCTGCGCATGGATTCAGTGGCGTCCATGCTCTATCTGGATTATGACCGCAAATACGGCCAGTGGGTGCCGAACATGTACGGCGGCAATGAAAACCTGGACGCGGTGGAGTTTTTCAAGCATCTGAATTCGATTTTCAAAAAGCAGGGAGACGGTGCCATCCTCATCGCGGAGGATTCGTCCACCTGGCCAAAGCTGACCACGCCTGTTGAGGACGGCGGACTTGGCTTTGATTACAAATGGAACACCGGCTTTACCAACGACCTGATCGGCTACATGCAGCTGGATCCCTATTTCCGCTCCCGCCATCACGAAGATCTGACACTGGGTATGCTTTACGCTTACAGTGAAGACTTTATCGTCGGATTTTCGCACGATGTGATCGTAAGCGGACAGGGTTCCATGTACAGCAAAATGCCCGGCAAAAGCAAGATGAAATTCGCCAATCTGCGCGCTGCCTATGGCTATCTGGTGACCCATCCGGGGAAAAAGCACCTGTTCATGGGACAGGAGTTTGGTCAGCCTTCCGAGTGGAGCTGTCATACAGTGATTCCCTGGGAGCTTTTGCAGCAGGAAGAGCATCAGCAGATGAAGGCCTACATGCAGGCTTTGCTGACTCTGTACTGTTCACAGCCTGCACTGTATCAGAAGGATTACGATCCGGAAGGATTTGGCTGGATGGATACGCTTTCGGCAAATGAGAATACGATTGTATTCCTGCGCAGAGGCGCGGCAGGAAGCGACGATCTGCTGGTCGTTTGCAACTTCTCACCGATTGCCTATGAAAAATATCAGATCGGCGTTCCGTATGGCGGAAAGTATAAAGAAATCTTTAACAGCGATGCCACATCCTTTGGCGGAACCGGAAAGACCAATCCGCGTGTAAAGGCATCCAAAAAGGAAATCTGCGACGACAGAGAAGATTCCATCCGCATCCAGGTGCCGCCGATGGGCATCGCCATCTTCAAGTGTACGAAGGATGAGGCGGTACGCTCCGCGGCAGATGAGGAAGCGAAGGTTACGAAGCCTTCCGTAAAGAAAGCAGCACCGAAAAAGACCTCCGCCAAAACCGCTGCAGCCGCCGAGAAAGCTGCTGTCGGGAAGACAGTGGCTGAAAAGCCTGCAGCTGAAAAATTGACAGAAAAAACAAAATTGTCACCAAAGAGGGCAGCGGAAAAAGCAATGTCCGAAGAAAAAAATTCTGCGAAGAAAACAGCTGCAAAGACGGAAGCGGGAGAAAAGCCTGCAGTGGAAAAGACTGAAAAAACAACAGTCGGCGAAAAGCCTGCGGCGAAAAAGGCCGTAAAGGCGGAAGCAGGAGAAAAGCCTGCAACGAAAAAACCTGTAAAAACAGCAGCAAGAAAGTCTGCGGCCAAAAAGACGAGTACGGGTGCTGCTTCTGCGAAAACGACTGCATAATAGTGCACAAAATAGCAAATAGCAGCGCATATGATGCCGTATTATCAGACTCGCTCAGTATAAAAAACGGAGGACAGATGGATATAAGTAAAGAATCTGTAAAAACACAGGAGCATATTCATGCTGAAAAGACAGCAAACCTTCCGGAACAGGAACACACGCATGTTCATACACATGTCTTAGAGGATGGCACTGTCATTCAGCACAGTCACACGCATACGCATGAAAACACAAAGGCTGTGCTGAACCGTCTCTCCCGGGCGATCGGCCATCTGGAATCTGTCAAAAGGATGGTCGAGGATGGTCGTGACTGCAGCGAGGTACTGGTGCAGCTTTCCGCTGTGAAATCCGCTATTAACAACACGGGAAAAATTATCCTCCAGGACCACATTAAACACTGCCTCGTCGATGCAGTACAGACCGGCGATATGGAGGAGATCGAAGAACTGAACAAGGCGATTGAGCAGTTTATCAAATAATTATCAGGTGAGGATGTGAAGCCATGAAAGAGGTATACAGTTTACGGCTTTATGACGACGAATTGATGTCGTTTTCAATGGAAAAACGGGGACTGGCCGGACTCGTGGCGGAAATTCTCACCATTGATAAGGAAAAAGAATATCTGCTTCCATTGGATTTGAATCTCACAGACGAAGGCGTTGTGCGCTGGCTCGAACGGCGAGTTATCCCGAAAAACCGGGCATTTGTGTCAGAAATTCTTCGAACCCTGGGCTTAAATATCAACGATACACAGGGAATTATTGATGTATGCAAGGGGTTGTCTTTAAATGATAGCTTCTGGGTGGTGCCGCAGGGGTTTACCGGGAAATTTTCAGACTATAATTTGTATGAAAACCGGTTTTCTGAAATCCTGTCTCTGGTAGCTTACACTGGTGCGGGAGGCAGCGATCAGGCTTTCAGCACCTCTCCGGAGCTGACGACCGGAGGGATGCTTCCGAAGGCGTGGCGCTTTATAGAAAACGATGGCATTTATTTGTATAAGGGAGGGACTTCAGGCGCATCAAATGCAGGAAGGGAACCTTATAGCGAATATTATGCGTCGCAAATTGCCAGGAAGATGGGACTGAACGCAGTACACTACGATCTGGAAAACTGGAAAGGCATCACGGCATCAAAATGTGCTCTTTTCACGAACATTGACACAGCATACGTTCCTGTCGGCAGGATTGTAAAAACCGGCGGGCTTGCTGCCTGCCTGGAATATTTTGACTCGTTTGGACAGGATTTTTCAGAACAGATTCGCAGCATGCTGGTGTTTGACGCGCTGATTTACAATGAAGATCGACATTTTGGAAACTTCGGAATTCTGCGCGACAACCACACTGGCAAAATTATCGCTCCGGCACCAATCTTTGATAATGGACTATCTTTGTTCTGTTATGCTTGCGGAGATGATTACCGCGATCTGGCAGAATATGCGAAGACACGATCCAACCCATATGGCATTTCCTTTGAAGATGTTTGCGCGGAGATTATGGGGCCGAGGCAAAAAGAACAGCTGCGGCGTATGATTGGCTTTCGGTTTACGCGGCATCCAAAGATTAACCTTCCGGAGGAACATCTCGTCGCTATAGAGAAACATTTGAATGTGAGAGTAAGTGAACTGCTTAGAATACCTGTTAAAAATTAGAAATTGGATTTATGACTGGATAAATGCCTTGTTCCATACATTCTTATGTATATATGTGAAAAATGAAGAAATTTCGATTCACATACGAATTTAACAGAATACTAAGGAACATTTACAAAAAAATACAATAATTCAAAAATCGGAATTTTTGTAAAAAAAACCTTGCAAAATTCAGAAAAATTTTATATAATAGCATGGTCGGTCGGACAGAGAATTAAAGTATACAGAATGTCTGACAGATCAGGCAAAATGTGTTGAATCAAAACAGAATATGCTGGATTAGCTCAGTCGGTAGAGCGACGCATTCGTAATGCGTAGGTCGTGGGTTCAAGTCCCATTTCCAGCTGAATAAAAAAAGCCTTGATTTTCAAGGCTTTTTTGCTGTTTTAGGAAGGAAAAACCGCCCGAAACGGACGGTTAAATGGGTGTTTGACTAACATTTGACTAACGATTTATTAAGAATTTGCAAGCACCTGCTGCATAATGTTCGCAGCTTCCTGGTTCTTCGTTTGAAAGAAATAAGAGTAAATATCCAATGTTGTGCTGGCGTTCGCGTGACCAAGCACCCCGGCTACAGAGCGCGGGTCCATGTTGTTCGCGATTAGAATGGATGCTGCAGTATGACGCAGATCGTGTGGCCTGATGTTGTCAGGAATCCGGTGTGCGTCATCCAGCGCGGCGTTATCGTTGTAAATCCGGATAATGCGTTTAAATTGCGTGTAGGGGCTATCAGGATGCATCTGTTTCCCAGTGTCCTGTGTGAAAATATAATTCTTTTCAAATTCATTGCCACGATATCCGACCCAGTAAGAGCCATATTCAACAGACCTTTTCATCTGCTCCACTTTCCACTGCTTCAGGATGCTAATGACAATGCCAGGAATAACCGCTGTTCGGCTCTGGTAAGTCTTCGTTTCCTTGTGATAAATCTGCTTGTCTACATAAGCCGTTGATTCTTTGATATGCACTTCCCCGGTATTCAAATTTATGTCATTCCACTTAAGGGAAACATTTTCCCCGCGGCGATCTCCGACGAATAAAGACAGATAGAAATAAGTGCGCCATTTGAGAGACAGCTTCCATTCCTGTGAATATGCTGCAACCGTGTAAACGTTTCCATTCCGGTCCTTTCTTTGCCTGGCCGGATAATTCACAGTAATAGGATGATCCAACGCCCAAAGAAAAGCCTGCGTCTGCTCCACGGTAAGATATTGCACTTTATATTCCCGTTTGATTTTATGGCCTTTTGCTTGTTTTCCGGCATAGATCAGAGAATTCAATGTGAGCAGGCCTTCTCCCACGGCATAAGAGAGGATGGAGCTGACTGTAGCATAGTCTTTTGTGATTGTGGATTCAGAAAGTCCGCCTGACTTGCCGTCCTGCCTGGATCCATCCGCGCGCATGGTCTTCCCATAGTCTTTCATGGTCTTTACAGTGATATCGGAGATCTTAAAGTGTCCGATCTGTGGGAGTATGCGCTTCTGCAGGCTGCGGCGGTATTCTGACCATGTTGTGATTGACATTGTAGAATCTGAATTCTCACCCGGCTTATTATCTTCCAAGAATAGATCTGAAAGTGTTTTCAGCGTCATTCTGCGGCCTTTTACATTCTGGCCGTCCTTGACATCACGCTCAAATTCAACAGCGAATTGTTCGAGTGCTTTCTGATTCTGCTTTTCTGTCCGATTTGGATCCGGCGTGAAGGTTGCTGTTTCTAAGATCTGTTTCCCGGTGGCATCCCGGCCATTTGACACGGTTATCTGGTATGTATTGCCGCGCTTCCTGATTGAGGCCATTTCTCTCACTTCCTTAAAATTTTGGTTGAAATTTTGATTTTAATAGCATATAATATGCTTAACAAGGGAGCCGGAAGGTGAACACGACTCACCCGACCCGGCGAAATTTGTAACATGCTATAAGAAATAGCCGTCCTTAAACTTTCCAGAGTGCAGGACGGCTATTTCTTATTTTTCATTTCCAGAATCGAGACTATCAGAGAAGCAACAGTCAATAAAACCATGATTCCTTCATATGTACTCATAATAATCACCCCTTCCGCAAGGTACTCGGATCAGGTGAGAGACATCCCCCGGCTCCCCGGTTAAGCATATTATATTTTCAATGAGCTATTTTTGCGCCGGCGCAAAATTACGAGTGCGGACTGCTCGAAATTGAGCAGCCGATACTCGCCATTTATGGCAAATATTCAAAGATTTTGCGGCCAGATGTTCGCATTTTTACGCCGGTGCAAATTCTAATCAGGCTTAATAGACTCTAAAAGGACTGCCGTCTTTGAATCAATCAAATCTCTTTGTATACTGAAAATACTTTCTTCTGTTTGCCTTTTTATTTCAGAAAGTGCGGGTGTGGAAACTGTTTTCGTTATTCCATCCTTTTTCAATTCAAACGTGACAAATGCATCTTTTTCATCTGCATAAGACTGAACAATTTTATATCCCAAACGATCAAACACCGGTTTCCATTCTTCTGTGGTTTTTTGTACATTTTTAGAATCAAAATTGGCAGCAAAGACATCTATTAATTCTGAGATATCACACTCAAGAACAAGGGCAATTCTTTTGAGAGATTCTGTTTTTGGTTCTCTTTTACCGCTTTCATATTGACGGATAGTAATTGCAGCTAGTCCCGTTTTCTCTGCTAATTGTTTTTGAGTTATTCCTTTTTTTATTCTAAGTTGCTTAATGTTATCTCCCGTCATTGTTAGTACCTCCGTCTTCCCATTATTGCCTATATAATAACATCATTTTGAATATTTGTATAGATTCAAATGAATAAAAATTTGAATAAAAAAATGCTTGACAAGATTCTAAAGAATCCTTATACTACACACTAAGAGATTCAAATGAATCCAACAGGAGGTGAAAAATCATGAGAGTAGATAGAATCAAATTTAACACGGAACTGCTTCGCCGCGACATGACACAGAAACAGGTTTGTGAACTATCCGGACTTTCCAGGCCTACAGTTAATGCAGTAGCAAATGGCCGAAGCTGCTCTAAGACCACAGCGGAAAAAATCGCAGCAGCATTACAAATCGATCTTTCAGAGATCACGGAGTGAAACAGAGGTGCAGACGATGGGGAAGTGCTACGTTTACAGAGTCATCCGAGAAAATGCCGTCACAGGCCAGCGGGGCAAGCGGTCAAAATTATATTTCTGTTTCGACAAACCCTTGAACGTCGGCGGCATATATTGCGGTTTAGGCTCCGGATTTCCTGGCTTCCAGCGTGTTCTTGAGTTGACAGAAGTAAGGGAATTCCGGGATGAAGACGGAGATACAAGCGATGTCTGAAAAAGAAAAGGAAATCTATAAATA
>JAJQFO010000135.1 GCA_021201095.1 Lachnospiraceae bacterium
GGCTATTCCGGGGAAGAACCGGAAGACGAGTACGACGACGAGGATTATGAGATTGGTGAAGATGATGCAGATGATGAGCCGGTCTGATATGATTCCTTGTGGACAGGCATAGCCTGGGCAGCCTGCGGGCTGCTTACATAGCACCACATAGCGAAAATGCATATATTCTTCTTGTTTGCGATGAGAGAGGCTGATATAATGGGGGTATCGGCGGGAAGAAACAAACCGATGTTACGGAATTTGAAAGGGATACCAGATGACAGAAATAAATCAGGATGATATCATAATTGATATTAGAAGGGTAGCTGCCAAACTAAATCAAAACAAATTGACAAAACAAGAGTATGCTGAAAATGGTGGCCGATATTCGTTTTCATTTTTTGAAGAGCATGAGGATGAAATTGGAAGCTTTGCAAATAATGTTGAGCTGGCAGGATTAAAATATATGACGTAGCTTGTTGAAAAATCGGAGGTTGTTGTCGATTTGCTTTGTCTGCATAGATATTTTATCATGCCATTTATAATGACAAAGTCTTGAAATTTGGAGGCAATACTATGGAATTTTTTATGACAACAAATCGCTGTGGGTTTTCATACTGGAATGATTCTGATTTGCCTTTGGCTGTATCTTTATGGGGAGAGCCGGAGGTGACAAAATATATTTGTGCAAGTGGTGTTTTTACAATCGATGAAATCGAAAGTCGTTTACATACGGAAATAAATAATTTTAATAAGTATGGTGTTCAGTATTTTCCTGTTTATTCACTAAGTAGCGGTGATTTAATCGGATGCTGTGGTCTTCGCCCATATAATAACAAAAAAAATGTTTATGAACTCGGTTTCCATTTGCGAAAAGAATACTGGCATAATGGATATGCAGTGGAGTGCGCTACAGCAGTTATAGATTATGCATTTTCTAAATTAGGTGCTGTTGAGTTAAAAGCAGGGCATAATCCGAATAATAGAGCATCTCAAAAAATTCTGTTAAAACTTGGGTTTCAATACGAAACGAAAGAGTACTATAAACCAACAGGACTTTACCACCCACTATATAAATATATAAAGTAAATTTCAGTTTATCGGTGCGGTCAAGGAAATGTGTTAGGGAGAGCAAATTATGGGAAAAACGGTTCAGTATATCGTATATGCAGTGACGATGTGCGTGATATATGCTGTGATCGGCCATTTGAACAATCGTGACAGTACAGGCAGCGGTTCCGGGCAGAGTGATGAGAGTTATGTGGTGAAGATGCCGGCCGCGTTAAAGTATGTTTATCTGGCTATGTTCGGTATGGGAATGATTTTGTTCGCCTTTTTTACTATTTGCGATATCAGGGGAATTCCGGGAATCACGGTTGGACTAATCCGTTTTTCTCTGATTGTCGCCGCTATCGGACTTCTGGTGATGATATGGGCTTCTCGCTGGAGAATTCGTGTGGATGGAAGCAATATGGAAATCCATAAGCTGCTACACAGAAAACGGAACGTATCCTTTTCAGAAATAGAAAAAGTAGAGATAACGAAAAAGTACCAGATGATTTTGTATAAAAATGGGAAAAAGATTGTGATTGTAGATTTGCTGGCGGATAATTATGAACGCTTGAAGAACAGTCTTGGTAATTATGGAAAGCTACAGGAAAATGCAGAGGAGGTATGATGGCCAGAATTGATTTAAGTGGTTTGGACGGAGTCCGGAAGCCGACTCAGGATGAAATTTATAAGATCACACGATATTACGAACACTTATACAGGAATGGGGAAAGGACACTCAGACCATTGATTGTAGTGTTTGTCGCTCTTGGTCTTATTTGTATATATGGATATACGGTAAGCGGGACGGCATCTGTAGTAATAGGCATAATATTTCTTGCGATTGCAGTTGGGCTTATAAAAGGGCAAATGGATGGACCCTCAGAACTAAACGTTTTTCGCAGCGGTGATTTTATCGTTATTCCTGGCAGTGTGTACGAGATCATAACTGATTCGACGGGAATGCTGGGCGTGGATGACGTAAAATTCATGTCCCGCAGCGGTATAAAACTGGATGTAGAATTTCGGGTCAGACTGACGCAGCTGAAGGTGGGGACGCCGTTGCTCCTGATCCATGTAGATGAGGATAAGATCAAACATGGACTGACTCGGGTATTCACGCCATTTATGCTGAGTGAGGAAGGTTTGAAAGGGACGCTTTTTTGACCGCAGAATTCATCTGTACGCATTTAATGGCGAAATGAGGAGGCAGAAAGAATATGTCTGACGCGCAACTTATAGCAGGGTTCTTTTACCTGATCTTAGGGATTCTGGCAGTCGTGTTCCTTCTGGTATCAGTTCTGCTCACCAGAGGTGAGAAAAGGAAAGCGAAAGAATGTACGGTGCCGGTAACAGCGGAAATCATAGAGATTCAGAAACGACGGATGGATCTCGATGCAGATGGACCAAGGACATATTCCTGGTTTCCCAAATATCGGTTCCGTTGGAACGGCAGAGATATGGAAATATTTGACAACACTGGCCACAAGGAAGGTTATCAGAGGGTGGGAGACCGGAGAACGTTATATGTTAATCCGGACAATCCTGAAGATTTTTATGCAGAGGGCGACAGGCTGACGCGGACACTGGTTATTGTGTTTCGGTTGGTTGGCATTGTCTCTATTGTGGCATTAGTGGCCGTATTTGCTATAAGTCAAAGGTTTATCACAGGATAATCAGTGAGGACAGACAGATTATTGCTGGATGGGAACCATTATTTAATGTTGTAGTTCAGAATCGGAGAGAACAATGTGCGGACGCTATTACGTTGATGATGATACAGCTGATGAATTCCATCGGATTACGAAAAATACGGATTTTCCGATCAGAACAGGCGACATCCGGCCATCGGAGACCGCTGCGGTATTCAGTCAGAAAAACGGAAGGCTGGCTGCGGAGAATATGGTCTGGGGTTATCCCGGTTATCAGGGCAAAAACCTGTTGATTATGGAAACGCCCCCTCGCTTTGCTCGGCGGCAATGCGCGCCAGCCATGCAAAAAACGCTTCGCGTTTGGCTGGCGCTAACGCAAGATCGGAAGGCATATTGGAAAGACGAACCTTCCGGGATGATATTCTCGCGCGCCGGTGTGTGATTCCGGCAAAGGGGTTTTATGAGTGGAGTCCATCAAAAGAAAAATACTGGTTTGAGGACGGCTCACCGATTCTGTTTCTGGCAGGCTGCTTCAATGCACAAAGAAAATTTGTGATTATCACAACCAATGCAAATGATTCCGTCTCTCCTGTTCACAGCCGTATGCCGCTGCTTCTGTCTGAAGGTGAACTGGAAGGATGGCTGTTCGATGAGGATACGATGAAAGTGGCGCTGCAAAAGATACCGCAGATGCTGAACAGGCGGACGGATTATGAGCAGATGTCGCTTTTTTCTTAGATTAAACACAAAGGAGTCCGGAGTGTAATGCTTTCAGAACCG
Source organism: Lachnospiraceae bacterium (assembly GCA_021201095.1). Taxonomy (GTDB): domain Bacteria; phylum Bacillota; class Clostridia; order Lachnospirales; family Lachnospiraceae; genus Choladousia. Next base: position 3,462 of record JAJQFO010000135.1, read on the forward strand.
ATTATTACAATAGATGTACACGGGATGAACGTGGAAAAAGCATTGGATGCTATTCATAAGAAAGTGGATAGTGCTGGAAGTGCCGTGTATGAGGTTCGGGTCATTCACGGTTTTCATGGCGGTACGCGAATACGCTCTGCTATCAGGGAGGAGTTTGGCTACGGCCTCGAACCGAAAATTAAGCGGATTCAGCCGGGAGATAATGAGGGAATTACCAGATTGATTCTGAAAGAATTGTTTTAAATGCTTACAGTAAAACTGATGAAAGATGATAGTACAATGAAAGCCACGCAATTGAAAATCGCTTCGCGATTGGCGCGGCCTGCATCCATACTCGCTTCGCGAGTACGGACATATGATACATAGCTCGCATGAGAGATTTGCTCATGCGGGCTTATTTTTATGCGCACGGGCGGACAAGGAGGCTATGCAGTTCCGTCCAGCGTAGCGGATAGAGAGAAGCGCGCTCTCTATCCGATTTGGGAAGGAGGTGAATCAACAGGTGGAGCAAGGCTCACGATATGGACCGCCGATTGAGCGGAAGACAGACGGAACACTGTATGAAATGACACCCGTCCAGCAGAGGCAGGCAGCGAAGATCATCCAGAAATACTGCAGCAATTATGACAGAGGAAACTGTTTATTGCTGGAGGATGGGGACGAGCGGGTATGCCCGCAGCAGATTTCCTATGCTGTCTGGTGTCGGTGGTTTCGTAATGCATTACTGCCGATGTTTCCGGAGCTAGAAGCGGAGATATTTAAGGATATTGCTCTGCGGAGGTGCGTGAAGTGCGGAACCAGATTTGTACCGCATTCCAACCGCAGCAAATATTGTCCGGTCTGTGCGGCGGCAGTGCGGAGAGCAGGTGACCGGGAACGGAAGCGAAAGAAAAGGCACGCTGTCCGCATTTAGGGGCCCAAAAAGCCTGAAAATACAAGGCAGAAATTTAGTGAAAACGGCGTCTGTGGAATCTTTATCATAGATGCCGTTTTTTGCGTTTCTAAATGCGGACAGGAAATAACAAGAATGATGTGGAGGTTACAGAATACGAAATAAAATGTGGGAAGAATATTTCGCTGAAAGGTAAAGGTCAGAAACGCTTTATCTGTCTGCGTTCTTTGGACGACGGCTATTCCGAGGAAGATCTTCGTGCGGTGTTGGCCGGGACAAAGGAACATCAGTCCAGAAAGCGGGCAAAAGGCGCGAAAGAAAAGTCGTTCGCCGAAGTACAGCCAAAGCTGCGGCTGCTAATTGATATTCAGGAAAAGATGGAGCAGGGGAAGGGCGCTGGATATGCTCGCTGGGCAAAGACTTTTATTCTGAAGCAGATGGCAGAGGCAGTCTGTTTCATTAAGGAGCAGGGCGTTGATACTTTTGAGGAACTGTCAGAAAAAACAGAGGCGGCAGTCACCCGGTTCAACGAGCTGTCCGATTCCATCAAGGCGTCCGAGAGCCGATTGGCAGAGATCGCTGCGCTGAAAAAGCACATTATCAATTATTCCAGAACCAAAGATGTCTATACCGCTTATCGAAAGGCTGGATACAGCAAGAAGTTTCTGGAAGAACATCGGGAAGAAATTATTCTGCACAAAGCGGCAAAGGCGGCATTTGACCAGCTGGATGCTGATACGACTACAGCAACAGCCTCTTCCGGTTCCCGAAAAGGAGGGGCAAGAAAGAAAATCCCCACAATTAAACAGCTTAATCAGGAATATGCACAGGTCCTTGCGGACAAGAAAAAAGCATATACGGAATACCGCACAGCGAGAAAAACCATGCAGGATCTGCTGATTGCCAGAAAGACCGTGGAGACGATTCTGGAAGTGGATCACACAAAGATGGAGCAGAAGAAAAAAGAACAGACCTTGTAAGAATACACAGCCCGCAGCTGTCGAAAATCTTGTGTTTTCGGCGGCTGCGGGCTATTTTTACGAAAGTTGCAGTTGTGAAATGTCTATTCTGGTAAAATTCCGTTTGATTCAACTGAACACATCTTTTTTTAACTGTTCCCATGCATCTTCATGTTCTACGTAATATAATGGGCAGGATTTTCCGCTCACATCGTAATGGCGGAGGATATCTTCTTCTGTTAAATGATACATCTGGCACAGAGTGCGAAGCAGACGAACCAGAGAAGAATATGTTTCGTAAGTAAAAGCACCATCTTCGCCTGGATGACAGCATTCAATGGAAATCGTGTCGTAGTTTCGGTTATTCGAACAGTAGGCAACTTCATCCATAGGCACACATTGAAGGATTTCGCCGTCTAGCCCGATGATGAAATGACTGCTTGCGTAGGTAGCGCCAGACGTCGCAAGCCCAGCGAAATAGCTTCTGTTTTCATCAGCAGTTGTTCCAGGATTTCCAACATAATGTACGACGACCGCATTGATCTGATTTATCCGAATCCCGGGCCGTGAATACTGATTTTCCGGGAGCAGGGAGATTGTTACCCAATCTTCATTAAGTAAGGGAACCGGTTGGACGGAGCCAAAACGGAAATAATGGATTAGTAATACCAGCAGGAGCAGCACAATACCTCCGGAAAGGAAGGCTGTAATTCTTCGGCGTAAGGATCGCTGACGGGCAATTTTCCATTGTGGTTTTGGCTTGCACGAGGATATATGCCAGCCAAATTCGTCCGGCGAATCATTTCTAACATTTTGAGAAACGCTGTCTATATTATAAGGTTGGTCATTTGTGTCTGTACTGTCACTTGGATTTTTCTCCTGATATTTGCAATTCATGAACGTTCCTCCTCGAATGATTTTATTTTATCATCGGAGAACAATTAATTTCGGAACTTTTTCTTAAGAGTATTAGTGTGTGACTGTCGAAAATCAGGTGTTTTCGACAGTCATTCAGGTGTTTTCGACAGTCATGGGACAATTTTTGATGTTCTGAAATAATCCTCGTATACTTACAAGAAATCTGCAAGCTGTGACCGTCGTGACGGAAGCCGCAGCTTTCGCAGCGCTTTTGCTTCAATCTGACGGATACGCTCTCTCGTGACATGGTATTGATCGCCTATTTCCTCAAGAGTCCAGATTTTCCCATCTACAAACCCAAACCGAAGACGGATGACATCACGTTCCCGATCCGGCAGTGTA
>JAJQFO010000062.1:0-1646 GCA_021201095.1 Lachnospiraceae bacterium
CTCGGCTTTCGCGCATTGTGCATATAGCTGAGGCCGCAGTAGGGGCATTTGATTTTACCAGTAAAGCAGCAAATGTTCAGGCTCTTATTTGCCAACGCACCAAGCTCCTTACGTCTTGCCATTTCATCCTGTACATACTGGAATGTCTCCATATCGATAATCGGCTCGTGCGTGTTTTCAACAAAGTATTGTGGCAGCTCGCCGCGATTCTTTTTCCGCTTCTTATCAATGGGGTCTGAAATGTACTCCTTCTGCAGGAGCAGGTTCCCCGTGTAAGTTACATTGCTTAGAATGGTTTTCAGATTAGAATCCCGCATTACGCAGCCGTTGATGCTCCGAATGCCCTCGGCTTCAAATTCCCGTTCTGTCTCCAGTCTGGATTTTCCGTCCAGGAAATTCTGGAAGACCCGCTTTACAATTTCTGCTTCTTCGGGAACAATGACAAGCTGGTCGCCTTCCCAGCGATAGCCTAGCACTCTGGGATGCCCGTTCGGTATGCCTTCCTGCATCCGCTTGCGGACTCCCCATTTTACATTGTTGCTGATGCTGATGGACTCCTCCTGCGCAAAGGATGCGAGGAGTGTCAGCATTAGTTCCCCGTCACTACTGAGCGAGTTGATGTTCTCTTTTTCAAACCGGACTTCAATGCCAAGCTCCTTCAGGTGGCGCACTACATTCAGCAGATCGACCGTGTTTCTGGCAAATCGCGAGATGGACTTGGCGAGGATGATGTCAATTTTCCCGGTCTCGCAGTCGGCAAGCATACGCTGGAATTCAGGTCTGTTCACGGATGTGCCGGATATAGCTTCATCAGCGTAGACGCCTGCGTATTCCCATTCCGGATTGCGCTGGATCAGATCACTGTAGTAGCTGACCTGAGCCGAGAGTGAGTGGTGGAGGCGTTCCGTTTCCATCGAAACTCTGGCGTAGGCAGCGACTTTCTTTCGCTCTGGTATCTTTGGTACAGTTGGTTCAATTTTTGTAATTTTCCGCATAAAAATCACTTCCTTTCCACCACTATACATCACTCTGAAAGGTGATTAAGTCAAGCGGATGTCGGAGCATAAACTGCCCAATAATGGCCGGTATTTTTTGAGCAGAATTGTATCAATACGCTCGTAATCCTTCTGCGTAATCTGGCCGCGGTCAAGCATCTGCCGGAAGCATAGCATAGAAGCCTGGTAGTTCTTTTCGGCTTCAAACTGCTTATTATCCATTGCTGTCACCACCTTTGAAACGGCTGCGGATATAGCAGTCGTGAGAACAATATTTCCGTCCGGCATTACCGTAGGACTGGAAGGTCTGACCGCATCCTGCACAGACGATAGTGTAATATGCCTTTCGGGTTCCGTTTTCAGGATGTGCCTTCCACCATGCCCTGCGGCACGATGTGGAGCAGAAGTGAGGCTGTTTTCTGCCGTGTACAATGGGAATGCTAATCCCACAGTGCTTGCAACAGAGGTGTGGGGTGGAATCAGTTTTGGTTGGAACTTCCGTAATGGAAACAGGGTGGCGCTGGCAGTATTTTTTAACGCTTTCTCTTGAAAGACCGAGAACCTCGGCAATCATCGCGTAGCTGTAATCTCCGGAGCGCATCTGCTCAATTTGTGTTTTCTGTTTATCTGTCATAGCTCGGTACCTCCTCA
>JAJQFO010000062.1:1746-5219 GCA_021201095.1 Lachnospiraceae bacterium
CCGATTTTGGCATGGTCGGTGCCTGGTCCTGACCTGATGTTCAGGTCAGAAATCGTCACCTTCACCTGATAGGGCACAGACGAGCTGCTACTGGATGAAGCGGATGCGCTGCTCGTGGTGGAGCCAATCGTGCAGTAGTTGGTGTTGAGCAGATAAATCCATCCGGCTCCGCTTTTCAGCTTGCCCCAGCCTCCGCTGACCTCAGTGATTGTGAACGTCCCCTTGCCAGTCTGTCCCTTGACGGTGCCGTTCATGGACGGCTGGTCGCGGTAATTCAGGTCAGAGACGAGGACTTTTACTGAGAACGGAACCGTCGGAAGGCTTGATTCGGAGATTGTCGTGCCGGAGGATGAACTGCCGGATGAAGAACTGCCAGCGTTTTCTGAAGAAGTCTCCGTGCTGGCTGTTCCCATCGCCGCTTTTACTGCTGCACGGAAAGTATCCATTGTGTACGGCAGCCCCAGCCCCTTCCACAGATGCGCCGGATCTGCATGGTTGGAGGCGACGCCCCGGCTATATCCCTCCGCATGGGAGATGATCACGCCATCTGCAGTCGGATCCAGACTGTATTTCTGGCAGAGATACGCGAAAAGCTCGATTGCCGCTTCATAGGTGCGCTTCGCTACGGCTTTCGCATCTGCCGCGTCCGAAACAGTAAAGTTCGCTCCAGATGTATAGGTGATGCTCCCAGGCTCGCACATCTCCACACCGATATGCGTGTCGTTTGCTGATGAGCCGGATGTACCTTTTCCGCAATGCCATCCACGCCGATTCCACGGGAGCGTCTGGTAAACTGTACTGTCGTTGCCGTCAATAAAGGCGTGAACACAGGCGCTTGTGTAGCTCGCCTTGTTCCAGTTTTTGATGAACACGGATGCGGAGGGCTGTGCGCACCCCACCGAGTGCAGCATCAGCCCCTTGACCGTGATGGTCTTTCCTGCTGTATAACAGGGATTTTTCGTCAGAATCGATTCCACAAGATTCATAATCAGTTTTCCTCCTCATTTTCTGCGTCTGCTTCCTCAGAAGCGGTTTCCGTCTCCGCCCGGTCGTGCAGCTGTTCTAATACTAGCTTCAGCTTATCCGGTACCGGCAGCCCCAGGTGCGCCGCATTCTCCAGAATAGAGATTCCCTCGTTCGAGAGATAGAAGAAAATGACCGCTGTCCGCAGGACGCTCCCCGTGCCGATAACCTGTGCATCCAGAATGCTCCCGATGCCCACCAGCAGGAAAATCAGCACCTTCCTGCAGATGCCCTTGAAGCCTACCTCGCTAGACAGCTTCCGGTCGCTCACCGCACACATCACACCGGTGAGATAATCAATCACCACGAAGACCAGCAGCGCATACAGCAGCCCATCACAGCCTCCGAGGAAATACCCCAGCCATCCACCGATTCCGGTGAAGATGACCTGAATCATGTTCCAGAATTCTTTCATAATCAGTTACCACCTTTCCTTATATAAATGTATGAAAAAAGCGGTCTCCCGCGAATGGAGCCGCCAGTTTCCGAACCATAATCAGCACAAATCTCCGCGCTGATATTTGTACAATTTATGCCTCCGATTGTGCTTGCTAATATAAGCTTTCAGAGTGATTAATACACTACAAAAAACAACACCGCCGCGAAGACGGCGAAGCCAAAAGGAGGATTTTTCATGAAGACAAAAAACATCAAAGTGCAGTATTCCAACAAGTACCAGGCAAACGGCGGCCTGCTCCCCAAAATCCAGATGGAAGGGAAGTGGCTCGAAGCCCTCGGATTCTCTGTCGGCACCCGCCTCGTAGTGGAATATGAGGAAGGCTCCATCCGCATCCGACTGCTCACAGAAGCGGAAGAAAACGAACTTCGCGAGAGGGAGCTTAAGCTTGAATTTGAGCGGAAGTACCGCGAACTCGAAACCCTACGGCGCGAAAGAAACGCCGAGCCGCTGCCGATGGTAGCCGAGCCGCATGTCACCTACGGTCATGAACGCAGATCCAGGAAGAGATAATCACGCCGGATATCCTGGCATCCATTCCCTGTGAAAGCGGCAGAGGCCTAAAACCTTTGCCGCTTTACATTTGTCCGTCAAGGTGCCGCTGGTCATTAACGCCATCGCCGTACCATCAGACTGACTCCGTCAGCGTGTACGTGATCTTCATCGTCATATCCGATGTCTTCACCACAGCCGTGTCCAGGTTATTGATGGTCGCCATATACGGAGTCAGCAGTGCCAGGTACCGCTTCGTGATGGAATACTCACCGCCCCAGAACAGCAGGAAGTTTTTGTAGCGGAACATCGGAGTGCCAGAGTACTCAAACCGCTTACTGCCGACTGTCTGTATCACTGTATCATCCGCGAGGATCTGGAAATCATATCCGATAATTACATCCTCAATCCGGTCGAGAAACAGGCCGTAGCTGCCGCCGCTCAGGCTGTATCCTGCGGAAGTATATCCGAGGCTGATGAGCGTCACATCAGCGGAGTTGGAGAGGTTGATTTTATATACTCCGGCAGCATCATAGGACGGAATATACACATAACCATCCCTGACCACGCACTTATTTCGGTAACTCGGATAGCTGGAATAACTTCGGTACCCGGCATAGGTCATCGCAGCATTGCTCAGCGTAAAGCTTGCCTCCGTATAGGTGTAATCTGTTTTGGAAATCTTAATCCACAAAAGCGTCGCACTCCCGGAAGAATTTCCGCTGTTGCCGAAGCCGTACCAGTACCCGTCATGTCCGTCCACAAACGTGTGGTAGGTAGATGACGGCAGGAATGTCGTGCAGGTGATAGTATGCGTTTCAGTGACAGTGGCCGTGGAATCATCAATCTTTTCTTTCAGCCCAATGGACAAAATCGGAATCCGGAACTTTGTGATTGTGACTGCAGATGAGGAGAACGCGATGGAAACCACCGTGTCATTCTCAAAATCAACCTCCACAGCATTAAACAAAAGCTTCGTGATGTCGTCATCCAAAGACTGATTCAACGTACTCATCAGCAGGAAAGCAGAGCTGTCATCCGCAATGCTGCCATAACCGCCCACTCCGCCGAAAGAGCTGGTCAGCGCCACCGCCGCAATCGTGCCGTTTCCCTGCGTGTTTGTAAATTCCCAAACAAATTGGTAACCATCGTCCGTCGCGCCGCCTTCCGTCTGGCTCAAGCTGCCACGCTGCAGGTCCGTGGATGAATTTACATCGTTGGACGCATAGGCCACCGGAAGGTTTTCTGATGTCGGGTACAGGTTCCCGGAATCCTCCGTCAGCGTATTTGGAAACAGCAGGATGCCGCCGATCAGGTTGGGGCAAATTGGCAGCAGATTTGTAAGCCACCCATTCAGCGTATTGCTGTAGGTGCTCCCGAAATAATACAGCGTCCCCAGCAGGTTCAGCCCAAGGATGTTGTTAATGGCATCCGTCATCATGTTATCGTGTTCCACCGTGGTCACTTCCCCGGTATTCACATCCGTCAGTTCAATTTTCAT
>JAJQFO010000062.1:5319-6518 GCA_021201095.1 Lachnospiraceae bacterium
TACACATTGAAATAGCTCGCCACGCTGGCCGCGATATCTTCAATCGGGTAGAACAGCGTCAGGATATGCTTGCCGCTGTGCCAGGTTTCCACCGGAGCAAAGGCCGTGATGTAGGAATTGTTGTACTCGTAGGTCACATACACGAGAGCTTCGCCGTCATCTGTCCAGGTGACCGGCAGCGAAACCATTACCTCTGTTCCCGATGTCTCTGTTCCTTCATCATCCGTGGAAGAGCTGTCTGTAGCTTCATCCTCGGATATATCTCCGCCGGAACTGTCTGGAATCGTGATCGTCCCGGAAGCTGTTGCCGACTGTTCCACCGTATCCGCAGAAATCTCCACAACCACCTGCGCGATAAACTGCGCATAGGTTTCCTCCTTCGCCGTAAACTCCATGCTTATGATTTTCGTGTTGGAATCCGCAATGGAATATGCAGAAGCATTCGTGTAGGTATAAAGCCCCATCTTTCCTTCTTCAATCTGACTCAGGAGACCGGAAATGTTCTTATCATTCTTACTTTTCGCTTGGGACAGCTTTGGATTCTTCCCTACGCATTTCAGTTTTTGTTTCCCGCTGATGGTGTATTTGATGCTCGTAATGCAGGAAATCTGATCCTCATCTGCCTGACCTCCGGAGAATGTCAGTACATCCCCAAGGTCAAGCGCGGGATTGCCAATCGTATCTGAATCAAACGGCACATACTTTACGGCCTGCAGGTCATTCAGGATATTTGTGCAGAGCTGTGCCCTTGTCTCATCCAGCCCAAACTGCAGGAGTGGGTTTACGCCCAGGTTCATGGTCAGCCCGTCATCCGGGTCCACACTGTAATACTCGGCAGTTTCTGTCCGCATATTTGTGGAACTCACCGCCGTATACCGTGTGATAAAATCCGAAAAAGAGCTCGAAAACCTGTGTTTCTGTTCAATCTCCATTACCGGCTCGCTGCCGTATTTGCGCAACTCCAGATTGCCTTCCCGGTTGATGACGAAGAAGCCGCCGAGCACCTGCCCTACATAATAGAGTACGTCCCGGTAAGTCTCAATGTCGTCTTCAGAATAGATGGAAAGCGTTTCGGAACCGTTCGCCATCGACTCGATTTCTTCCTGTGTCTGCGCCATTTCCACCGAGCAGGCAAGGCAGCACAGATTGATGAAATCGTAGGCCGTGCCGGTGCTCTGGAATCCGTTAAAATCCTTCTC
>JAJQFO010000114.1 GCA_021201095.1 Lachnospiraceae bacterium
GTGCTCATGGCGGTGGGAGTGCTGGTCTCTTCAATGCCGGTTCTGGCAGCGGAGGAGGATGATGAGACAACTCAGACGACCACGGTCACTGCGTCGGCAGCGTCGGTATCGACCGGAATTGAGATGAACACGGATTACCCGGGAATGTCTGCAACGGCAGGAGATACCTTAAGCTATTCACTGGATTTTGTCAGCGCGGACGGCGCAGGACATGATATCACTCTGACGACGGAGTCCCTTCCGGAGGGCTGGGAAGGCTACTTTAAGGGGAGCAGCACGGAGATTTCTTCCGTACATATTACAGGAAACACATCGGATGACTCGGGCCTTGTGACATACAGCCTGGCGATTCCGGATGATGAGGAGGACGGAGAATATGAAGTTGTCCTTCTGGCAACTTCGGATACGGGCGACTCGGACACCCTGACGCTGACGCTGAATGTCTCAGCGGAGGTGCGCGGTGAGAGCAGCTTTACTTCGGAATATCCGGAGCAGCAGGGCGCGACCGGCACATCCTTCAGCTTTGACGCGACCCTGGTCAACAACCGCACGACGGATCAGACCTACAGTCTTTCGACGGAAGCACCATCTGGCTGGTCAGTGTCGATTGTTCCTTCGGATGACACTTCAACGACAATCGCTAGCATTGACGTGACTGCGGAGAGCAGTCAGGGGCTGACGATCACGGTGACACCGCCGGAGACAGTGGAGCAGGGAGATTACACCATCCCGGTGACCGCTTCCTCCGCAAATGAGACGCTTTCCATGGAGCTTTCCGTCAGCATTACCGGTACCTATGACATTTCTCTTTCCACCTCGGACGGACTTTTAAGCTTTGATGCGTATGAAAATAAGTCTTCTTCCGTGACTCTGGTGATCACGAATAACGGAAACGTGGATCTGACGAATGTAGAGCTTTCCTCCTCTGCCCCTACGGACTGGGAAGTGACCTTCAGCGAGTCAACGATTGAAACCCTGGAGGCGGGTGCTTCAGCAGAGGTGACTGCATATGTGACTCCGTGTGAGGATTCTATTACAGGCGACTATGAGACGGATATCACGGTCAGCACGAGCGAGACATCGGATACCGTGGCATTCCGTGTGTCAGTGAAGACCTCCTCGACCTGGGGATTTGTTGCCATCGGAATTATTGTCCTTCTGGTGATCGCATTGGGGCTGATCTTCAGAAAATTCGGGAGAAGATAGGATATGGCAGATAAGAGCGCAAAAATGAAAGAAAACAAAAACGGCAGTGCCGGATCGAACGCGCTGAAAGCCAGCCAGGAAAATGCGGAAGTGAATGCGGCAAAGGCTGCCCAGGGAAACGCTGAGGCAAATACGCCGAAAGCGAATCAGGAAAACGCGGAAGTGAATGCGGCGAAGGCTGCTGGGGAAAATGCCGGAAATGCCGGAGCTGTTGCAGCGAACGCACCGGAGACCGGTCAGAGGGATCGTTCCAGAAATCTGGAAAAAGCAGAGCACGTGATCGAGATGGAGCACCTGACGAAGCGGTACGGCAAGAAGGTTGCGGTGAATGACCTGACGCTGTCGATCAAAAAGGGTGAGGTGTTCGGCCTGCTGGGTCCGAATGGCGCCGGCAAGACGACGACGATTCTGATGCTGCTGGGGCTGACGGAGCCGAGCGGCGGAAAGGCGTCTATCGAGGGCATGGACTGCACGCGTGATCCGATCGGCGTGAAGTCGATCGTGGGCTATCTGCCTGACAACGCGGGGTTTTACGGTGACATGACAGGCCGCCAGAATCTGCGTTTTACCGGGCGGTTGAACGGCCTGGAGGGGCAGGCGCTGGAGGATCGGATTGAGACGCTGCTCAAAAGAGTGGATATTGAGTATGCCGGGGATCAAAAGGTCGGCACGTATTCGAAGGGTATGCGCCAGAGGCTTGGCGTGGCGGATGTGCTGATGAAGGATCCGGAGGTCATTATCATGGATGAGCCGACGCTGGGCATTGACCCGGAAGGCATGCGCAAGCTCCTGATCCTGATTCGCGACCTGGCGGTGGAGGATGGCCGCACAATCCTGATTTCCTCCCATCAGCTGCAGCAGATTCAGCAGATCTGCGACCGTGTCGGTATTTTTATTGAAGGCAATCTGATCGTCGAGGGCACGCTGCGCGAACTGGAGGAGCATATCCGCAAGGAGGGCAACTATCTGCTGGAGCTGTCGGTGCAGCCGATGGATGACCAGCTGCTGGGCATGCTTTACCAGCAGGACGGCGTGAAGAAGATCGAAAAAGAGGGCGACAAGTTCATGATTACCTCGAAAAAGGATATCCGCCCGAAGCTCACGCAGTTTTTAGGAGAAAACGGTTATACCGTCTACCATCTGCACCAGCGCGGCGGCGATCTGGACGAGATTTACAGAGTTTATTTTGAAAAGGCAGGGCAGGCAGATGAAAGAAGCAGTTATGAAAAAAACAACAAAAAACGAGGCAGGTTCGGCCGGAAGAAGCAGCAGGCGAGTTAGCGGTTTTACCGGACTCTACGCGTTGTTTCGCAAGGAGATGGCTGATCAGCTCAGGAGCAGGCGTTTTCTCATCCTCCTGCTGCTGATCGGGGGCACGAGCTTCGCCAGTCTTTACGGTGCGATCAGTGAGCTCTCGGAATCGACCAGTGATTATATGTTTCTGGAATTGTATACCTCCAGCGGCAGCTCAATTCCGTCCTTCATGTCCTTTATCGCGCTGCTTGGGCCGATCGTAGGTCTGGCGCTTGGCTTCGACGCAGTCAACAGTGAGCGGCAGTCCAATACGCTGAACCGGCTGGTGGCGCAGCCGATCTACCGCGACTCCATTATAATAGGAAAGTTTCTGGCGGGGACGGCGGTCATCGCGATTGTCATTTATGCAATGGGTCTGGCACTCGGTGCGGTTGGCGTACTGGCAACCGGCCTGACACCGGACGGCGAGGAAGCGCTGCGGATCTTCTTTTTCCTGACATTCACGGTCGTGTATATCGCGTTCTGGCTGGCGCTGGCGATCCTCTTTTCCGTTGTCTGCAGGCACTCAGCGACCTCGGCATTAGTGACGATCGCGCTGTGGATTTTCTTCTCAATCTTCATGAGCCTGCTGGCCACGATCATCGCCGGAGTGGTGTATCCAATCAATACGTATTACGGCCAGATGTTCAACCAGGTTAAGTATTACACTTTGCAGCTGAACCTGAACCGGATATCACCGTATTACCTGTATAGTGAGGCAGTCACGACGATCATGAATCCGTCTGTTCGCTCTGTCAACGTCGTCACGACGAGTCAGCTGGTCGGCGCGATCAGCAGCTATCTCTCCCTGGGACAGAGTCTGTTGCTCGTGTGGCCGCATCTGGTCGGCATGATCGCGGAAATGATTGTAGCGTTTGGCTGCTCCTATATTGGTTTTATGCGCCAGGAGATCCGGACGAATTAAAAGCAAAGATTCATGCGGCAGGAGATTCGCACGAACCAGGTTATTTCGAATTAGAAATTCAAAGCCGAAAATTTAGAAATGTAATCCAGAAACCAATATCAGAGAAAATTCGCATGCAGAACGGCAAAATTCTGTGTATGAAGGTTCGTATCTGGAATAAAAAACAGAAAAGCTGCAAATACTGTCTCCGTAGGAAAAAATACATTTTCGAAAGGAGGCAGTATTTTTATGCCAGCTTTAGTATGTTCCGCAAAAAATTGCAGGTACAACGATTCTATGTATTGCTGCAAGGGAGAGATTGAAGTAGGGGGGAAACAGGCACAGATCTGTGAGGAGACCTGCTGTGAGAGCTTTTATGAAAGAACAGGGGACTGTATGAAGGACTCCTGCGGCTGCGGTCACGCGGATCGCACCATCGGCATCCAGTGTGCCGCGGTGAATTGCGAATATAATGATAAATGTGTCTGTGTCGCGGACCATGTGGACATCTCCGGCGCGGGTGCGTGCTGCTCCGATGAGACGGAGTGCGTAACGTTTTGCGGAAAGTAGAAAAAAACGTAAGTATTCAGGACAGTACCTCGCACTTGCTGCGAGGTACGTATGAAAACTAAAAGCATGTGAAGGTACTGAACAGTTACGAAAAAACTACAGCGAAAGCCCCAGAATCACAGACGCAGAAAAAGCTACAGCGAAAGATCAAGAATCACGGATGCGTAAAAGATGCCCCGTTCGTAGCGAAAAGTGGCAGATCCATGGTGGCGCTGGGCAATCGTGCGGACGGAAGCGGTCCCCAGCCCATAGCCTTCATGGCGGGAGGAGAGAAACTGTTCATCCTTGGTTACCGGCTCCTTTGCGCTGGTGTTGTCGACAGTGAGCAGGATCTTCTGATTATTTTCTTTTGCCAGGATGCGGATGTAAGGGGCTGCGTCTTTCACTTCCCGGCAGGCGAGGAGCGCATTCTCCAGCAGATTCCCAAGCATGGAGCAGAACTCTGCCTCATTCAGAGGCAGAGGCTCCGGCAGGTTCAGCTTTGCGGTAAAATCGACGCTGGAGCGCTCTGCTTCTTCGGCGTAATAGCTGACCAGCGTGTTGACGGCGTAGTTTTTGCTGTAGGAACGGTTCGTGTTAGGAGGGAGGCTCAGCTCATAATTTTCTACATAATCGCGCAGGGCCTCCTGGCTGCCCGTGCTGATGAAGCTGTTGATGATGCGCAGGTGCTGGATGAGGTCGTGCCGCGCCTGCCGGGTCTCCTGCATATGACGGGAGAGCTGGCTGTACTGTGTCCGCTGCAGCGCCAGAAGACTTTCCTGCTGGACGCGTTCCTCCTCCATCGCGGCATCGTGCCGGATGACAGAGAGAGCCTGAAGCAAAACGTTGTAAATCCCGAGCATGCCTGCGATCAGCAGCACCCGGGCAAAGAAAAAGCGCAGCTGCCAGACATTTTCCGGAGAAATGTCAGAGGTATACATCAGGACAATCAGCGTCGTAAACCCAGGCAGTATCCAGATGACGCGCCAGAGAGAAGGCGCATCTGTCTGGAAAACAAGATCCTTCGTGCGCTGCAGGAAGCGAATCATAAACGGCATGGTCACGGCCAGAACGATCAGGTTCAGAAGGACACTGCGCAGGGTGTCAAAGGTAAGTGTTTCGCTGTAAAACAGGTGCGCTTCGAGGAAAAAAGCAATCCCGCGCACGAGGATAATATAGTCAAACAGGAAAATGTAAATAAACAGAAGCTTCCATCGGTTGCTCTTTATCGTGTTCATGAATATCAGGAAACAGACAGCGGCAAAGGTGTACTCTGCTATGCGCCCCATAAAAGCGCTTTCAGGTGCGAGTCTCGCGTACACGGTGGACTCCAGCAGCTGTGTGAATCCGATGATAAACACAGTCATGCCTCTGGAAAAGCGCAGCTGTTTCCGAAACGGGTAGTAAGCGATGATCCGATAAGGCAACGTAGAGATGATTTCATACAGGAACGCAGTAAGAAAACCTGCTAAACGCGGCTGCATCAGCCCACCCCCTCATTTCTCAGAACCGCAAATTGATAATCCGTAAAAGCGGCCCGCGTATCCTTCAGCTTCCTTCTGCTGCAGAAAAGAGTTTCAGAATTTTCTGAAATAAGCTGGATTTCTCCGGTATCTCCAATTGATTCGACAAAAGAAAAATTGACTGTTGCACCTCTGCCGTATTCCCAGAAACGGCCGGTTTTGGGAAGCAGGCGTACAATCTCCGCATAGGTCTGCGTACAGCGCAGCTCGCCGGAGATGGTGTGCAGGATGGTTCCGTTGCGGAAGGATTCTACATAGATCAGGTTTCGGATGGGAAGGACGCGGTTTGACGCATCGGAATTTTTGTCCAGGCAGCGGACGGTGATACATACAGGAGCGGCAACGGCCTTTTGCAGACGTTTCATGCACCAGGCGAGCGCCTCGGCCTTTACCGGCTTTACCAGATAGTCCAGCGCGTGTACACCGTAGCTGTCCAGAGCGAAGCCTGTCTCTGAAGTAGTAAAAATCAGAGGAATCTGCTCATCCATTTCCCGGATTTTCCAGGCGGTATCCACGCCGGTCATGCCTTCTCCGAGCATAATATCCAGAAAAACGGCGCTGCAGAACCCGCGCCGGAATTCTTTTAGAAAATCTTCGCCGCTTCCATATACAGAGAGCTCCACGGTCTCCCGCATTGCTGAAAAATATTCCCTGATCAGATGGGTCAGATTATCCTGATCCGATTTCAAATCTTCAACGATGGCGATATGCACGAGAAAGCCCCCTTTTCGCTGCGGATCGATTCCTTTGCCTGTAATTTTCCCTGCCTTAGTGTAGCACAGTAAGCGGGTTTTTTACAAGCGGAAAATTGAGAGTCACACGATTAAAATGTTACTATTCACAGCCGTTTTTTAAGCACGCCAAGTAGCCAGAGTTTTTTCTCT
>JAJQFO010000258.1 GCA_021201095.1 Lachnospiraceae bacterium
CCTTGATTCTACAGTATTTTTTAATCATAATCCCCATGATTCAGAGAAGAGCCTATTGCTGCCGCTTGAGCCAGGCCCCCAGCCAGACACCATCCACCACCGTATCCCGCGGAATATACAAGGTGCCTTTTTCCTGATACCAGGCCTTTACCAGCGCTAATTTACTTTCCCAGGCATCAGCCTGCCAATTACTGCTGATGGTGTTCAGGCGCTGGATGCGTGCCGCGGTAAGCTTTCCTTTTTTGTACTGACAGCGCTGCCGTTGTATCCATACGCCCAACTTGCAGCCGTTATCTGCCACATAGCTGGCCGGGACCTGCAGGGTACCGTGTTCTTTTTGGTAAGCTGCTGCTGCCTGATATCCTTTTTCCCATTTATCGTCATGCAGGTCCTTCCAGACCATGCCAATCGCATCCAGCCGTTTTATCTGTTCTTCGGTGGGCGGAGTTCCTTTTGCGGTCCCCGCACGCAGGGCACGAATCCGGTAAATCCAGGTGCCAAGACGTATCCCCTCCTCTGTCACATAACCGGCCGGAACGTTGAGGTCGCGGTGTTCCCGATAATAATTTGCAGCCGCCGCGTAATTCCGCTCCCAGAAATAGTCCAGCATATCCCAGGTCATGCCGAGCTCATCCAGCTTTTGGATCCGTTCCGGCGTCAAAAATGTCTGGTGACCGCCGGCGTTCTTTAGAGCCCGGATATCAGAGAGCCAGGCGCCCAGTGCGACGCCTTCTTCATCTACATACATTGCCGGGGCGTTCAGATCGCCATGCTTCTCGCGGTACCGCTTTGCCGCCGCATAGTAGCGCTCCCATTTCAGATCAGCAGCCGCCTCCCAGACCATACCAATGGAATCCAGCCTGCGGATGCGTTCTTCCGTAAGAGTGCCGGGTAGCTGCCCTTTGCGGATCCTCCTCTGATTGGCGATCCAGTTTCCCAGGGCATAGCCGTCTGCCGTAATGTATCTGCAGGGAACCTCCAGATTTCCATTTTCCTCATAAAATGCCTTTGCCTGCGCAAACATCAGATCCCAGGACGCCGTCAGCGTGTCATTCAGCTTTGCAAATAATCTGCGGCAGTCCTGCAGCTCATCCAGGATCCGGAAATGTTCATTTACAATCAGTTCATCCTCACCAAGACTGCGATAGTAGGAGGTCATCAGCTGCATCTCCTCCTCCACAGAATCGATGCTCCAGAGGGCTTCTATATTCGAAACTATGTCGAAGATATCAGAGGCACCCGATCTGCTGGCGGATAGTGCCCGCCCGATCTGCTGCTTGTAGACGACCGGGGAAACGGTCGGACGCAAAAGGATGACACCGCTGATGCCCTCCACATGAATCCCCTCGTTCAGAGCGTCAATGCAATAAAGGAGCCTCAGGTGAGTGCTGTCGTTATCGTTTCGGAAGTTGTCAAACTCCCTGTCTGCACCCGGGTCATTGGAATAAAGGGAATATACGTGCGGGTGCGGATCTACTTTCGCAAACCAGTCCAGATGCTCCAGCATCTCATCCATATGTTCCTTGCTTGAGCAGAACACAATGTACTTCCCGGTCCGGTTGCTCATATGCTTGTCAAAAATCACATCCAGCCCGTCCGCCATTTCCAGCGTGCGGCGCAGCTCTTCCAGGTAACGATCACATTCGTCACGGACGAGCTTGCTCCTGCACTGGCTGATGCGTTTCTCATACTTGACCAGATCTTTTTTCCAGGAATAGACGGAAAGCACATATTTCGGCGGATTCAGAATGCCCCGGACAATGGCCTCGCCAAGGCTCATCTGAGAAGCAACATTGCCGTCAAAAAGCTCGTCCGCCATGTCTCTCTGGTTGTCCAGATAGCGGATGTTTGTCGCTGATAAGCCGAGGATGGGAACTTCCGGAAATGCCGCCAGCAGGCGCTGTACGCCTCGCCCCCAGCACTTCGCGCCGCAGCGGTGAAATTCGTCCAGGATGATGTAAGAAGGAGCAGAGAGGGCTTCCACTGCATTGATCAAACACGTGGTGTTTTGCGAATTGTTTTTTGCATAAGCGGATGATTCGGCCGCGCCGTCCTGACAAATCCGGGCGCTCTCCGCACTGCTCTCACAGATTCCGGCAATCTCCGCGCTACTCTGGACAATCTCCGTGCTGTCCTCGCAGAGCCCGGCAAGCTCTGCGCTGCTCCGGGCGTCCACAGCATTGCACTTGCAGATTCCGGCAATCTCCGCGTCGTCCATCAGCATGAGCTTCGCGTAGGTGCAGAACGTAATGTTGTTTAGTTCCTCATCGCCGGCCGCCGCTTTCAGATTTTCCAGCTGGGTTTTGAAGATATATTCCGATGGTGAGAGCCAAAGGATATGCTGATCCGGATGATCTGCGCACAGCCGGAAGGCAATGAAAGACTTGCCGGTTCCTGTCGGATGTATGACTGCGGCTTTTCCGGTCTGCTGCATCATTTCTACGGCAGCATCGTATGCCGTCTGATTATGGTCAAAAAGCGTGATCTCCAAGTCTCCCACCTCCTTCCCGCGGAATTTGTCATGTGCAAAATCAGCAGCCCTTTATCCAGGGCTGTCGGCTCTTATCTGCATTGCTATATGGCGATCGTCATTTTATCGGTTTCTTTTCTTCTGAGTTTTTCAGACGCCGGATACTTCATCGTCTTAGCCGCTGCTTTCGGATACCAGGGGAATCCAATCGCATCCAGGAGCTGAATCTTTTCCTCATTCATTTTTCCGGCCCGCCGGGTCCTGCGCTGGTTTAGTATCCACGTATACAGGTTCGTTCCCCGTTTTCCCAGGAAATCTCTGGGCACGCCTGCCAGATCTCCATGGTTTTCCACATATTCCTTCGCGTCCTGGTACATCTCGATCCAGTGAGCGGATGCCTTTACCATGCCATCGGTCGGCAGCCCGGATAAAAGCTCCGCCTGTCCTCGGCTGAGTTTGCCTTCTTCCAGCATCTTCTTCTGGGAAGCAAGCCATTTCCCGATCCAGACGCCGTCTGCCACGGTATCCTGAGGAATCGCAAGCGTTCCATTCTCCCGGTACCATTTTTTTACCAGCTCCAGTCGGCTTTCCCAGGTATCTGCCTGCCACACCATGCCAATCGCATCCAGTTTTTCTTTTCGTGTACCGGACAGCTTTTTATTCAGATAAGCCTGTCTCTGACTGGAGATCCATCTCCCCAGCCGGAAGCCGTCTTCTGTCACATACCTTGCCGGGACGCGGAGATCTCCATGTACCGATCCATATTCTTTTGCCGCCTGATAACCCCTGTCCCATTTGCTGTCATTTACCTTCGTCCAGATCATCCCGATCTCATCGAGCCGACGAATCTGTTCCGCTGTCAGCGTGGTTGCCCCGGAACGGTTTTCATCATATTTCCTTCGTTCCTTCCGCATCCGGTGAATCCAGCTGCCAAGCCTGATGCCGTCTGCGTTTACATAGGAGGCCAGAACATCCAGATTTCCATGCTCCCTGTGGTAAGCGGCTGCCGCCTCATAATTCCGCTCCCAGAAAAAATCAATCTTGCCCCAGATCATCCCGATCTCGTTCAGCAGCCCGATCCGCTCTCCGGTCAGATACTTCTGCCGCACACCGGCCTTTTCATAGGTGCGGATGCTGCTCAGCCATTCGCCCAGGCGGATTCCATCCTCTGTCACATAATCCCATTTGACATCCAGGTTTCCATGCTCCTCGTAATACGCCTTTGCGGCTGAATAATTTTTCTCCCAGAGCTGATCCTGGAAAGACTCCCATACCATGCCGATGGAATCCAGCTTGCGGATCTGCTCTTCGGTAAGACAGCCATGGCCAGTCCCTTTTCGAATTCCCTTCTGAGTGAAAATCCACTGCCCAAGGGGATAGCCATCCTCTGTCACATAGGTCGATCTCACATCCAGATTTCCATACTTTTCGTAATAGGCCTTTGCCAGGTCAAACATCAGATCCCAGGAGGCAGACAGTGTTTCATCCAGCTTATGGAACAATTCCCGGCAGTCCTTCACCTCATCGATGATGCGGAAATGCTCGTTTACAATAGGACTGTCCTCCCCAAGATTGCGGTAATACGATGTGGCCAGCTGCATTTCATCCTCGATCAGGGACCAGCTTTCGAGGCAGCTGAAATTCTGGACGATATCGAACACGGTAGCGTCATTTTTTTTGCTGGCGGAAAGAGCCCGCCCGATCTGCTGCTTGTAAACAATCGGGGATATGGTCGGCCGCAGCAGGATGACCCCGCTGATCCCTTCCACATGAATCCCTTCATTTAAGGCATCGATGCAGTAAAGCAGACGCAGGTGAGAAGTATCATGATCTGCACGGAAATCGTCAAAGGCCTGATCCGAACCCGGCTCAAGGGTGTAGAGGGAATAAACATGCGGGTGCCTGTCTACCTTTTCAAACCATTCCAGGTGCCCCATCATCTCATCCATATGTTCTTTGTTTGAACAAAAAACGATATACTTTCCGGTACGGTCCGGCATATGCTTGTCAAAGATCTCATCCAGCCCTTCCGACATCTCCAGCGCCCGCTTCAGTTCTTCCAGATACTGTTCACAGGTATCGCGGACAATCCTGTTCTTCGCCGTTTTGACGCGCTGTTCATATTTCTCCAGACTTTGCTGGCAGGAATAGACAGAAAGCACATATTTCGGCGGATTCAAAATACCCCGGACGATTGCTTCGCCAAGGGTCATCTCCGATGCAATATTTCCATCAAAAAGCTCATCCGCCATATCCCTCTGGTTGTCCAGATAGCGGATGTTCGTCGCAGACAGGCCAAGAATCGGCGTGTCCGGAAACGTAGAGAGCAGCTTCTGCACGCCCTGCCCCCACTGCTGCGCGCCGCAGCGGTGAAACTCATCCAGGATGATGTAGGACGGAGCGGAAGGTTTAAGGGCCGGTTTCTTCTCTTCCTTCCCTTCCATTCCTTCCATTCCTTCCTCGGCCTGATCCGACGAATTTGGGGCAGATGAAGTCCCCGCGGCATCTCTCATACAGATTTCAGCCATTTCTTTTTCATCCATCCACATAAGCTTTGCATAGGTGCAGAAGGTAATGTTCTGCGGAACCTCGCCGCCGGTCGCTGCTTTCAGGTTCTCCCTCTGCGTTTTAAAGATATATTCTGACGGGGAAAGCCAGAGAATGTTCTCTTCCGGATGATCCGCACAGAGCCGGAATCCGATGAAAGACTTTCCGGTCCCTGTTGGATGAATGATCGCTGCTTTTCCAGTCTGCTTCATCAGGCCTACTGCAGCATCATATGCCGATTGATTGTGGTCAAACAGCACAACCTCCAACATCCTCACCTCCCCGATTGAATGTTCCATAGCAATCCGGTATTTCTGTTTCTCAAATCGGCCAGGGGAACGCCCTTCTCCCCTATCTGCCGCGCCAGGCGGGTGCGGCACAAGCCGCAAATTTCCATACCCTACCCGCCTGTATGCAAAAAAAGAAAGCCCTTGAACAGATTCTGTCCGGCTCTTGATTAATCTGAAAACTCATGCTTACGGCTTCCCGAATGTCTGCATAGCGTATAGCTTCGCCATTCTGCCCTTCGTTTAGCGCAGTCTGAAGTCCCACTATGACATCCGGCACCGGCAACAGCGACGGAGCGACGTGCTGCTGAAAGCCGAAATTTGTAATCACCAGTCCAGCGCAGCCTGCTGCTCGGCTCTGGTTCTGAAATAATTTTCGCTCTATCCATCCTGACCACTTTGATATATAATGGTGTGCATGGGGCACACAATGGACAGGATGGTTCTGTTGCTGCGTTCACAGATGCCAGGGATATCCCCCAGCAAAATATTAAGGGAGTAGTTTTTTCCAAAAGAAAAACGCTGTATAATCCTTTAACACGCATGAATTCTACCTCACAATGCTCAGTCTGTCAAGATATGTAACGAAAATTACCGGATTTTTACTTATTTGTTGCAAAATATTCTCTTGCATACGGGCATAACAATTGAAAGAACACTTTTCGCCAGTGGTCAAATTCGTGGTCAGAATTTGGCCGCTTTTTTTTCTGCAAAGAAATGGGACAGGTAGTCAATCACACAGTTTACGGACAAAGGAGGCAGGCATCCTAGTCCGATTATATATACAGACGCTGCAGGAAGTGTTCCGGCCAGCGCGGCGCATAGGGGTGGGGTATGAGCCTTCCCGGAGGCTGCTCCTTTTAGTTTTGACCACGAATATGAAAGAGGAATGAATATGGGACGACGCGGCGAAAATATCCGTAAAAGAAATGATGGGCGTTGGGAGGCACGGGCGGTATGCGGCCCGCCGGTGGATGGCAAGACAAACTACAAATACTTATACAGCTCCTCCTATCAGGGAGCGAAAAATCTCAAAAAAGAGTTCCTGTTAAA
>JAJQFO010000245.1 GCA_021201095.1 Lachnospiraceae bacterium
TTGTGGGGGTAGTATGCGCTTTTTTTGCTATCCGGTAGTTTATGTTTCACAGTAATCAGTACGGAATTGTATGAAAAAGCTGCGGCTGTTCTGGAAGCATGGCTTCCGGGTATCTACGGTGGGAATGCGATTGCTGAAACAATCGCCGGATTAAATAATCCGGGAGGAAGGCTTCCGGTTGATGTGCCTCGTCATGTGGGACAAACTCCGGTTTATTTTGGTCAGCATGCAGGAAGCAGATCAGATAAAGGAATGCGTGGTATCAATCCAAATGGTTATGGAACGATGACTTGTGCATCAAAACTGCCTTTTGGTTATGGCTTATCTTATACTGATTTTTCGTATCAGGATGGAACTATGAATGTGACACGGGATGAGGATGGGATGGAACGTATTACCATGTCAATTACTGTGAAAAATACAGGGAATATGGATGGAGATGAAGTGATTGAATTATATGGTACAGATAAAAGGGCATCTGTAATCCGTCCGGCAAAAGAACTGATTGGCTTTAAACGAGTATCTTTGAAAGCAGGGGAATGTACAAATGTATCCATGACATTTCGCATAGATCAGTTGGCATTTGTTGATTTGTCAGGTGATTGGATAGTAGAAGAAGGAGATTTCCTGTTCTTTTTTGGAAAAGATTGTAATACTCCGGTTTATGAAATGGAATATCATCAGAATCAGACGCTGGTGATTGATCATACGAAACGTGATTTCTTTGCAAAAAGTACGGAAAGAAGGTGAACAGAGGGATATGATAAAGAGAACATTTAACAATGAATGGCGGTTCAGAAGGGGATTGGATAATCCGATGATGTCTGCGTTTGTAGGTGCAGCAGCAGGAACAGAATCAGTAAAGCTTCCACACGATGCCATGCTTGGTTCTGTACGCAGTGCAGATAATGCGGAAGAAGAGGGAATTGGTTATTTTACACCTGAAAACGTAGAGTATGAAAAGATATATGAGGCACCTTTAGAAGACAGAAATAAAGTAACGTATCTTGAATTTGAAGGTGTTTACGGCAACGCCGTACTGGAAATAAACGGACAGGTAGTAAAGAGACACCGGTTCGGTTATACAGGATTTACAGCTAAAATCAGTGATTACCTGAATTATGGTCAGGAGAATCGGATTCGCATGACTGTGTTGAACGGGATTCATCCGAATGGAAGATATTATACAGGAACCGGTATTTACAGAGACGTGAATATTATGACAGCAGATCCTTTTCATATTGTTCCGGATGGAGTGAGGCTGACTACGCTCGATGCAGATGAAGAGATGGCTGTGATTGAGATTGCTGTTACATTGCAAAATGAGAATACAGGGCATAGGAAAGGAATGCTGAAGACTGATTTAAAAGATGAAAACGGTAAGATAGCAGGAACAACAGAAACGATAGTAAATCTGTTATCCGGAGATGAAATCACAGTAAGACAGAGGATATATCTGAAAGATCCGGTATTGTGGAGCGTAGCTCATCCTGATTTGTATACATATGAAACGATATTAGAAGATGTGGAAGGCGGTACCGATCGGTCGGAGGGGACATTTGGAATCCGGTCTATTCGTCTGGATCCGATATATGGACTGCGAATCAATGGTGAAAGCGTGAAGTTAAAAGGCGGATGTATTCACAGTGATAATGGCGTAATAGGCGCTGTCAGTGTACAGGATGCAGAAGACAGGAGAATCCGGATGCTGAAAGATGCCGGTTACAATGCAATACGTACCGCTCATAATCCGGTCAGTCAGGCACTGCTTCGTGCCTGTGATAAATACGGAATGCTGGTTATGGAAGAATTTATTGACGCATGGACACATCCAAAGCCAACTTTTGATTATTCTCTGTGGATGATGGATTGTTGGGAAGAAGATATGGAATCTATGGTGCGTTGCGCATATAATCATCCATCTGTCATTATGTATTCCATTGGAAATGAGATTCCGGATATCGGAAGCGATCTGTCTGCACATTGGGGCAGGAAATACATAGAGAAATTAAAGCAGATGGATCCGGGCAGGCTGATTACCAATGGTGTTAATGTTATGATGGCGAATCTGGATAAGATTGGACTTATTGCGCAGGAAATGGGTATCGGTGATATCAAAGCCGGAGAAATAAACAACATGATGGCGGAGATGAAGCAGGTTATGGGGGCAATCAACACTCATCCGATCAGCCTGAACGCGATTCAGGAATCCTGCGATATGCTGGATGTGGTCGGATATAATTATGCTTCCCACATGTATGAGATGGAGCATGAGACGCTGCCGAATCGTATCTATCTTGGCAGCGAGACGAATCCGGGGGAACTGGATGTCAATTGGGAAATTGTCGAACGTAATTCGTATGTGCTTGGAGACTTCGCATGGACTGCATGGGATTATATTGGAGAGCCGGGAATTGGAAGAATTGAAGAACAGAAAGAAGGCTTCAATGTTTATGCACCATATCCGTGGGTACTTGCATATTGTGGAGATTTTGATCTTACCGGATATCGGCGCCCGGTATCTTATTGGCGGGAAATTATCTGGGGCGGAAGAAATCATGAGCCATATATCTCTGTACACAGACCGGAGAATATAGGAAAGAAGATGTATGTATCTCAATGGTCATGGACGGATTCCATTCATAGCTGGACCTGGCCGGGGCAGGAAGGGAAAGACACTTATATTGAAGTCTATTCCGATGCCGAAGAAGTGGAATTGTTGCTAAACGGTATCTCTCTCGGCAAGAAAAAGGTGGGATTGGAAGAAAAGAAGTGTCTTTGCAAATGGAAAGTTTCATATGAACCGGGAACTGTTGAGGCGATTGCTTATATTGCCGGACACGAAGTCGGAAGGCAGATATTAAAGACCGCAGAAAATGCAGCTTTAACAGTTTCTATTGATAAAAAGGAGTTGATTGCCGGCTCCAGCGGGCTTACTTTTGTAGAAATAGAATACCGGGATGAGGAAGGAACTCTGGATATGGCGGCAGAGCACATGATTAAGCTGGAAGCCGATGGAGCCGCCGAGCTGTTGGGGAGTGGAAGTGCGAACCCTAAAACAGAGGAGCAGTATATCGATACATCGCATCAAGTATTTGAAGGACGAATGATTGTGGTTCTGCGGGCAAAGGATGAGACAGGAACCGGAAGACTTCAGATTACTGATGAAGCTGGGAACAAAAAGGTGATTGAACTTATGGTGAAACCATAGGGAATGCGGAAAGAATGCTTGAAAGGCAATTCATAAAAAGGAAAAGGAAAAGAAAAATATGGAAGAGAAAAGATATTTGAAAAAGCAGAATTATTTAAGTTATGGACTTGGAGCGTTTGGTCAGTGTTTTATTTATATTTTTGCTAATTTTTTATTGATTTTCCTTACGGATACAATCGGAATGAATGTGGGAATTATCGGAACACTGATGATGATATCGAAGCTGCTGGATGGTATTTCAGATGTGTTGTTTGGGACACTGCTTGATAAGACAAACAGCAAAATGGGAAAAGCCAGACCGTGGATTTTCTGGACAGCGATTCCTTTGGGGATCAGCCAATTACTGCTGTTCTTTGTGCCGGTAAAAGCTGGTGTGCTGCAATATGTGTACTTTTTCATTGTTTACACTCTTCTGAATGCAGTTTTTTATACAGCAAATGCAGTAGCTTACAATTCACTTTCTGTCATGATTACTAAAAATACCGTAGAGCGCGTTAAGATGGGTGTTACGAATACGATTGCCGCATTGATTGGTTCTGTTTTGATTTCATCGGTAACAGTAGGTATGGTACAGGCATTTGGCGGCGGCTTAACCGGATGGAGAATTGTTGCGTCAATCTATACAGTATTGTTGATTGCTTTTGAAATTATCTGTGCCTGTGGTGTAAAAGAGGTGAATGATAAAGAGGAAAAAGCAGACGGAGAAAATGATACCGATTTATCTTTTTTGAATGGAATCAAATATCTGCTTCGTAACAAATATTATTTGTTAATGTTGGCTTATTATATTATTTATTACATTTCCAGTGGCGTACTTGGTGCGGTTGGAACTTACTATTGTATCCATGTACTGAAGCAGGAAGCGCTTCTCGGAGTGATGTCTGCGGCGGCTATGATGCCTACAATTCTGGGTGTTGTATTTGCTCCAATTTTGGTCAAAAAATTTGGTATGTACAAGTCAAATACAGTTACTCTCTTATTGTCTGCACTGTCATGTATTGTCTTAGTCATTGGCGGATATACAGATGGAGTTGTTCTGGTTGTACTTGGCCTAGTATTGAAATCGTTCTTTTCTGGACCGATTAGCGGATCACTTAATGTAATTATTGCAGAAATATCCAATTATCAGCTTTTGCGGGATGGAATACGGTTGGAGGGAAGAATGTATAGCTGTGTCTCCATGGGAGTAAAACTCGGAACAGGGATTGCAAGTGCGTTTAGTGGCTGGCTTTTAAGTTTTGCGCATTATGACGGCACACTGGCAGTGCAAAGTCAAAGTGCTATTGATATGATCCGGTTTTTATATATTATGGTACCTTCCATTTGCACGGTATTTCTTTTGATCATTATGAAAAAATTGAATATATGGAAGGCTGTGGAACAGTTGAAAGCCAAAGAGAAATGTGAAAATGGGCAATAAATTTCTAACCTTCAGCTTTGACGACGGGCTGGAACAGGATAAAAAAATCATACAAATCTTAAAAAGATATCATCTGTATGGAGCAACGTTTAACTTGAATTCCGGCCTGTTGGGTTACAGGCAATATATTGGACGGATTGGAAAGTGCGGAATCAGGGAAGTGCAGACGAAGCCGGAAAAAAGAGACTTGTTTTCTTATCATGAACATTTCCGGATTCCGCAAAATGAAATAAAGCTCATATATGAAGGATATGAAATAGCGTCTCATGGACGTATGCATGAATATACAAACGCTATAAAGTCAGAGAAAGAATTTGATCAGTGTGTAAAAGAGGATATAAAAAAGCTTTCAGAACTGGTAAATGAGCAGGTTGTAGGTTTTGTATATCCCTTTGGAGCTTGTAATAGTAGAATAAAAGATTACTTGAAGGGGCAGGGGATTCTTTATGCAAGGGGCATCAAATCCGGGAAAAAATTTAATTTTCCAAGTGATCCATATGAAATACAACCAACCTGTCATTTTACAGATAAGACACTATTTAAATTGTTCGATAGGTTTTTAAATACTGAATCGGAACAAGATATGTTGTTTTATGTATGGGGACATGGATATGAATTTGATTTCGGAACAAAAGACAGCAATTGGGAACGTTTTGAAAAATTCTGCGAGTGCGTTGGGAAACACAGGGAAATAGCCTGTGTAAAAAACAGGGAGTTATTCTATTCAGATGTGAATGACAGGAACTAAGAGGAG
The DNA here is from genome assembly GCA_021201095.1 of Lachnospiraceae bacterium. GTDB lineage: Bacteria > Bacillota > Clostridia > Lachnospirales > Lachnospiraceae > Choladousia. Next base: position 5,386 of record JAJQFO010000245.1, read on the forward strand.
GAAGTATATGTTGGAGACGGCTGAGATTTTTCAAGATAATATGGTATTGCAGCAGGGGAAAGACCTGTTTGTCTGGGGAACAGCACAGAAGGGGCGTCAGGTCTTTGTTGAAATACAAGGCCAATATGCCGAGACAACAGCAGATATGGAAGGAAAATGGAGGGTACAATTACAACCGCTTACAGTGTCTATGAAAGAAAAGATGTGCATATCAGACAGTAATGGTGAGGTAATCGAACTGGATAATATAGCGGTAGGAGAAGTATGGGTTGCAGGCGGGCAGTCAAATATGGAATTTCCGCTAAAATTTGAAAAACACTATCAGGACGAAAAGAAAAATGCATCAAACAGTCGAATTCGCTTTTTTGATGTGCCCAAAATCAGTTTTGAGGGACAAAGGCAGGCATTTGACTATGAAAAAGTAGCCATTTGGCGAGAGGCAGCACCGGATGATATAGGATATTTTAGCGCAGTTGGATATTATTTTGCAAAGGAGTTGGAAAAAAGCAGAGGAGTTCCAGTTGGTATTGTCGGATGTAATTGGGGCGGAACTTCTATAAGTGCATGGATGGCGGAAGATACCGTTAAAAAACTAAATAATTATTGGTATCAGAAATATCTGAAGGATACGGCAATTGATATGAGGCAATATTGGGAACAGGAATTGCAAAACCCGCAGAATAGCACAGGAGATTTTGTCGATAACCCAATGAATGAATATATTTTGTCAAATACGATTACGATGGAACAGATGATATCGTATATGCAGGAAAAAATGGGTATTTCCTTTGAACAGATGGCAACGGGAATGGCAAGACCGCAACCGCAGTCATTTCCAGGGTGTCTGTTCCAATATATGGTGAAGACGATTGCACCTTACGGGGTAAGGGGAGTTTTGTAAGCGTCAAATAAGACGTGTCTGGTAAGTTTTGAGATTCTTCCTATAATAG
>JAJQFO010000034.1 GCA_021201095.1 Lachnospiraceae bacterium
AGCTGGCGGAGAATGGCGTGGACTGCTTTTTACTCGAGATGCCTTACAACATGGCTATTTTCGGTATCAACAGAGCCGATGACGTGATGGAAGAGTATGATTATGATCATTGGTATATCTCTGGTCATTCTCTTGGAGGCGCAATGGCTGCGTCCTATGCAGCAGGAAATACAGACAAGCTGGATGGCGTTATCCTGCTGGCTGCATACGCAACAAAAGATCTGGGAGATCTTGCGGTGCTTTCCATTTACGGCAGCAATGATGGTGTCCTGAGCATGGAAAAGGTCGAAGCTGGAAGAGAGTATTCGACAAATTACACGGAAGTGTGCATAGAGGGCGGCTGTCATGCGTGGTTCGGTCTCTATGGAGAGCAGGATGGGGATGGAACCGCTTCGATTTCCAGAGAGGAGCAGTGGCAGCAGACTGTGGATGCGGCGCTGACATTGGTTGGATGAAGAAACATCCACATAAATAAATAAAGAAACATAAAATATAAAAACATGAAATATACTGACATTGCTAAGAGTAAAAAGCAAAAATTGAAGATTATGTATTTGGTGAAGCTTCAGCTGGAGCAGAAGAACGAAATACTTTCAATCAGTATATAGGAGATCCATTCCATTCTGGATTAATACGGAATAACTGCCGAATCGATAAACATTTACAATGACTTGGAGGGTCTGTCGTATTGTTGAGCGGAACTGCATGGAAGTATTCAAAAACATTACTGTTTTTATATAGAATATCAGTTGAACGTGTGCTATACTGATTTCCCAAAGGGCGTGAAAAATAAAGGGAGATTCCACTGTGAACAAGAGAGAACGAGCATATCAAATAATCGAACCGACAAACGGAGAAGACCGTCTCAGTACCTTGTATGATTATGGGATGATAGCGGTAATTATCGTGAGTATGGTGCCTTTGGCGTTTAAGGAGACTACTGCTGCGTTTGAAATGATTGATAAGTTGGCCGCAGTCGTCTTCATTGCAGATTATTTATTGAGACTGGCAACTGCGGATTAATCTTCCCCACTTTTTTACCTGTAAACAGTGGCTTGCGACTGCTCAAAATATTTCGGCTTCTTCGATCATTCAGAGTATTCCGGGCTTTCAGAATGTTCCGATATTCGAAAAGCATAACGATCATTATGAACGTGATTCGCAATCAACGGGTACCGCTGCTGGCTGTATGCACACTGGCGGCAGCGTATGTTTTGCTGTCAGCTCTTGTAATTTTCAATGTGGAGCCAGACACTTTTGAAACATTCTTCGAAGCGTTCTATTGGGCAATGGTAAGTTTAACGACAGTTGGATACGGAGATATTTACCCTGTGAGCGTTGCGGGACGAGTTGTTGCTATGCTGTCGTCTCTCATTGGCATAGCAGTAGTTGCACTGCCGTCAGGTATTATTACGGCAGGATATATGGACGAGTTTAGGAAGAACGACGCAGATGAGAATGGAAAAAAAGAGAACTGACTGTATAAACAGAAAAATTCACAGCATCCTGCTCTGGATATGTGTGCTTGCTTTCCTGTCCGGGGGCATTGTGGGGTGCGCAGCAGAAGACAGTGACGTTTACGAATCGGAGATTGTTGCACTGGAATCTGCTGAAATAGTAAGTCTGGCAGACATTCCGGATTATTCCGGAACGCCCTATATGGTTATCAATGAAAACATTCCGTTTTTTGATGAAGCGGATTTGACTACGATATCTTATGAATTTTACAGTGAGCTGGATTCTCTGGGAAGATGTGGTGTTGCTGTTGCCAATATAAGTCAGGATATTATGCCAACCGAAGAAAGAGGGGCGATAGGACCGATTAAACCAACCGGATGGCATACGGTAAAATATGATGGTATAGATGGGAATTATCTGTACAACCGCTGCCATTTGATTGGATATCAGCTTTCTGGTGAGAATGCAAATGAGAAAAATTTGATCACGGGTACAAGATACCTTAATGTCGAAGGGATGCTTCCATATGAAGACATGGTAGTTGAGTATGTTCAGGAGACGGATAATCATGTTCTTTACAGGGTGACGCCGATCTTTGACAGAGATAATCTTGTAGATAATCTTGTGGCAAATGGTGTCCAGATGGAAGCCGTGTCGGTTGAGGATAACGGAGATGGAGTACAGTTCAACATTTATTGTTATAACGTTCAGCCAGGGATTGTGATTGATTATGCGACGGGCGACAGCTATGCGGAGAGCGAGTCAGCATCCGCAGGTAGTGACGATTCGGAAATTGGAACAGATCAGTCAGGCGGCGAAGAATCAGATGAGGATCTATCCGATGATTCGGAAGAAACCTATATTTTAAACACGAACACAAAAAAGTTTCACTATCCATCCTGTTCCAGTGTTGACCAGATGAGTGAGAAGAATAAACAGGAATATACTGGAAGCCGGGAGGATGTGATCAGCATGGGGTATGAACCTTGCAAAAACTGCAATCCATGAAGAAGTGTTTTATGCGGTCTACAATACGGGAAAAGATATATCCAAAACAGAAGCAGAGTTCCAGCGACGGACAGCGAGTGGAATGATAGATAGTAAGGGGTGCGACAAATGAAAAAATATAGATTACTTGGTGCTGATGGAAAAGAATATCTGTCAGAGACACCCGGGACCTTTGGAGGGAATGGAAAACTTAAAATATATGGACGGCTTGATTGTCCATCAGCTCTTTCTACGATTAAGAGGTTTCCGGGAAGTTATGAAAAGTCAAGGGTTTTCTTTGCAGATGAAAAAACAGCTCTAGCTGCTGGTTATCGCCCGTGCGGGAATTGCCTTCGCGAGAAATATAGAGAGTATATGAATGACCCTCAAAGGTACCGCGAAAAATTTGGGCTTTGAGTAAGAAAAATATATTAGCAGTGGCTGTTGTTGCATAACTATTTTTGACAGGGGGCATTTATAATGGCACAGGAACAATTTGGCTGGATTGATTTTTATACTGAATTGGCGACAAAACTACTGGGATTTAAGGCAGACCGGTCACTACTCATCAGGAAACTGCAGCAGGTTTATTCCAATATCGAAATGAAGCTGCCAAAGCTCGAAAGCGGGGATGAATTGATTGATATTGATCCGTTTACTGTGTTTGGCCTTTTCAATAAGGGTATTACGAACGAGAACCGGACATTGATTGCAAAGGGAATGGCAGATGAATTTGGAGTAAAAGCAGATGTTCCATCGGATTATGCCGGTATTCCGGTGTTGAATAATTTGAAAGCAACCTTCTATTTTTTCAAGGATGACCGGGGAAACCATGATATAGACAATCTCTGGGAAGTTTTTGATGCCGCCCTGAAACTGGCAGAAAATGATACTGCTGAAAAACGCCAGACATTTTCGAACTCCTATGATATTGTGCGCGGACAGCTGGGCATTCGGTGGAATATCACGATGGCTTTGTATTGGGTCAGACCATATTCTTTTCTGAATCTGGATTCCAGAAACCGACAGTTTATTATGAATCCGGAGAATATGCCAGCAGATTTTGTTGCAGATATGAAAGGAAAGCTCAATAAGGTGCCGACAGCTGCGGAATATCTGGAAATCCGTGATGCCTGTGCTGCTGTTTTACAAAGTGGAAAATATGAATACAGAAGTTTTCCAGAATTGTCGTATCATGCCTGGGTTGTGTCTGAAAAGGACAATCAGGAAAATGGACATACCGCGGGCAAGAGCAGGCGGGAGAGTGCCGGCGCAGCTCTTGCGGATGAGGGTGTAGATCAGGTACATTATTGGTTATATGCGCCTGGGCATGGTGCAGAAAGATGGGAAGAAATGTATCAGAATGGCATTGCGGCACTCGGATGGGGTGATATTGGTGATGTTCTGGCTTATACCGGCAAGGATGAAATCAGGAAGAAAATGAAAGAAATCTATGGTGGAAGTTCTTCCTATAGAAATTCTGCCCATGCGGTCTGGCAGTTTGCGAGGGAAATGAAAGCTGGCGATATTATTTTTGCCAAAAAAGGAAAGACCGAGATTGTGGGCCGCGGTGTCGTCGAGTCGGATTATACATATGATGAATCTCTTTCAGATCATTATTATCATCTGCGAAAAATCAAGTGGACACATAAGGGAAACTGGAGTCTGGACGATAAGCAGCTGGCAATGAAAACCCTGACAGATATCACGCCGTATGAAGACGTCGTATCAAAGCTGAAAGCTTTGTTTGAAGATGAAGCGCAGGAAGAAGAGGAAGAAGCGCAGATCATTTATAAGCCCTATTCACCGGAAGAATTTCTCCGGGAGGTTTTTATGAGCGAGGACCAGTATCAGATGCTGGTGTCCCTTGTCCGCGGCAAGAAGAATGTGATTCTACAGGGAGCGCCGGGGGTTGGGAAAACCTTTGTGGCGAAAAGACTGGCTTATTCCATGATGGGAGAAAAGGATACGGAGCGGGTAGAGATGGTTCAGTTCCACCAGAGCTATTCCTACGAAGACTTTATTGAGGGATTCCGCCCAACTACAGCCGGCAGTTTTGAGTTAAAAAAGGGAGCGTTTTACAAGTTCTGTAAAAGAGCAGAGATTGACAGCGACAACGAATATTTTTTCATTATTGATGAAATAAACCGTGGCAACCTGAGTAAGATTTTTGGCGAGCTGTTCATGCTGATAGAAAACGATAAGCGGGATATCGAATTGCAGCTTCTCTATTCCGGGGAGAAATTTGCAGTGCCGGGGAACGTTTATCTGATTGGGATGATGAATACGGCGGACAGAAGTCTTGCCATGTTGGACTACGCACTCAGAAGGCGGTTCGCATTTGTGGAGATCCGGCCTGGATTTGACACGGACGGTTTCAGGGAATACCGCATGAGTCTGGATAATGATAAATTTAATCGGCTGATTGCCTGCGTAGAGAGCCTGAACCGCGTGATAGCTGATGATGAGTCGCTGGGCGAGGGATTTTGCATCGGACACAGCTATTTCTGTAATTTTACACTGGATGAATTAGATGAGCAGCGTCTGACGGCCATCGTTGAATTTGAATTAATCCCGCTTTTGAAGGAATATTGGTTTGACGAACCAATGAAGATAAAGGACTGGAGCGAAAAGCTAAGAGGAGCGATCAGGTGATACCAGTACAGAATATTTACTATATGCTCTCGTATGCTTTTCAGACTTTACAGGCGAAGGGCTATAGAAGCATTGCAACGGAGGACTTTGAAAATACTGCGGATCTGTTTGCGGAAATTATCATCCGGGGGCTTTCATATCAGATAAAACGTGGGCTTGGAAAATCTTATGTTCCAAAAACAGAAACCATTTCCGTGCTTCGTGGAAAGCTGGATATAACTGAATCCATAAAGACGCAAGCACTTGTCCGCCGTCAGATGGTATGCATCTATGACGATTTTTCCGAAAATACTTATTTGAACCAGATTATAAAATCATCGGTGGAATTGCTGCTGAAAAGCGAAATTTCGAAGAAACGGGAAAAAGAACTGCGGAAATTGATGCTTTATTTTCAGAATATCGACACGCTTGACCTGTACCATGTGGACTGGAACGTGCAGTATAACCGTAACAACCAGACCTATCAGATGCTGATCTCCATCTGTCAGCTTCTTGTGAAGGGACTCCTCCAGACCAACGCAGATGGGCAGACAAAGCTGATGGATTTTCTGGATGAACAGCGTATGTGCAGACTGTACGAAAAATTTATTCTGGAATATTATCGAAAAGAATTTCCACAGCTTCGGGCTTCCGCTTCGCAGATTCCGTGGGCATTGGATAATGGATTTCATGACATGTTGCCGGTAATGCAGAGCGATATCATGCTCACCTATAAGGAACGAGTGCTGATCATCGACGCGAAGTATTACGCTCATACCACCCAGATACAGTATGACGTTCATACATTGCATTCCAACAACCTGTATCAGATTTTCACTTATGTGAAAAACAAGGATATGGAATTATCATCCCCTGATCACAAGGTATCCGGAATGCTGCTGTATGCACAGACGGACGAACTGATCCAGCCGAATCAATCCTATCAGATGAGCGGGAACCGCATAGATGTGAGAACGCTGGATTTAAATGCTGATTTCGCGGTAATTCGAGAACAGATGAATGGAATTGTTGAAGAATATTTTGAATGCAAGCAACAAGTGGTTTAAGGAAAGGATACAGTGACATATGACTCATGAAGAATACAAAGCAGCGGCAAATCACTGGATTGAGAAAGACGCTGTTTCCCAAAAGATGCCCGCAGACCAGCTGTGGGCTGCTATTGAAACCTATATCCAGGCCAATAATACCTGTGCTCTCGCAACCGGAAGCGGCAGCTTCATCCGCTGCAC
>JAJQFO010000196.1 GCA_021201095.1 Lachnospiraceae bacterium
GTTCCACTGTACATGTAGATACCGCCGCCTGCGCCGGTCAGCACTTTTGATGCGTCTGTGCTAATTGCCGCAGTGGTGGAGTTACCAGTGATGGAAGCCGAGCCTGATAAGGTAAGTGTGCCGCCATATAGATATATACCGCCGCCATAATTTGTAGCTGTGTTATCTGAGATGGTTCCGGCGGTAATTTTTGCCGTGCCAGATCGGATATACATGGCACCGCCGCCGTTTGTGGCGGTATTTGACGTAATGCTTCCGCCCGTCATCTTAAAGGTACCGTTTATGAGATAGACTGCACCGTAATTTGACGAGTTGTTCTCGATCACTGCGTCATCCTGCAACGTAAATGACCCGGACACACCTGTTATAAATACTGCCGCGCCGTAGGCTTTTGTGGAGCAGTTATTTATGGAAGCTGTACCGCCAAGTACAAAGGTGCCGTTTTCAACGTAAACACCCGCGCCGCCATATGCGTTGCCCGTATTTGAACCGCCTGCGGTACAGTTTGCAATCTGACCGCTGGCCATAGTCACGGAACCGCCGGAGTAGACAGCCACGCCGCCGCCGTTTTCGGCCGCGTAACCGGTGATGGTGCCTGTGTAGCCGTCTCCTGCGCCGGCGCCAAGGGTGGTGTCGCTATCATGGGCTGCCTGGTTTGCGGAAATCAAGTCAGAATAATGGATACAGTAAGTAGAACTGGTACTTTCACTGTCATCCCCAGTCGTGTACTGCACATCTATTATATTCAGCGTGCCATAGCATGTTATGGCCGTAGTATACCCCTTCAGCGTATAGCCGTTCAGATTTATGGTCAGCGTCTGGCCGCCGGATATTTCCACATTACCCACAGCGTCATCCACCAGGATGATCTCCGGGCTGGTTATATCTTCTGTATAATAATAGCTGGAATTTGACTGCAGAGCGTCCACCGCGTCCTGAACGGATGTAAATGTATCATACTCATTATTCGTCACATTCCAGATAACCGCCACCGTGGTATTTGTGTCATACTCCAGTGTCAGTGGATAAATCTTCTTTACCGTGGAGTAGTCTATCTCTGTGGTGGTCACTGCGTTGGTAGACTCATTCAGCCAGCCAACACCTGTCATATCAGAGCCGCTCTCAAACATATCGGAAGCAACCATCAGATAGAGAGATGTGTTCGCGTAAGCTGATGTGTAATACGCGTAGACATCCTGCCCCAGATTCGCCGTGTTGTCATAGATCTGACCGTCCGTCATAGTAAAGGTGGCAGCAATATCACTCATGCAGACACCGCCGCCGTAAAGCACGGCTGTGTTGTCCGTTATGGTTCCGCCCGTCATCACCAGCTCGTTATAGTCTCCCACATAAACACCGCCACCGCCAAAAGCGTGGTTAGGATTTGTGGAAGAGGAATTAGAGATATTCGTAGCGGTTGAGATGTTTCCATAAATTTTTCCGCCGCTTATTGTGTCGGGTGTAACCGATTCGTAATAGTCTCCTCCCTCATAGGAGGTAGTCATTTCTCTTAAGAATATGCCGCCGCCGTACGTACCTTCATTGCCATATATACTGCCGTCCGACATGTTAAAGTTTGCGCAGTATGCGTAAACACCGCCGCCGTATGATGTGGACGTGTTGTAGCAAATTTCTCCGCCATTCATGTTTACGGTGGCATAGTATGCGTAAACTCCACTGCTTCCGTTGCCGGAAATGCTTGTGCCATCCTCAATATTTAGGACCGATTTGTCACGATAGGCAAAATATGTGGCATTCGTACGCAGATAAACTCCATAACTGCCGTTACCGCTGATGGTCGTATTTTTTAAAGTAACAAACACGCCATAGGTAGCATTCTGCATGTTCTGCTCTATGCCGTAACCATTGTTACCGGAAATCGTACATCTATCAAATGTAATATTATAATCACCATTCGCTCCGGAACCATTTTCGGTGACGCTTGTGGTATTATAAACAAACACTGCGCCATTGGTGGTGGCGGTTGTATTATTATCAATTTTTACATTTGTCAATGTGGCCGTAAGCCCGTTGTATAAGTACATCACATATCCGCTTGTGGTGTTTATGTTTTCTGTGAATGTACAGTTCGTCATCTTAAGATATTGAACCGTAGCTGAATAAAAGGCAGACGTATTTGTAGCTGCCTGATTCCCTGTAAAGGTGCAATCCGTTATGGTAGCTGTTCCATAGTTAACTCCCAGTCCACCGTAGCTGCTTGCAGCTATATTTTTAGTAAAGCTGCAACCGGAAATGGTGATATCCACATTATGCATTGCATAGCCGCCCGGACTTACCAGCACACCGCCATAATTACCTCCCGAGTAGTTGCCGGAAATCTCACAGTCTGTCATCGTCAGGTTTGTGACATATTGGAAGCAAGCACCTCCATCCTCATTTGTGGCTGTATTATCAGAAATAATAGTGCCGGTCATGACAACCTTTGGCATATTGCGTGTGGGAAGATTTTCGCTGTTGTTATATCCTGAGACATATATTCCGCCGCCTTTATATGCTGAGTTTTCACTTATCGTCGCCTTACCCACTGTAAACTCAAATGTATAATAGACAATACTACTACCACTACCACTGGTGCTGGGAGCTCCTACATAAATTCCGCCGCCATAGTATGCTTCGTTATCTGTAACTGTAACATTATCTTCTATTGTAAGCTTTGAATTATTGCCCGACACGTAAATGGCACCGCCAAAATATGCGTAATTTTCGGTGAGCTTCGTGCCGCTTTTTATAGTTACCTCATTATAATGGTAAGCGTAAATAGCCCCGCCATAATACGAGGATGTACCGGATTCGTTGGCGTATTCATAATTTCCAAAGCCTGTGACAAGTATACCATCCACTGTAATTTTAGTAGGATAAGTTGCATTATTTGTGGAAGGCGAATATATTGCCCGTGGGAAATCACTCGAATTAGAGGAGGCTACTGTAAGTGTGCCCTCCGCATCCGTGTCCGTGTTGTGGAAAACGTCAGTTTCCGTGTCTGAAAGTACCAGCTCCGTGGATATATTGCAGTTATTGGTATAGCTCAAATAGAACCCATACTCACCCATGCTGCTTACGGTGTACCCGTTAAAGTCGATGGTTACGGATTTTGCGGTGACAGTAAGACTCTCCTCCACATCAGAAAGCAGGTATATCACATCACCGGAGGTGGCGGCCGCATTTATTGCACCCTGAAGCGTGCTGTAGGCCGTACCGGCAGCATAAGCATAATATGTGCCTGGATCCTCCATCGTGTACGAATATGTCCCATCCCCGTTATCAATCTTGTAAACCTTATTGGTTGAGGAAGCATCCGGAATATAGGCCACATAGCCGCCGGAATAGCTAGTGGCGGTGAGGTAAAATACACGAGTAGTGTATCTGCCATAGCTAAAACCATTCTCATAGTAATATGGATATGTATCGGAACCATCCGCGTTTGAATCCAGCCAGCTGGTATAGGCGTCGTTGCCCATATCCGCCGCATCTAACAATGTTAAGCTTCCTCCGCCCACATTCGCATAAATATCATTACCCTTGTTAGAGGTTGCGGTGTTACCATACAGCTTAACAGTACTGATATCATTGGACACAGTAATCGTAGTGGTGTTGGTATCGCTGTATATACCGCCGCCCTGTACCGCCGTATTTCCAGTTATTTCCGCGTCTGTAATCTGTATATAGCTTACACCAGTGACATATATTCCGCCACCATTTGAGGTTGCCGTATTACCCGTGATGCTGCCGCCACTTATCACGGCTGCCGTTTTAACAAAATAAATTCCGGCACCGTTTCCGGAGCTGTTTCCAGTGATAATGCCGCCGGTCATGGTAAAGCTTGTTGTAGCGTTTAGAATGGTAGTGGCGCTATAATTGGTTGTCTTGCGCACATAAACGCCGCCATATGAGCCGCTGTTTGACTCTATGCTTCCGCCGTTCATCGTAAACGTACCGCTTGCTCCCACGTAAACACCGGCACCATATGTGGCCTTATTTCCGCTTATGGTACCACTGTTTAATATCGCCGTTCCCTCTACGTAGAGTCCGCCGCCGCACATATAAGTATTGGAGGAGCTTGCCTGCCAAACCGCGTCATGGGTTCCAGAACCGCCCGTGATGGTGCCGGTTCCTTCAGTGCTGCTGTCCTCTATGGTCAGGGTTGCGCCGCTCTCCACCATGATAACGCTAAGGGCCATTCCCTTTAGCTCATGCCCGGCCAAATCAAGCGTAACTTCTACACCATCAGGAATAGTCACGTCCTCACGGCTGTCGTCTATCATTATGATGGTTATTTCGTTTCCTGAGGAACCCTCCGTGCCATACTCCGCCGAAGCATTTTCTATGGCATCCACTGCCGCCTGCACGGTGACAAATTCCTCATATTCGCTTTTCACTGTATTATAAACCTTGGCAACGGTATCGCCTGCGGTATATACAAAGGTGTAGTAATACGCGCTGCTTTCGTTGTTTACAGAGACATCGTCATATTTCTCTTCCCTGTTTCCCTCATCATACCAGTAGGTTCCGGTTATATTATTTGCGGTATCCGTAAAAGTACTTGCCGCGCTCATGGAAAGAGCCGAGTATTCAACAGTTGAATTCGTGACATAAGAACTGTTTCTCGTGTTAAGGGCAATATCATTACCCGAATTTACACTGGTTGCAATGTTGTCATAGATGATGCCGCCGGTGATTTCTATCACCTGTCCTCTGTAGCCGCTTATAAACACGCCACCGCCCTTTGCGGCCGTGTTGTCGTGGATGCTTCCGCCGGTGACGTACAAATGATGGGTGGAAAAGACGCCGCCGCCGTTGTTGGTGGCTGAATTGTCATAAATTTCAATATCTCCACCTATGCGTATAATATTAGTATATGTATACGTATGGATACCACCGCCGGAACCATTCGTAGCCTTATTGGCATAAATTGCTCCGCCGTTGTAATAGCTGTCAGGGGAGTCCCCGTTATAATCGTAGAAACCGCCGCCGCTTGTTGCAGAGTTATCATGAACTTCGCCACCATCCATCGTGACGTACATAGCGTTGACACCGCCGCCGCTTGATGTGGCAGTATTTTCATAAATCTCCGCGCCGTCCTCCATCTGAAAATGGTACCTGGAAGTGACACCGCCGCCGTTTGTCGCGCTGGTGTTATTATAGACCTTTACGCCCTTTCCAAGATAAATGGTACCCGCCGTGGCGCTGGCCTGATATAATCCGCCTCCGCCGTAGCTGCCATAGCTGTAATTATCATATACCCAGATATCCCCCTCCAGGTACATTCCGCCGCTGGTTGTGGCCAGACCACCACCATTACCGCTGGTGGACTGCGCCTTATTTTCATAAACCTTCACCCAACCGCTGACTGTTATGGCATACTCCGTGCCGGAATTTCCGTACACGCCGCCGCCATTGCCGTTTTCGGTGGAATTACCATGTATCAAAATGGCTGTGGACTCGTTGTCTCCGCCGTCAATCTCCATCTGTGAATACGCAAAAATAGCACCGCCGTTTGAATAGGCCCCATTGTCACAAAATTCAGCCCCGTCCTTTATGATGAGATAGGGTCTGATATACACGGCACCGCCCTGATACTCCGCGGTGTTGCCCGAATATGTACCGCCCGAGATGGTCACTGTATAAGCCGTGGATGTAGCTGTATCGATATATAAACCGCCGCCCATGCCGGTATTTGCATCGATGGAGGCAGTGGCTACATTTCCGCTTACCGTAAGGTCTGTCAGGACAATATTATTCTGCGAATAGGCTCCTATATAAGCACCGCCGCCGTATGTGGCGCCGGAATTGCCCGAGATGGTTGTATTCGTCATGGTAACTGTATCAGAATAATGCTGGACGTAGATACCCGCGCCGTAGGATTTGGTACTGTCCGTGCTAACAATCTTATTTCCCGAGATTTCGCTGTCGGTTGCAATAAAGGTGCTTCTGGTGCTGCTCGTCGCGTTACTGGTGCTGGTAGGTCCGTACAGGTAGATGCCGCCGCCGTATAAACCGCCGTCTGCGGTGATGGTGTTATTATTAACCTTACTTTCGTTTTTAAGAGTCAGGCTTGTGCCGGCGGTAAACCAGACGCCGCCGCCGTTTCCTGCAGCATTGTTGCCGGAAATGCTTGAGTTCGTTATGGTCGCAGTAGTCACTCTCAGGGCAAAATAAGCGCCACCGCCTGCGCCGCCTGCGGTGTTGCCATCGATAGTTGCACCATCCATGGTAAGAGTGGTTACAGCCGCGCCAAAATAAACGCCGCCGCCTGCGCCGGATGTGGAAGTGTTTCCTGAAATGGTTGATGATATGGTTAGTGTGGTGA
>JAJQFO010000063.1 GCA_021201095.1 Lachnospiraceae bacterium
GTTCAGCTTCGGCAGGGTCTCATAGCCCCACCAGCCCTCATAATAAGAATTATATGGCCATTCATGCTCATTGTTGAACTTAAAAAATGAGCGGTACGGACTTTTTTCCGATACATAGGCGCCTTTTTCATAGCCAGGCTGCCCCTCATAGATCCGCTCCCGGTCCATCCATTTGTTAAAAGAGCCGCAGTGGTTGAACACGCCGTCGAGAATCACACGCATTCCGCGCCGGTGGACCTCCTCCACAAACTCCGCAAAAAAGGCATTGCTCGCCTCCAGATTACGGATATCCGTCACCCGGGCAATGTAACGTTTCGCGTCGCGGTTGGAAGTGATCGCAGAGGCCTCTGCCGGTGAAGCTTCCCACTGATCCATCGGATACCCGCCAGCGGCTTTCGCAGACATTTGATCTGCACGGCAATTTCCATTGGTTTCTGCGGACATTCGGTCTGCGCGTTGGTTTCCCGCGATTTCTGCGGACATTCGGTCTGTACGTTGATTTCCGGTGGTTTCTGCGGACATTCGGTCTGCACGTTGGTTTTCCGCGGTTTCTGCGGGCATTCGGTTCGGATACCCCACATCCGATCTTTTCCCAGAATAAGTCCCCACAGAGCATGTCTCCCGCTCCGTCACGATCCTGCCAATATGCGGATCAATGTAATCGTAATCCTGGGTGTCATATTTATGGTTCGAAGGGGAAACGAACACCGGGTTCAGGTACAGCACCTCCACCCCCAGCTCCTGCAGATAATCCAGCTTATCCCAGATTCCCTGCAGATCGCCGCCGTAAAACTCACGCGTCCCGTCTGCGGCGGGAGGCTGTTCCCAGTCCGGCACCCTCGTCACCGGTTTTCCAAGATAAATATATTCACCTTCCAGCACATCGTTGGAAGAATCTCCATTGTAAAAACGCTCCGTAAAAATCTGATACATCACCGCGCCCTTCGCCCAGTCCGGCGTCGAAAAACCCGGCACCAGACAAAACAGGCGGCTCTGGTTCAGATTCCGCGACACGCCGAGCCGCGTATAAAAGCACCGCACCTTCCCGGCCTGTACCTCAAAATAATAATAAACCGGCTCTTCGCCCACCGTGATTTCTGTCGCATAATAATCAAACCGTGAGTCGCTCGACTCCACCTCCATCGGCTTTTTCATCGCTCCGCTGATGAAAAATACAACATCCGCATTGTCCCGCTTCGTGCGGAAACGAATTTTCACCCGGTCGCCGGGCTTTGGCTCCATCGGACTCACGAAATTCTCTGTCCCATCGGAAAAAAGCGACTGCACATCAAAAACCGGCCGCATATGAATAAAATAATCCAGCCGTTTCATCATTCTCTTCTTTTTCTGATCCATCCTTGCGTCCTCATGTCAGTTATTGGGATCGTTTTCACCCTGGTCCCTTCCATATATTATAAAACACGAAACATATTCCGCGCAACAGAAAAAACAGCCTTGCGGCTGTTTTTCCGGAGAAGGTATCTCTCAAATGGGGTGTAGCAAAAACTATATAATGTATTGGGGGTTTTACGAGAGTAATTATAGCATCAGTTTCCAAATCAGTGTGCATAAACTTCACAAAAAAGGTGTTCCGTTTTTGTGCAATTCGTCAGAGAGTACTATCCGCAGCTATCTGCTCTGTCCCAAAAAGTGCCTCAAATTCCTCCCTGCCGATCTTTTCCTTCTCGATCAGCAGACTTGCACTCGCATGGAGCACATCCATGTGAGCTGTAATCAGCTCGCGCGCCTTTTCATGCGACTCGTCGACGATGCGCTTCACTTCCTCGTCAATGAGAGACGCAATCTCCTCGCCGTAGGAACGGGTGTGCGCAAGGTCTCTGCCGATGAATACCTCATCGTCCTCATTGTCATAATTGATCAGGCCGACGCGGTCGGACATGCCGTACTTCGTCACCATTGCGCGCGCGATCGCCGTCGCCTGCTTGATATCCTGGGACGCGCCGGTCGTCACATCGCCGATGACCAGCTCCTCCGCGACACGTCCGCCGAGGCTGACAATGATATTCTGCTCCATCTGTCCTTTGGTATTGAACATTTCATCCTTTTCCGGGAGCGGCATGGTATAGCCTGCCGCACCGCGTCCGGTCGGAATGATCGAGACCGTGTGTACCGGTCCGACATCCGGCAGCAGGTGAAACAGGATCGCATGACCGGATTCGTGGTAGGCCGTGATGCGTTTTTCCCGCCCGGAAATCACGCGGCTCTTTTTCTCTGCCCCGATGCCGACTTTGATGAAAGCGCGGTTGATATCTGCCTGACAAATATAGACGCGGTTTTCCTTCGCAGCCATAATCGCGGCCTCGTTCATCAGATTTTCCAGATCCGCGCCGGTAAATCCGGCCGTCGTCCGCGCCACCTCTTTCAGATCCACATCATCTGCCAGCGGCTTGCCTTTGGAATGCACCTGCAGGATTTCCTCCCTGCCCTTGATGTCCGGACGCCCCACAGCCACCTGCCGGTCAAACCGGCCCGGGCGCAGAATCGCCGGATCCAGGATGTCTACACGGTTCGTCGCCGCCATGACAATAATTCCTTCATTCACGCCAAAGCCATCCATCTCCACCAGGAGCTGGTTGAGCGTCTGCTCCCGCTCATCATGTCCGCCGCCCATGCCAGTGCCGCGCCGCCTTGCCACTGCGTCGATTTCATCTATAAAAATAATGCATGGCTGGTGCTTTTTGGCTTCCTCAAAAAGGTCGCGCACACGCGAAGCGCCGACGCCGACAAACATTTCTACAAAATCCGATCCGGAGATGGAGAAAAACGGCACACCCGCCTCTCCGGCAACCGCCTTGGCCAGCAGAGTCTTGCCGGTACCAGGAGGCCCCACCAGGATCACGCCCTTCGGGATCCGGGCGCCGATCTGGATAAACCGGTCCGGCTCCTTAAGGAAGGAAATAATCTCTTCCAGATCCTCCTTCTCCTCCTTCAGTCCGGCCACATTTTCAAAGGTCACCCGTTTTGCGTCCGGCGAAATCATTTTAGCGTGGCTCTTTCCAAAATTCATCATCCTGGAATTGCCCCCGCCGCTCTGCCGATTCATCATGGTAAACATCATGAGCATTACGACCACGATAATAACAGTAGGCAAAATCCAGGTAAGGAGCGTATTTTCTGTCTCTACCTCCTCAATTTCAATCGTAACATCCTCGTATTCTTCCAGAGCATCCGCCGTCTCCTCGACATTCAGCACATTCACATAGCGGACATCTCCCGTCTCCAGCACAACCTTTAAGGTCCCCGCCAGTGTATCCTGAGTCGGCGTAATGCTGATTCTCACAACCTCATCTTCCTCGAGGGCTTCTGTCAGCTCGCTGTAATTCCATGTCTGCGCCGCTTCCATCCCCCCGCGGAAGGATACCAGAAGAATCAGGATGATCAATACGCCGGCAAGATAAAGTCCCAGCCCTCTCGTGTTCTTCGTCATTTATCTGTATCTCCAATCTGTTTCATTATTTGTCCATACTCGCTTAGCGAGTATGGACGCAGGCCGCGCCCCTCGCCGGGGTGGCATCCCGCACTTCGTACGGGATATACCATCGCGAAGCGATTCTGCAATGCGCGGCTCTCCTTTATTTGTCCATACTTACGTGCAGGTATGGACACAGGCCATGTTCCGATTTCCGCAGAAAACCGGGAACGGCACCAATTTTCAATTGCATGATCTTCATCATTCTACAAAATCAATGACTCCGATGAAGGGCAGATCGCGGTATCTCTGCGCGTAATCCAGCCCATATCCTACCACAAACTCATCCGGAATATTGAAAGCAGTGTAGTCCACCACGACCTGCGTGATCCTGCGCTCCGGCTTATCCAGAAGTGTACACAGGCGCAGCGAAGCCGGATTCCGCTTTTCCAGGATATCAATCAGATAGCTCAGCGTACGTCCGGAATCAATGATATCCTCTACGATCAGCACATTCCTTCCCTCAATCGGCTCATCCAGATCCTTTACGATCTTAACAACGCCGCTGGATTTCGTATCATTTCCATAGCTGCTCACGGACATGAAATCCATCGTCACCGGAACTGTAATGCGCTTTGCCAGCTCACACATGAAAAACACCGCCCCTTTGAGGACGCAGATCAGGTGTACTTCCTTCCCCGCGTAATCTTCACTGATCTGCCTTGCAATCTCAGCAATCCGCTGATCTACTTCCTGCTCCGAAAGCAGAATTCTGACTTTTTCCTTCATAAGTAAATCTCCTTGTTTTCACAGACCCTCGCCGGGTGGCATCCTCGCCCTGCGGGCGGGATATCCCTCGCCGAGTGGCATCCTCGCCCGGGTAATATCCCCAATCTACGATTGTGGATGCGGGCATCCCACACTTCATGTAGGATATTCCTCGTCAGGTAATTCCTCCGTCTCCGCTGTCCGATACGTGCATTTTAATATTTGCCGCGTATCCTCCCGGACTTTCGCTGTTTCGCTGATCCGATAGCCGATCACCCAGAGGATATGGGATCCGTCCGCCAGCAGCAAAATCTCGTCCCGCACCCGGGTGGGAATCTTCTGATCTGTAAAATAATCGTTCAGCTTTTTCGTACCGCCCTGCGCATTCACGACCAGATAATCTCCCGGTTTCCTGGTCCTTATGCGCAAACTATTTTTTATTGTATCATATGTCCGTACTTGCTCAGCAAGTATGGACGAAAGCCGCGCCTTGCGCGAAGAATGTTCCGATTTGCGCAGCAAATCGAGAACGCTGCCGCAACTTTCATGCGTGGCTTTCATTGTATCACATGAAAGCCATTTCGTACACTGATTTTCTTTCAAAATTTCCTTTTTCAGGTCCGGCGTGTTCTCCACCAGCTCTGTCGTCAATGAAAAATCGCCAAGCCGGAGAGTTCCCGGCACTGGCAAAGCAATTCCATCCGCCTCTGTTTTCACAGCATCGCCCATCGCGAAGCGATTTTCAATTGGCGATGCGTCCTTGGCATCCTCGCTCTGCAAGTGGGATATCCCTCGCCTGAAGATTCGTATAATCTGGCCTTCCCGCTCTGCGCGGATCCCGCCGGGCAGATCCATCCTTTTCCCGCAGTCCATCTCCGCAAGGCGCGTCAGCATATCCAGATGCACAGCTCCGATATCCTTCATTCCGGGCGCGCACATCTGAATTGCCCGCTTCAGGAGTTCCTCCCGGATCAGCGGCTCCTCTTTTCCAAACGGCTCCAGCAAAATATGAACAGCACTGCCCATCGCCTCATCAGTCAGAATACATCTTGCCGCAGCTGCTTCCGTCCTCTGATCCAGGTACTCCTGCACCTTTTGCAGACGTCCGGCCGCCTCGGCAATATGCCGTGCGGACTGTCGGTTCAGCTCCCGCTCCATCTGCGGCAGCAAAGAGAGCCGGATGCGATTCCTGGTAAACTCTGTTTCCAGATTTGTGCGGTCGGTTCGCCAGGAAAGTCCTTCGGCACGCAGATATTCCTCTATCTCATCCCGGGAGAAAAACAAAAGAGGCCGGATCAGCTTTCCCTGTACAGGCCGTATTCCGCCTAACCCCTTCAGGCCGCTGCCGCGTGCCAGATTCCAGAGGACAGTCTCTGCCTGGTCATTCTGGTTATGCGCCACAGCAATCCGCTGCGCCTGGCATTCCGCTGCGGTTTCTTCAAATATCCGATACCGCGCCGCGCGCCCCGCTTCCTCATGGGACATCCCCTCCGCAAGAGAAAGGGCAG
The DNA here is from genome assembly GCA_021201095.1 of Lachnospiraceae bacterium. Taxonomy (GTDB): domain Bacteria; phylum Bacillota; class Clostridia; order Lachnospirales; family Lachnospiraceae; genus Choladousia. The sequence continues at coordinate 5,707 of JAJQFO010000063.1, forward strand.
GCACATCCACGTGCACCACCCGCCGCGGCACCTGCCATGATTCACATAAGGCTTCAACAAAAGCAGCATCATCCAGACTTTCCTGCCCCCGCAGCCCATGCTCCACATGCACCACCATCAGAGAAAAAGGAATTTCCTCACGCAGCCGGCAAAGCAGGTGCAGCAGACAGACCGAATCTGCTCCTCCTGACACACCGGCAATCACGCTCTCTCCAGGCTCAATCATGCGATATTCTTCTATTACATGAAAAAAACGCTCCTTCATCTTCCTCTGTTCCTCTTGATCCCGCCCGCTGCCTGACGCACCCGGCCATCCGGCACTATTTTCTTCCATTCAGCCTGATTTCTCCCAGATCGTCCCGACCAGCAGCGTCATATCGTCCCGCGCCTGGCGCTGCTGCATCAGATACACACGCTCCATCAGTCTTCTGGCGTGCTCCTGCGCATTGCGCGTCATGGTCCGGATGATCAGCTCCGCCATGGTCTGCTCACGGTTTTCTCCAGGAATCGCATCCAGTACCCCATCCGTCATCATCACAATATTCGCGCCCGGCTCCAGGCTCCTGTGCATACTCTCATAGTCCGAATGCTGAAGTACTCCGGTCGGAAAGGAGCCCGTGCGAATCACCTCGATCTCCTGATTTTTCCGGATAAAGGAAGGCGCCGCCCCTGCCTTGATCAGATCACAGGTCGCATGATAAAGGTCAACCATGCATAAATCAATGGTGGAAAAGCAGGGACTGTTATTTTGTAAAAGCATGCCCGAGTTGATCATCCGAACTGCCGTCTCCTGCGGAAATCCTGCGGCAAGAAACTGCTCCAGCAGCTCGATTACCTTCTCACTTTCCCGGTTGGCCTCTATACCAGAGCCCATTCCATCCGCCAGACTCATCGCCACCCGGCCATTGTCCTGCAAAACCAGAGAATAATTATCCCCTGACACCAGCTCTCCATCCTTTGTGATCCGCGCAACCCCGCAGAAAAGCTGATAATTGGCGTCCGACACAAAATGAAAAAGCGCGGGCTCATCCCAGACTGAAGCACGGCAGTCCGGCGCCGGACTCATCCGCTCTCCGCAGCACTCAGAGAGAGCCTCTGCAATCGTCTTCGCAGACACCACAGACGGACGTCCGAGGGGCAAAAGTGGGCGTCCTGGCAGCAGGGAAGAAAAGGGTCCTCCCCGCGGCTGCGCCCCTGACTTTGTCAGAGGTTTTGTGCTCTCTCCGTAATACAGGGTCCGGCGATGCCCGGTATGCATATGCAGGGTCAGATAGATCTCCATCTCCCGTCTTTCACGCGCAAAAACACGGACATCATCGATCTCCACATGCAAATAACGTAATTCCCTGCCAAGCCGCCGCCGGATCTGCCATTCCTGTTCCTGCTGCCCGGCAAGCCCCTCCGACGTCCGCTTTAGAAGCTCTGCCGTTTGCAAAATCTGCTCTCCTGCTGCCTGGCGCTGTTCCAGCATACGGTTGCTCCAGAGCAGATTCAGCCGGGCTTCTTCATAGCCCGCCCGCAAAGCCAGAGAAAGCTTCTCGGAGCGCTCACAAGTTTCCCGGAGCAGCTCCTTTTGCTCCGGTGAAGAACCGCCGCCGCTCTCCACATCCTGCAAAAACGCATACCACAGGCGGCCATTTTTTGCATGCATATCCATCCAGCAGCGATTCATCTGCCCGCAGCCCGTACAGACACGGTCTTTGATCTCTCCAAACAAAGACTGCAGATCCTCGTTACCCAGCCGCTCTCTCTGGCAGGGAAGCCTCCCGAAAAGCTCTGCCAGGGAATAGTAGGCCTCCGCATACCGCATGATTTGCTCCTGTTCTGGCTGCATCCATCCGCTCATATGTCCCATCCTCCCTCTTGCCGTATCTGGCGTCCATCCATCATAGCACACGCCGGGCGCGAGCTTTGTCGAAAGAAGGAAGGATTAAAAAATGAGGAGGATACCGCGTTTTGCAATATCCTCTCACACCTCAAATCAGAACTATCATATCAGAAACCACAATCAGACAAATTCACTTTTTCCACGTCCGCAGCACCGTTCAGCGCAGAACTGTTTCTTCTGCGGCACTGTTCAACGCAAAACTGTTTCTCCTGCAGCACCATTCATCACAAAGCTGCTCTTCTGTAAGCAACACCTGGCATTTCCGGAATAAGCACACAGAATATTCAGGCATCATTCAACCGCGCGGTAGATCACATCGTCCTCATAGACCAGTCCCAACTTCTCCCGGGCCAGCTTTTCAATGTATTCATCCGAATTCAGATATCCGCTCAGATCCTCAATCTCCTGCGCGCGAACCTCCTCGTCCTGAATCTCCTGCTCCAGCTCCGTCTTCTGCGCTTCGTACTCCGCATTCTGCGCTCTCAGAGACTGGCTCTGAACCAGCAGGCTCACGAGTAAAATCAGCACAATCACAGAAATCAAATACATGCCGAGACGGTTTCCCATACTCAGCTGCTTTCTTTTTTTTGCTGCCATCCCAAAGACCCCTTCGTTATTTTGTCTTTACTTCCCTGTCTTTTTGCTTCCGTTCGTTCTTTTGCGCGTCTCTCCTTGCATTTTCGCTTTCCAGCGCCGCCCATCGAGGATGGAGCGCTCCTTTCCTGACGATGCAGCCCGCCCATCGAGAATAGATCGCTCTTCCTCTGACGATGCAGCCTGCCCTCGTCGGGAGCAGCTATTTCGGCCGCTATTCCGCTTTTCTGCATTTGCGCACGTGTATCGTTTATTGTACCCTCTTTTTTGAGTAAATTCAATTCTTTTCTTGCAATTTTTACAAATTTTTTTAACAGGAATCGACAAGATCCGCCTCAGAAAGGCAGCCGCCGTGACAGGCAGCCGAAATACCGCTGACAAAAGCCCTACTACCAGTCGGCTGACAGTCAGATGATACAGCAAAAAACCCAGAAAAATCCCCACAGCGGCGTAGCCGCGCAGGGCGCCGCTCGTTTCCCGGAAGGACAGCCAGAATGTCAGGAATCCGGCCAGCAGCCAATACAGAAAATCTTCCGCGGAAAGTACGAGCAGATGATGCCGGAAGCTTCTGCGCAGGGCACGCAATACATCATAGAGCAGGGTCAGCAGGGCGCCATGAAAAATAAAGATAAAAAAAACGGCAGTCTCCTGCCGTATCACACTGCTCATTGGAACATCCTTTTGATCAGATTTCCTTTTTTCGCAGGATTGCCGCCGGAGTAAATAATGCCATCCACACTGCCGCGCATTTTGACTTCCCCTGTAGAAAGCTCCAGACGCCCGATGCGCAGGCCCTTTCCTTTCACGGTCAGAATCCCCTGCTCCGTCTGGAGTATCACGGTGTTGTCATCAAAGGAAATGACATCGGTCACTCCCGTCACGCAGCCTTCCGAGCGCTCGCTCCACGAAATGCTGTGCGGCTTTCCATTCTTTTTCTCTTCCATCCCATACTCCGGATGCAATCGCTTTGCTAAAATTATATGCCCCCAGAGCCTCTTTAAGAACAATTGAGTAAACCAAAAAAAGCCGGAGAACCATGATGTCCTCCGGTTTTTCGTTTTATGCACACAGCATCTTTACGACAATGCCCGCGGCCCCGTATTGCCAGATCCCCTGTATTCCTACAGAAGCCGGTACATCTCGGCTGCCGCCTCTTTTTTCACAGTCTCCTGAACGGATAACACCTCAGCCTTCACCGTGCGGCCTCCAAACGCAATCTCGATCACGTCGCCGGGCTTTACCGCCAGGGAAGCCTTGGCCGTCTTGCCGTTGACAAGCACGCGGCCTGCATCGCAGGCTTCGTTCGCCACGGTGCGGCGCTTAATCAGACGCGATACCTTCAGGAACTTGTCCAGACGCATCGGCTCACTCATTTACCGCGTCCTTCAGAGCTTTTCCTGCTTTGAACTTCGGTGTCTTGGACGCTGCGATCGTCATGGTCTCGCCGGTCTGCGGATTTCTTCCTTCTCTCTCCGGGCGGGTAGAAACCTCAAACGTGCCAAAGCCGACCATCTGTACCTTCTCGCCGCTCTTAAGCTGCTCTTCCACTACCTCGGTGAAAGCCTTCACAGCCTTCTCTGCGTCCTTCTTTGACAACTCTGTTTTCTCCGCGATCGCCGCGATCAGTTCTGTCTTATTCATTTCAAATATCCTCCTGTAAATGTTCTCTTTTGGGATAACACCATCCGGGTCTTCTCCCATCACCGGCGGCGAAAGCCGGGCAGCGAAAGGAAGTATTTTCAGACCGGATGCCTGTCATCCTCTTGTATGGATTATACATGATATAAACAGCCCTCAGCCGTTTCCTACTATTTATATAATGCCGTAAATCTTTTGTCAAGGCTATTTTGCATTCCCTGGCTGATAGGAATCATTTATCCGATGTTTGCAGTGTCTGACCGCTCACGCACCCTGTGCATGATAACCTTTCGTGAATCACGCAAATCATCGTATGGACTTTTTACAGCATCTGATGAATCATCGAGAGCACCTGCTCACCGAGCGCTGCAGATTTCTCATCCGCGTCTGCAAGGGAGGTACCCTTGATGCCGTAGTAAAACTTCACCTTCGGCTCCGTGCCGGACGGGCGTACGCAAAGCCATGCGTCATCCGACAGGTCATAATAAAGCACGTTGGAATTGGGCAGCCCGGTCGGCTTTACTTCGCCGGTCGCGGTATCCTGGATTGTGTCGGCCTTGTAATCGCGCACGGAAAGCACCTTGTAGCCGCCGATCTCGGCAGGCGGGTTTTTCCGCAGCGTATCAAGGATCTCCTGGATCTTCTGCAGACCATCGATGCCCTTGAGGGTGATGGACTGAATGTCATCCTTGTAATAGCCGTAGCGCTCATACATGTCGATCATCGCATCCCAGAGGGTCTTGCCCTGTGCCTTGTAGAACGCGGCCGCCTCGGCAAGTGCCATAACAGCCACGATCGCATCCTTGTCGCGCGCATGTGTGCCAATCAGGCAGCCATAGCTCTCCTCAAATCCGAATAAATACGTACCCTTGCCGCTCTGCTCAAAGCCAAGGATCTGCTGTCCGATGTACTTAAATCCGGTCAGCACCTCTGTGAGACCGCATCCATAATATTTCGCGATCGCGTCCGCCATATTTGTCGTCACGATCGTCTTGATCAGCACTCCGTCATCCGGAAGTCCCTGCAGCGCCTTTTTCTGCCCGATCTCATAATCTGCCAGCAGGCAGCCGGACATATTGCCGGTCAGGGTATGGTATTCGCCTGTCTTTGCGTCCTTTACGCGCACACCAAGGCGGTCGGCGTCCGGGTCGGTCGCCAGCACCAGATCCGCGTCGATTTCCTTTGCAAGCTTCAGCCCCAGCTCAAAGGCCTCGTCCGCCTCCGGGTTCGGGTAGCTCACGGTCGGGAAGTCGCCGTCCGGCAGCTCCTGCTGGGGTACTACATAAACGTTTTCAAAGCCAAGCTCCTTTAATACGCGGCGCGCCGGGAGATTGCCTGTGCCGTGCAGCGGCGTATAGACGATCTTCAGATTTTTGCTTTCCTGGGCGATGGCCTCTGGATGAAGCACAAGCTTTTTGAGGCATCCGATAAACGCATCGTCAATCTTCCCGCCTATCACCTCATAAAGTCCCGCTGCAACCGCTGCTTCCTTGTCCATCGTTTTCGCCGCAGTATAGTCCGTAATCGCCTTTACCTCGGCCATGATGCCGGTGTCATGCGGAGGCGTGATCTGCGCGCCGTCCTCCCAGTATACTTTATAGCCATTATACTCAGGCGGGTTATGGCTCGCGGTGATGTTGATACCCGCGATGCAGCCCAGTGTCCGCACTGCGAAGGAAAGCTCCGGCGTCGGGCGCAGAGACTCAAATACATACGCCTTGATACCGTTTGCCGCCAGGGTCAGCGCCGCAAAATCCGCGAATTCCGGAGACATGTGGCGGGAATCAAATGCGATCGCCACACCTTTTTCTTTTCCGCCCGCTTTGAGAATATAATTTGCAAGGCCCTGTGTGGCCTTCTGTACGACATACTGATTCATACGGTTCGTGCCCGCTCCGATAATGCCGCGCAGTCCTGCTGTGCCGAATGCCAGCTCCGTGTAAAACCTCTCCTTAATTTCGTTTTCATCATTTTCAATCGCTTTCAGCTCCGCCTTTGTCGCCTCGTCAAAGTACGGATTGGAAAGCCATTCTTCATAAGCCTGTCTGTACGCTTCCATGGAATACAATACCTCCTCATGTATTTTTCTCTTTCTGAACTCTTATGGCCGCAAGGCACATCTGCAGATTGGGAAATACCGTAAATCTGAACAAGGTGTGACTTATAACCTCTCATGTTCTCTCCGCGGTACCACCCAATTACTCAGGACCATTTTATAATGAGTGACAAAATTTTTCTGTCATTCACTATAAATGGTGCACACAGACGCGCATGGAATGGCTGCTTCGCAGCCTGCGTCTGGCACAAAGTAAAACGACTTACGCCGTTTACTGTGATTATAACAGGATTTTCCAGAATTGAAAACCGCTTTTCACAGCATTTTTATAAATTCGCCACAATTCACAGCATTTTCATAAAGCCACAGCCATTCACAGTGTTTTTATAAATTCCTGCCGCGCGCGCTCCTGGCGGTTCGTTTTCTCCAGCTTTTCCATGTACTGGCGCGAAATCCAGGCCTTGCTGCCGACATAATAGCTGCCGGCCAGCTTGCGGAACTTTTCCGGATAGAGCATTTTCACCCGCAGCAGCCGCCGCTCAGTGCCTGAGAGTGCCCGTATCTGCGTGTAGGCTTCCAGCATCCGCTGCCCGAGGCGCGCATTCCATTCCTGCTTTTCCAGAATTTTGCGCATAAAGTAATAAAGGTCGTTTACCTGAAAATCAAACCGGCAGCTGTCAAAATTTGTCGTAGCAACCTCGCGGCCGCAGATAAGGACGTGGTGATGGCTGTAATCGCCGTGGCAGACGGCATTCGCACTTTCCTTTTCCAGTACCGCAAGACCGTCCGTGATCGCCAGAAGCTCCTCCTCTGCTTTCAGCGCCTGGGCATAATATTTCTCATAGGAATCCAGAAAGCTCTGCTCAAACACGCTCCGGCGCGGTCTGCTGCGGACAAAGGAACGGATTTTCCGCAGCTGCGCGTTCTGGGATGCAAGATCCTCCGCCGGCCTGCGCGCGGTGAAATGTGTCCTGTCATAAGATAAGGGCGCCTGCGTACTCTTATCCGGCAAGTCAGTGACAGGCGAATCACATGAGGGTTCTCTGTTCCAGTCTTGTAATTGTCCGCCGATAGTTCTCAGCGAACCTTCATCCAGACGCATCCGTCTGTGCAGATTTGCCAGATTCCGGACCGCGCACAGGATCTCCCCTTCATTCGAAGTGTCACACTCGCGTCCCGCATACCATTCCTTCACAACATAGCCCTTTCCCTCCCAGTCTCTGGAAACCAGATGCCCTTCTTTATTCGGCAAAATCAGATCCACATTTTCATATCCACTGCAGCGAAGCTTTTCCATCACACAGTTCTGAAATCCTGCCCTGTTTTCTGAGCCGGAATAATCGCTTAAAATCCGGAATCCTCCAGGCGTATCCAGGTACCAGGACCCCCGTCCGCGCCTCGTGCCGGCCACCTCCAGCTCATATTGCTCCAATATCTTCAATGCCCTGTCATTCATACTGCGCCCTCCCCCCATCATGCCTTTTACCAGTCGCTGCGATAAGCTATCTTATGAAGATGGATGGAAAAATATGAAAGGGCATGTCTTTCTATCATTTTGCCGCCCCGTGCAGGAAAAAGCACATTGTTTCATCGCCCTGCCGCCTCGCGCATAAAAAGGCGTTTCCAGCTATCAGCTTGCCGCCCTGCGCAGAAAATACGCATTCTTGCATCACCCTGCCGCCTCGCGCATCCGCCGCAGGATCCTTTTTTCCGCGCGGGATACCTGCACCTGCGTCATGCCAAGCCTCGATGCGACCTGCACCTGCGTCATGTCATCAAAATAGCGCATCCGGATAAGGTTCTGCTCATCCGGTTCCAGCTGCTCCAGCAGCTGCGCGAGCAGAATTTTATTTAACGCTTCCTCGTTGTGATCCCGCCCATCCGGCAGACGGTCCTCCAGCAGAACCGGCGTACCGTCACTCTGGTACACGGTCTGGTTCAAGGATTCAATGTCCCTGGCAGCCTCCATTGCCAGCACCAGCTCCTCCGGCGCCATCCCCGTCTCCCGGGAAATTTCATCCAGCGTCGGCTCCGCCCCGGTCGTGTTTTCCAGAAGCTCTCTGGCGCAGGACGCCTTCGCGGCCGTTTCCTTCAGCGCCCGGCTCACCCGTATCATGCCGTCGTCGCGCAGAAAGCGGCGAATCTCTCCGACAATCACCGGAACCGCATAAGTGGAAAAGCACACCTCGAATGTGCTGTCAAAATGATCGATCGCTTTCAGCAGACCGATGCTCCCGATCTGCACCAGATCCTCATAATCACACCCGCGCCCCAGGAATCGCCGCGCGGCGGTAAATACGAGTCCCATATTCTTCTGAGCCAGCTGTTTTCTGGCTTCTTCATCCCCCTCGTGCGCATTTGCAATCAATGCAAGGGTCAGCTCCTCCATCCGTCAGTCCTTCCCTTTCTTGACAAGACTGGTCTCCAGGGGCAGGGCTGTCTGTGTACACTTTCCGTCCTCTGTCTGAGAAGGGCAGGATATCCCTCGCCGGGAGGCATCCTCGCCCTTCGGGCGGGATATTCGCCGTTCTGTCTTCTTCATAATCCGCCTGCTCATGCGCACCAGAGTGCCGCGGCCCCTCTCCGAGGCCACCTCCAGCGTATCCATAAACGCTTCCATAAACGCAAAGCCCATTCCGGCGCGGTCGCATTCCGTCCTTGTCGTAAACAGCGGCTCCATCGCCCGCTTTACATCCGGAATCCCGCAGCCGGTGTCCCGCACTTCCACACACAGGACATCCTCTCTGAGCTGACAGGTAATCCATACCTTGCCGCCTCCCTCCGGATAAGCATGAATGATCACATTTGTCACGGCCTCGGAGACGGCTGTTTTTACATCCTCCACTTCCTCCAGCGTCGGATTCAGCTGCGTCAGAAAGGCTGCGACCGCCACCCGCGCAAAGCTTTCATTACACGAACGGCTGTCAAACTCCAGGCGCATTTCATTCGACACTTTTTTCGATATTTCCCCCCATGCTCCATCTGCCATTCTGTTCGACATTTCATCCGGCATTCCATTGGATATTCCTTCTGATCTTTTCCCTGATGCCATTTGATACACAATCTTTTCCCCCTTATCTAAGGATCCGCTGCAAAACATATGCCTGTGTTATTTTTCTAAAAGCTCCTGAAATCAGCCAGAAGCCGGCATTTCTTCAAAAATATCCATGATTTTATTGATTCCGGCCATCTCAAGAATCCGATTCATGCGCGGCCCGACATGGACCGCCATTACCACCCCGCCCATAAAACGCATCAGCTTGTAACGGCCGATCAGCATCCCGATCCCGGAGCTGTCCATAAACGTAGTCTCCGAAAAGTCAAACAACACACTGCGAATATACTTTTTCTGTATCAGGCGGTCTGCTTCCGCACAAAGAGAGTTTGCCGTATGATGATCAATCTCCGCTGGCAAATGAATGCAAAGCACGGTACCACTGACAGTAAACAAAGAATTCAAAATAGAAACACCTCCCTGATCATTTTGTCAATCGAGCAGGAGACGGCTCGTCGGCTCCTGCTCGCCCGCGCCGGCCGCGGCTGGCGTAAGCCATAAAACTCCTCTCGCGGCCGTGTGCATAAAAAGCAAAAAGGAGAGTGCACACGCACTCTCCCATACTTTTGGGTTTCTCTTTTGTCTTTTAACCTATTACGTTTCCGTTGGCATCGTACTGGAGCCCCGTCGTCGGATCCGTCCAGACGGCATCGGCTGATGTGTCGGACGATGCGGAATCGTCATCGTAAATTGTAATCACATCCTCCGAAGAAGTATCCTCCGCAGACTGTCCGGTATCTGTACTGGCGGCAGATGTGTCTGTGCCCGTATCAGTCACAGCGTCCGTCTCGGCCGTAACATCTGTGGCCGCGTCCCCGAGGCCGCTTAAATCAAGCGTATCCGCCGTAATATCCCCGGATGAAGAGGAGGAAATATACCCCTCTATCACGGACGCATTGGACGGGTAATATTCGATAATCTCATAAAATACCTCGTCCGCGCTGTCCCGGTCTCCCAGGTAATAGTACGCCATGCCAAGATAAAGCAGCGCATTGTAGTGGTTAGACTGCTCACGGTCCGGATCCGCCTCCACGGCTTTCTCCAGATCCTCCGCGGCACTCTGGTAGTCCTTCTGCACATACGCGGTAGTGCCGGAATTATAATACTGCGTAAACAGACTCGATGACACTGCACTGCTCAAAGACTCATAGAGCGCCAGCGCATTGTCTTCGTAAGCGTCAGAGCTGAGATTCAGGAGCGCTTCTGCGGCGCCCGACTCATCGCCGCCGACATATTGCTCTGCGATCGCGAGCAGCTCGTCATAGCTCTCCACCTTTGCAAGCGCAGCGTCACGGTCTTCCTCCGCCTCGGCGACCTGCTCCAGGTATCCGTCGATCTCCTCCTGCAGCTCCTCCGCCTCCACCTGAACCGTAGCAAGCTTTGCATTAGCCTCTGTCACCTGGCGATTTGCTTCGTCATTGACCGCCTGCTTATTCGCCGGAACGATCAGAAACCACACGATCGCTCCGCCAAGCAGAATGCCGAGGATGATGTTGATAAAAGTAGCGATGGTAGAGCTGTCGCGGAAGGTCGTGGGCTGGATGATCATCTCATTCCCGCTCAAATACCGCAGCGTACCGGACACTTCAGATTCCTCTGCGTCCTTCTCACTCTTTTTTCGCAGCCTGGCGCGTCCCGCGCCCTTGCCGGTCGCGTTTTCGATCTCCTGCAGATAGCGCAGAGTCGTCGTATTGGTCGCGTCGATCTGGAGTGCTTTTCGCAAAAGCCGTCTCGAACGGTCATATTCCTGCCGTTTCATGTACAAAAGTGCCAGCAGCTGATAAGCCTTGACCAGCTTCGGATTGTGGTTGATGACCTTTTTCAGCTGAATAATGGCCATGTCCTCATTATCTTCCCGGCAGTAAAGGACAGACTGATTGTATTTTCGGATCGACTGATTGATCTGATCCAGTTTATTTTTGTTGCTCTGAATCTGATCCAGATAATAATCGGCAAGATTGTCCTCTCCCTGGAGATTCTTGCTGATGACCCACTCGCAGAGCGCGGAAACCGCCTCGCCCGTCTCATAATAGCACAGGCCCAGCAGATTGCGCGCGTCCGTATTTTCTTTATTGAATTTCAGGCTGCGCTTCAAACAGGTGATTGCTCCCTCCATATCTCTGATGCGCGCCTTCTCCAGCCCCTCATTGTACAGAAGATTCGAAATACGGCCAATTCGCTTCTGAATCGAAATATCGGCTCCGCAGCCCGTACAGTAATCCGACTCGCCAAGAGGGGTGTTACAGTACATGCATCTCATCGGTTCCCCTGCTTTCTGTTCTTCTTCTCCTCCCTGAGCATCTCCTTCAAAATGTCGCTCATGTCGGTCAGGTCGCGGCTGTAAATCGCGTCCTCCGCCTCATTGACATCCATGCTGGTGTGGAATTTTTTCAGCTCCTCTTCATAATTAATCATATGTACTCACCCATTTATATTGCTGTCCTGCTGCCGCACACAAATTGTATACGGCATGTGTATCTGCCCGCCTTCCTGTCATCCAGCAGTCCCCGTCCCAGGGCAAAACTGCCGTCCGCAGGCCGAGAATGTCTGCATACCCTGGCAGAGATCGGGAGCATACGTATCCCCAGTCTGAAATCAGAGACATACATCATCTCAATCAAAAATTGCAGAATATTCGCATTTCACTCCGCCAGGATCGCCTTAAGCTCTCCGACCAGATAAAGCGAGCCGGCACAAAAAAGTATCCCGTCTCCTCGTCTGGAAAGCGCCATCTCAAATGCTTCCCGCACGTCCGCACACGCAGTCACCGGAGCGTCCGTATACCTGCGGAATGCGTCCGCAATGGTATCCGGTGAAAGCGCCCGCGCACCGCCGACCTGCGTCACAACGACATCGGAAAGCTGTACACCCTCGCAGATCTCCTGAATCATCTTTTCGTATTCCTTATCCGAGACTGCTGAGAAAAGAAGGGTAACCCTCCTTGCCCCCGTCCGGGAGGCTTCATCGGAAGCTTCATCAAAATGTTCGCCGGAAATATACGATGCTGAAGCATCCTGCATACTCTGCATCGTGCGGATCAACTCCTGGACTCCGTCGGCATTATGTGCCCCGTCCAGAATCACACCCGGCATCACTGTCTCCATCCGTCCCGGCCAGCGCGCGGCGGCAATGCTTGCGGCCGCCTGTGCTGCAGAGATCCCGGATTCGTGCCGCACATCCATTGGCAGATCGCTGCGCGATGGGCGGCGCTCCATCTCTATCACTCGCAGCGCGATCAGCGCTATGGAACTGTTGACCACCTGGTAGAGTGCCGGATACGGCACTGTGACCCTCACCCGCTCATCATACCCGGAATCCAGCAGAAAATCAATGCTTTTATCTGTTTTTCCCAATATTTGGCTCATCGAAGCCTCATAGCGGTACGTTTTCGCGTGCATTCTTGCCGCGGTTTCCTCAATGACAGCCGCCGATTCCGGATTGCGCCCGTCGTAAATCACCGGCACACCTTCCTTTATAATCCCGGCCTTTTCAGAAGCAATTTTCGCCACGGTATCGCCCAGATATTCCATATGATCCAGACTGATGCTGGTGATCACGCAGGCGATGGGATGTTCCACAAGGTTGGTCGCATCCAGACGGCCTCCCAGACCGGTCTCCATCACCAGATATTCCACCTGCGCTTCCTCAAAGATCAGCAGTCCGACCGCGAAAAGCGTCTCAAAATATGCCGGATGCGCGTACCCGTCCGCCATCATCTCTTCGATCACAGACATCACACGGGTAAACGCGCGCGCGAATATCTCATGCGATACCTGTTTTCCATCGATCACAAACCGCTCCGTAATTTCCACCAGATGCGGCGAAGTAAACAGACCGGTATGCCTTCCGGCATCTGTCAGGATTGCAGACAAAAACGCACACACGCTCCCTTTTCCATTCGTCCCGGCCACGTGGATCACCTTCATCTTCCGCTCCGGCCGTCCCAGCCGGCGCAGCAGCTCGCGCGTATTCTCCGGGCCGTTTTTCTTCGTAAACTTCGGCGTACTTTCAATATAGGCTACTGCTTCTGTGTAATTCATCCATTTGCTTCCTTTCCTCTGATTCCTCCTGCCTCCCGCGCAAGACATGGAATGCCGGCATCCCACAATCGAAAACCAGGGCACCTCCCGGCGAGAGCTAAGGAAACGTGCCTCGCTAAAGCTCAGCGGCAAGCCGCGCCCTATTTGAAAAATGCTTCGCTTTTGGGCGGCTATAAATACTTCCTGAGCACAGTGATCATCTCTTTTACATCCAGCGGCTTTGCGATGTGAGCATTCATGCCGCAGTCCAGACTTTCCTGCACATCACTCGAAAATGCATTAGCCGTCATCGCCAGAATCGGCAGGGTACAGTCCGCACGGTCAAGGGCGCGGATCTGCTTTGTAGCTTCATATCCATTCAGAATCGGCATCTGAATATCCATCAGGATGGCGTCATAATATCCGACTGCTGACTGCGCGAACAGGTCCACGCAGTCCCGTCCGTTTACAGCGCGGCAGGTCTCAATGCCGAATGATTTCAGGATTTCCTCCGCTATCTCCCAGTTGATATCAATGTCTTCCGCCACCAGGATCCGTTTCCCCGCGAGCTCCGTCTGGCTCTCCTCTTTTTTCACCGTTTCTGCCTCGATTTCGTCCGTGTACCGCGAGAGTGTCTCGTACAACGTCGATTTAAACAACGGTTTTGAAATAAATCCTTCGATCTGAGCAGAGTGGACCTCCTCCTCAATATCGCTCCAGTCGTACGCAGAAATCAGGAAAATCGGAATTTTGCTCCCGATCCGTGTGCGGATCTCGCGGATGGTCTGGATCCCGTCCATCCCCGGCATTCTCCAGTCAATCAGGGCAAACTGATAATCCTCCTTTTTCCCATGCCGCGCCTCAATCATACGGACTGCCTCCTGGCCGTCCACCGTCCATTCTGCATCCGCACCAAGCTCGGCCAGACTCTCTGAAGCACTGGTGCAAAGCTCCTCGCTGTCATCCACCAGCAAAATTTTCCACGGCGGCAGCTTCATCTGAGCCGTCTGGGGAGCCATCTCAAAGTCCAGTGCGACATGGAAACGGCTGCCGCGGCCCGGCTCACTTTGCAGATCAATTGTACCGCCAAACTGGTCCACAATTGCTTTGGTAATCGCCATGCCGAGGCCGGTGCCCTCTACCTTTCCGGCACGATCCGAATTTTCCCGGGCAAACATATCATAGATGGTTTTCTGGAATTCCGCAGACATCCCGATGCCGTTGTCTTCCACAATAAAATGCGTCCGCACGAAATTCTTCTCATCCGGAGCAGTTTCCTCCTGCCGGGCAGCAGCTTCCCCGTCCGCAGGATGGGAAGACTTCCCTGCGGAGCCAGACTGCGCCGCCATTTGAGATTCCCTCCGCAAAGGACAGCTCTCCTGGAAGACATACACATCAATTCTGCCGCCTTCCGGCGTGAACTTCATCGCGTTGGAGAGCAGATTCAGCAGCACCTGGCTCAGGCGCGTCCCATCACAGATCAGATCCTCCGAAATGATGTTGCGGAGGATAATGTCAAATTCCTGATTTTTCGCACGGATCTGCGGCTGCACAATATTTACGATATCGTCCATCAGTTCGCGCAGGGAAACATGAGCCATGCGCATCGCCATCTTGCCGCTCTCGATTTTTGACATATCCAGCACATCATTGATCAGTCCCAGCAGATGCCGGCCGGAGATCTTGATCTTTTGCAGGCAATCCTCTACCTTCAGAGGATCCTGCTGATTTTTCAGGGCAATTTCCGTCATGCCCATAATCGCGTTCATCGGGGTTCGGATATCATGGCTCATGCTCGAGAGGAAGTCACTTTTTGCCTTGTTCGCATGTATGGCCTCCTTCCGCGCATCCTCCATCTCCCGCACGTAGTGCTGCGTCAGTCTGTAATACCGTAAAAATACAAAAATCATGCTTGCGAGGATAATCGCAAGGGCACCCAGAATGGACAGAATCCGCAGCTGATCCAGATCGAGAATGGTCTGTTTAATCACCCCCTCCGGCATCACCGTCACCAGATACCAGGTGGATTTTATCGAAATCGGTGTGCAATAAATATAGCGTTCCTCTCCGCCGACTGAGATGGTCGTGCCGTACTCTTCCTTATTCTCCATGGCAGCACGCAGCTCTGCCTCGTATATATCACTGGTCTTGCCATTGAGCGTCTCAAAATCTTCCTCGATGCGTATAAAATAATTTTCATCATCCACAGCGTCCGCGTTCTGAATGACAAAATCCCCGTCCATATCAATGATGTGCGAATAGGCATCGGCATCCTCGGTATAGAGATAGAGAGCCTCATTGATATCCTCCATCGGCACACCCGCCAGCAGCGCTGCGCTCTTTTTTCCGTCTCCCATCTCATACCGGGCTGCTCTTCCAAAAAGGAACACCATTTCACCGCTGCTGTTGATCCCGCGTTTGATCACACAGTCATAGGCGTCCAGAAGATCCTGCACGTCGTCCTCGCCTTCAAAGACCATCTTCTCACCGTAGACTGTCACCAGCTCTCCGTCTTCCCCGTACAGCCCCAGCCAGGTGAAGCTCCTGGATTCCGCCATCTCGATGAGCTCCTTCAGCGCTTCCTCGCTGTATTCCACTTCCTCACGCGGTGCTGAGCGGATAATCGAGTCCACCTGATCCAGCCGCAGACCCACAATGGTCTGAAACTTCTGCTGGATCTGCTCATTGATCTCTGACGCGTAAATTTTCCGGATACTTGTAATGGTTCCTCTCGTCTCCCCTGTCATAAAGGTCGCCAGTCCGGCAAAAACCACCACGCAGATCAAAAGAACCGCACAAAAGCTCCATATCAGCAGCCGTCTTGTTCTTTTTTCCATAAGCAATCATCCCATTTTTCTGATCAGACACGGCACCCGCAGACGTTCTTTCTGACCAGGCTCACATTTCATCGTCAGTCATTCCGTTTTTCCCGATAAAGCTCCAGGATTCGATCCTCTGACTGCAGAAAGGCCTCCAGCACCTTCGGATTGAACGCGCCGCATTCCTTGTTGAAAATCATCCGCACTGCTTCTTCATGACTGTAAGCTTTTTTGTAGACCCGATCGGAAGTCAGCGCGTCATAGACATCCGCGACAGCCGCCACCTGCGCCCAGATAGAAGTCTCATCGCCCACCAGATGATCCGGATAGCCCTTCCCGTCCCAGCGCTCATGATGATGCCGGCAGATATCATAGCTGTAGACATAGGTACCTTCATCCACCAGATCCGGTATTTTCCGGAGGATTTCACAGCCCTTAACCGTATGCCCCTTCATAATCTCAAACTCTTCCGCCGTAAGCGGCCCCGGCTTGTTCAGAATCTGGTCCGGTATGGAAATTTTCCCGACATCATGAAGTACGGCGGACATTCCGATCTTATCAATCTCAGCTGACGACATATGGTATTCAGGATACCTGCCGCTCACCTCCTGCATCAGGATCCAGGTCAGGGTGCTCATCCGCCGGACGTGCCCGCCGGATTCACAGTCCCGGAACTCAATCAGCGCAGCCAGAGTCGCAATCACCGACCGGTTGATCTTTTCCAGACGCGTCACCTGTTCTGAGACGATACTCTCCAGCTCATTCTGGTAATTATACAGATCGATGATGTTCTTGATCCTGTGCCGGATAAAATGTCCGTAAAAGGGCTTGCTGATAATATCAACCGCCCCCAGATGGTAGGCCTCCAGAAGCAGATCGCGGTTCTCCGACGCTGTGATCAGAAAAACCGGTATTTTCCGGATTCTGCCGGTCGCGTTCATATCCTTTAAAACGCCCAGTCCGTCCGTCCCCGGCATCAGAAGGTCCAGCAGCACGGCCGAAATCTCCTCGCTGCTATTAATAATGGCAAGCGCCTCATCGCCGCCTCCCGCCTCGAGGATATCATAGTCATCCTTGAAAATCTCCGCCAGGACTGCCCGGTTGATCTCCACATCGTCCACAATCAAGATTGTTTTCTTTTCCATATTCTTCCTACAGATTCTCCCTACATTTTCCCTGCATATCCAGACAGGTTTTTATTAATGATTCCAGTTTTCCAGACACAGGTCATACACATCCCGGACATGCCGCCGGGCGCATACAAAGCATCTCTCCATAATGCTGCCAACGATGGCAAACGATCTGGCGCCATTCAAATTCAAAACAATGCTTAACCTTGCTCCTGCCCATATTTACGAATGCGCGCCGCAATTTCCTCCTGCACGGGCAAAATCCTGCGGATCTCGTCCCTTGCCCGGGAAACTTCTCCCGCCCGCAGCAGATTTACGATCTCTGTATAAGCCTCATACAGCGGACGGATGGAAAGATTCCCCGCCGCGCCTTTGAGAGCGTGGATGCTCTGAAGCGCCCCGCCGCAGTCCTTCTCAGAAAAATCAGGACTCACCGGTGTCTCCTGAAGCATATCGGCAAATTTCACCAGCATCCGCTCATACAGCGCCGTATTTCCCATCAGACGATCCGTGCCTTCTTCCACATCCACGCCCAGCGTTTTCATCTCTTCCAGAAGCTCCATACAGCCTTGTCTCCTTTCCTATAGCGCCGCCTGTACAAAAGAGGAGGCGTTTCCATTGCACCGCCCCAGATACAGGAAGTGTTTCTTCTAAGACGCCCAGGATGTGCCGCAATTCTGCGGGCAGACAGTGCAAAACTACAAGAATTATAACACAAAGCAGGAAAAAGGAAAGCGGGAATATACGCAGCATTTCCATTTATTTCCACGAAGCAGCGAACCAGGCAGCCGGGGTCATAAGTGCACTGAACGCCTGCAGCACGCCGGCCGTTAAGATATCACAGGAAATATCCCTTAGCAAGAGGCAAAATCAACGACACCATAAGGAAAAACTATAAAAAAAGCAGCAACACGGTCAGAAGCATTTCTGAAAAGCAGAGGCATCATCCGAAAAAACTGTAAAAAGCAGCAACACTGTCAGAAGCATCTCTGAAAAACAGCGGCGCCGTCAGAAATAACTGCAAAAAGCAGCGGCACCGCCCTGAGAAATGACCGAAATCAATTTCTGCATACGCGATGCCGCATAAGGTTTTTGTAGATGACCTTTACATAAAACGCATTCCAAAAGCGAATGTAAACGCTTTCTCCGTAAACTGATACTGCTCACTCACGCCCGGCCCGCAGCTGTTGGAGCCGATGCCTTCCTGCCTGTAATCCAGGCAAAGTACGGTCATTCCGCTCTTCTTCAGCTCAAAATTGTGGCCTTTTTCCGTCAGCTCCTCCTGTGTATAAGGAGATGCATGAAAGGAGAAGGGACGCTCCGAAGCTACCGCCAGTGTGCAGCTCTCGCTTTGCAGCGTGAGCAGGCTGACATCCCCGCGGCTGCCGTTTTCCTGCGGGAAAATATAATCCTCATGCAGTCCGTCTACAGTCTCCTCAAACCAGCCGTGATAAGAAGCCCGGCGCTTGTCCTGATAGTTTTCATACGGTCCGAGGCCATAGTAAGATACGCGCCCCATGGATTCCGGCAGAAACAGCCGCACGCCAAACCGGGGAAGTCCCGGATAGTCCGGATTTTTCTTTACGTGAAGCTCGGCGTCGATCTGCCCGTCCTTTCCGATCCGGTAGCAGACCTCGATTTTCACAATCCACTGCCGGAAGGCCTGATACAGGGACACCTGGCCGGTGATCGCCACACTGCCGTTCCCGTCAATCGTCCATCTGGTGTCCTCGCAGCGAACAGTCGGATGCTCGTATCCCGCATCGCTCCAGGTATGGCGGATATTCCGGTCATTGTCCGTCGGTGCGCGCCAGATGTTGTATTCCATCGGCGCCTGAAGGAGCTCCCGGTCCGATCGATTTCCACCATCAGCGCCGCCAGGCACGAAGTGATATTCCTTCTGGAGCGTTGCCATAGTGCTGCTGTTCATCAGTAAAGTGATTTTCGCAAACACTCCCCGGAACTTGTCATAGACGTAACGGAACTGTCCGCCCTTGATGGTCAGATAATGATCATCCTCTGTCACCTGGAAAGATTCTGCAGCAGCCGCATCCGCTGATGCTTCATCAACAGAATGATCCGCTTTCGATGTATCTGACCTGTCAGCCATAGCTTTCTGGTCAGCACCAGGAGTTTCCAGCTTTTCAGCCTTCGTTATCAGAGCATCCTTCGCAAGCAGCTGCTTTGCACGCACGCAATTGGCTCCGCCGCCTGCCAGAGCGATCTCATCAAATCCCAGCACGCCATCCGTCCCTACAAACGTTCGTCCCGAAGCGCCGGTCATTCCCAGACTTTCCTCAGAGGAAACCGCCGTCCCAGCGCCAGCGCTGCCAATCGCGAAGCGATTCTCTAATTGCGGCGCGGCCTTCCAGACCACCTTCAGATAGCTGCGTCCGCGCAGCGTCCCTTCCGGCAAAACCGCGCCTTCCAGTCTCACTTCGCCCTCTCCATGAGGCCGGATCGCCAGCGCGCTGCCTTCCACGTTCCCCTGCGCGACGGTCACGCCATCGTCCGTAATTTCCCATTCCATCGAGCAGCAATCGCCGAGCGGCAAAAAATCCAGATAGTTATGAATCCGCAGGATACCTGTCTTTTCGTCAAAGGCCGCTACACGTGCAGGGCGGAAAACATTGGCGAATTCCTTCAGCCCGGTATGCGGCCTGCGGTCCGGGTAAACCAGCCCGTCCATGCAGAAATTGCCGTCATGCGGATATTCTCCATGGTCTCCGCCGTAAAAATATTTCGTTCTCGTCCGGCCGTCCTCACAGACAACCGTTCCCTTGTCCACAGCGTGGTCGCACCACTCCCAGACCATGCCGCCGCACACACCGTCGTAGTGCTGGATTTTTTCAAAATATTCTTCCAGATTTCCCGGGCCGTTGCCCATGGCATGGGCGAACTCGCAGAAAATCATAGGACGCACGCCGGGAGCCCAGAAATTGTGATCCGGATCGGCTACTTCTTTTTCAAAATATTCATCGATCTCGCGCAGCTCCGGGTACATCCGGCTGTGCAGATCCAACGAGGAATAATCGTATACCGATCCCTCCGGAATATGCCATCCGCCCTCATAGTGGGTGACACGGGTATCATCATAGGCCTTCGTCCAGGCCAGCGCCTTCTCAAAGGTAATTCCGTAGGAGCACTCATTTCCCATCGACCAGCAGAACACACAGGGACGGTTTTTATCGCGGATAACACACTTGCGCACACGGTCCAGCGTTGGCTCGATAAAAAGCTCATTGTCCGCAATCCAGGCATTCTCCTCGCCCCATTTGCAGCCGTAGGCCGTGCAGGTGCCGTGGCTCTCGTTGTCTGCCTCGTCAATCACATAAAATCCATAGCGGTCGCAGAGCTGGTAAAACTGCGGTGCGTTCGGATAATGGCTGCTGCGGATTGCGTTGACATTATGGGCCTTCATCAGCTGCAGATCCCTGTGCCAGGACTCCAGACCAGTCACAGGTCCCGTCTTTGGATCGCTGTCGTGGCGGTTCACACCGTGCAGCTTAATGTTCTGCCCGTTAAACAAAAGCACCCCATCCCGGACGGCGACCTCGCGGACGCCCAGCTGCTCCGTAATCACCTCATCCGGCGTGGAAATGATCACCGTGTACAGATACGGCGTCTCCGCACTCCAGAGCTTCGGGGATGGAATAAGCAGACGCAGGGTCACGCTGGTTTCTGAAGAAGCCGCTCCTTCAGCCAATCCACCGTCATCATATGCAGCTTCCTCTGCGTCACTCAGATCAGAACCGTCAGCGCACTCATTTTCATCCGCGTCATCGCAAAATCCGCCGCAGATTTCATGTCCGGAGGCATCCTCAATCGAAACAGTAACAGGAAGCGATTCCCCCTTGTTTTCATACGTAAATGTAAATTCCACTTCCGCGCAGTCGGCTGCACTTTCGGAAGCACCTTCCGAAGGACTGGCCAATGCCCCTTCTGAAACGCTGTCCGCACTCCCTTTCACAATGCCTTCTGAAACACCTTCCGGGAGGTCTTGCAAACGCATCCCGGAAGCGCCTGGCGCCCCCTCACGAAGCAGCTTCGTCCGGATCCGGTAATCCCGGATGTGCCTTTCCGGGCGGGCGAGCAGATAGACATCCCGGAAAATACCGCTCATGCGGAATTTATCCTGATCCTCGAGATAACTGCCGTCGCACCATTTCAGGACCAGCACCGCAAGGATATTTTCCCCAGGGCGAAGAAAGCGGGTCACTTCAAACTCTGTCATGGCATGCGACACCTGGCTGTAACCCACGTAGCTGCCGTTCAGCCACACGTAAAAGCAGGAGTCCACACCTTCAAAATTCAAAAACGTGCGCGGAGCCGCCGGATCCGGCTCCCACTGAAAGCTGCGCCGGTAGGTGCCGCACGGGTTTTCATAGGGCACATGCGGGGGATCCAGCGGGAACGGATATCTCACATTCGTATACTGGTGCCGGTCATAACCATGCATCTGCCATACCGAAGGCACCGGGATCCGATCCCATTCCTTATCTGGAGCGTCCTCCCGGTAAAACTCTTCCTTCAGATCATAAATACTCTCATAATAGCGGAATTTCCACATGCCATTCAGCAGGAAAAACCGCTCCGAGGCCTCCCGGTGCTCTACCGGATCCTCCAGCCGCTCCCCGGCCGGAAGATAATAGGCACGCTCCGGCTGCGTGTTCTCATGGAGGACCGTCAGGTCCTCAAAATAATGCGGTACAATCATACTGGTAAACCTCCCAAAAATCAGACAGGGCCGCCGGCCGCAAGCGGCAAAGCTACTAATTTCCTTTCGCAGCCGTGCGCGTCATAATAAACCTGCGTTATTATTACATATTGCCCGGGGATAGTCAATTGAAATTTCGCGGCTGTTCAGAACCGTGCCTCCCCCCTGAATCGCCTTCTGCCCAAAGCTGTTATAATCCTTTCGGACACACTGCCGCCCTCGAAGCGTTTCTCTGACGGAGGGCGGTGCGCCTACACAGGTCAAGGAAAAGGGAAGGAGCTTACATATGGTCAATCGCAGCACAAAAGATACATTTACTGTGAAACATAAACTACCGGATAGCAAAAAAAGCGCATACTACCCCC
>JAJQFO010000008.1 GCA_021201095.1 Lachnospiraceae bacterium
AAGGGAGTTTCCTTCCATATCCGCGCCGGGGAGACGGCGGCCTTTGTCGGCGCGACCGGCTCCGGCAAGACAACGATCCTCTCGCTGCTGACCCGCAATTATGAATTCCAGAAGGGAGAAATCCTAGTCGACGGCATCGATATCCGCAAGATAAAGACCGCCTCCCTTCGCCGGCAGTTTGGGCAGATGCTTCAGGATGTGTTCCTGTTTTCCGGAACCATCCGGCAGAATCTGACGCTGTGGGAAGAGGCATCGGATGAGAAAATCATGGAGGCCTGCCGCTATGTGAACGCGGACGGTTTCATCGGCAGGCTTGAACACGGCCTGGATGAGGAAGTGCGGGAGCGCGGCAGCAATTTTTCCGCGGGACAGCGGCAGCTCCTTTCGTTTGCGCGCACCATTCTCCATCATCCGTCGGTGATGATTCTCGATGAGGCGACCGCAAATATCGACACGGAGACGGAGATCCTGATTCAGGATTCCCTGGAACGGATGCGCGGCATTGGCACCATGCTGATTGTGGCGCACCGCCTCTCGACCGTCCGGCATGCCGGGCAGATCTTCGTTCTCTCCCATGGGGAGATCGTGGAGCATGGAACGCATGAGAAACTGATGGAGACGCGGGGACGGTATTATGAACTTTACAGTATGCAGACCCTGTAATAGACGGGAAAATTTCACCCGGTGATTCCCATTTGAGGTGGTTTGTGGTACAATGGACGGCAAAAGATTCGCCGTTCGTCACGGCAGCATTATTTACGGACAGGAGGTTTCCTGCCCATGGAAAACGAAAGGGGAAGAGATGTATGGCTGTTACGGGTTTGATCGTCAGTCTGGTGATCGGCGGCGTAGCCGGCTGGCTGGCCGGGATCATTATGCACAGTGAGGGAGGCCTTTTGCGGAATGTGATTCTGGGAATCATCGGCGGTGTTGTCGGCAACATTGTGCTGGGAGTATTCGGAATCTATGGCAGCGGAATTATTGGGAGCATTATTGTCAGCGTGATTGGCTCCTGCATCGTCATCTGGCTGGTGAACGCGATTCTGGGAAGGCGTTAGGGTTTTATGCCCGGCGCGGCCTGATATTTATTGATGTTTTTGGATTCCCGGAATGCTTTTGGCGTTGTGCCGGTGATCCGCTTGAACAGACGGCTGAAATAGTAGATATCCGCGATTCCGCACTGCTGCGCGATCGTCTTGATCGGAAGGTCTGTTCTCAGAAGCAGTCCCTGCGCATGCTGGATGCGGCTGCGGTTGACGTATTCCGTGAGCGGTACGCCGACCTCTTTTTTGAACAGGGTGGAGAGGTAGCTCGCATTGACAGAGAGCTGGTCGGAAAATTTTTTCAGACTTAAGTCCGCGCTCAGGTCTGTCGAGATGCCGGTGAGTACCTTCTGCGTCAGGGAAGAATAATTACTCAGCGTGTACCTGCGGACGAGGTGACAGTAGCTTTGGATGCATTCCCGCTGGAAGGCAGCACATTGCTCAATATTGGATAGTGTCTCAATGGTTTCGATATTCTGGTTGGAGAGCGAGTCAATGTGGATCGGATGTACGCCGGCCATCTCCGCAGCCTTGCGAAGCAGGGTGTTCAGCGCGATACAGTAATCCATCTGATCCCGCAGCTGGCAGTTTAAACGCTTCGGCATCATGTGGGAGACCTGCCGGGTGAGGAGATCGAGTGCTTTTTTCACATTTCCCTTCTGCACGGCGGCGATCAGTTCCCCTTCGATCTGATAGCGGTTTTCAACCATCTGTATGCTCAGAGGTGTCGGTTCTTCCATGCAAAAGCAGTTTTGATAGAAATTTGGCTTACTGAGCTCCTGAAAAGTCGTTTCCACGATTTCATATTCCTCCGAGCCGAACAGACGCTGGGCAAGCAGAGTAAAAATGCTGTTGAGAGTGAGCGGAGTCAATACGCAGGCAACATTCAGATAGTAATCCCGAAACAGATCGCCAGGCTTTTCCGGAATATTCAATTCCGCAAGAAGCTGCTGCAGACGATCCCCCTGCATCTGTTCATAGACAACCGGACCGCAGGAAAATATTTCATCTGAGTCCGGAATGCGCAGAAAAACGTAGGAGCACAGATAATTGTCCTTTACGAAATAAAGCTTCTGCGGATCGAGATCCTGCAAAAACTGATTGACCGCATCCTCGAGTCCGCTGATGTGAAGAATATCCTGGCGCAAGCCCTGGTCAAATCGTGCCGCGTTCGGACAGGGAGGTATAAGGCGGCGGACCGGAAGGTGATTATCCGCCAGCAGATCTTCAACAAAATCCAGAATTATTTCCGTATCATTCATAATAAATGCCCTTTACTAAATCATTGTTTGGTATTTTATCATAGAAAGAGATTCTTTAAAAGCGGTTTTTGTGATTTTGACAACTTGACGATATGGAAAATCTGGCTTTGAACTTATTATATAAGGAGGGATAGCAATGAGGAATAAGATCAGTCTCAACAGGAACTGGCGGTTTATTCAGGAAAATGTCGGTTTGCCTGATGCTGCCGCTGCACAGAACACAGCGGAATTGCTGAAGGACTGGCAGCAGGTAGATCTGCCGCATACATGGAACGCCATTGACGGTATGGATGGGAATGGCAGCTACTATCGCGGAATCTGCTGGTATGCGAAGATGTTTGAGATTCCAAAACAGCAGCCCGGCGGACACGTGTATGTGGAAATTCTTGCCGCAGGACAGCAGGCGGCTGTCTATGTAAATGGTACGAAAGTGGCTTATCATGAGGGTGGTTATTCAGCTTTCCGCGCGGATATCACGGAACAGTGTAAGGAAAAAGGGGAAAACCTTCTCGTGATCGCCTGCAGTAATGAGTACAAGGACAGCGTTTATCCGCAGTCGGCCGATTTTACCTTTTATGGCGGCCTTTACCGCGGCGTGAACCTGATATTGGTGCCGGAGACACATTTTGATCTGGACTACTATGGAGGTCCAGGACTTAAGGTAACGCCGAAACCTGTTCCTTCCAATGTGCTGCGCGCGGGGCAGGGCTGTGGCGGAGCAACTTTTGATATGGAATCCTGGGTGACAAATCCGGATGAGAATTTTACCGTTTTATATTCGATTATGGATGCGGACGGCCGCGAGGTAGCTTCGGCGGCGAGACCGGCGGACGACACAAAGGTGACGATTTATGTGCCGGATGTCATAAGATGGGATCTGGACAATCCATACCTGTATACAGTAACCGCGACCCTGCAGCGCAGAAACGAGGAATATGATGAGGTGTCCGCCCGTGCCGGCGTCCGGAGCTTTTCAGTCGATCCGGACAAGGGCTTTATCATCAACGGCGTGGAGACTCCGCTGCGCGGTGTGAGCCGTCATCAGGATATGCTTTATAAGGGCAACGCACTTTCCAAAGAAGATCATTACCATGATGCGGAACTGATCAAGGAGCTCGGCGCGAATACCATCCGTCTGGCACATTATCAGCACAACCAGTATTTCTACGACGCCTGCGACGAGCTGGGCTTTGCAGTGTGGGCGGAGATTCCGTTCATCAGCGTGTTTAACGCGGATCCGGCGGCGCATCAGAACTGCATCAGCCAGATGAAGGAGCTGATCATCCAGAATTACAACCATCCGTCGATCATGTTCTGGGGCGTGTCAAATGAAATTCTCATCGGCGGCATCTCTGAGCAGCTGGTGGAGAATCACAAGGAGCTGAATGCTCTTTGCCATCAGCTGGATCCGACCCGCCTGACGGCGATCGCGCATGTGACGATGACTCCGGTCGAGAGCCCGATCCACAACATCACCGACATCGAGAGCTACAACCATTACTTTGGCTGGTACGGCGGCAAGATGGAGGACAACGGTCCGTGGCTTGACAATTTCCATAAGGTTCATCCGGAGATTTGCCTCGGCCTTTCTGAGTACGGCTGCGAGGGCATCATCACCTATCACGGCCCGAACCCGGCGTGCAAGGATTACAGCGAGGAGTATCAGGCGCTTTACCATGAGCATATGGCGAAGGTACTCGATGAGAGACCCTGGATGTGGTCCAGCCATGTGTGGAACATGTTTGATTTCGGCTGTGCGGCGCGCGACGAGGGCGGCGTAGCGGGCAGAAACAACAAGGGTCTGATGACCATCGACCGCAAGACAAAGAAGGACAGCTACTTTATTTATCAGGCGTACTGGACCACGAAGCCGATGGTGCATGTCTGCGGCAGACGCTATGCACAGCGTGCGGGCGAGACCACTGAGATCCGTGTATATTCGAACCAGCCGACCGTTGCACTGTATCTGAACGGGAAGCTGGTAGAAGAAAAATCTGCCGAAAAAGTATTTGTCTTCACTGTGGCACTCGCGGAAGGAGCCAACATTGTTCTCGCTGTGGCTGGCGATGTGAAGGATTCCATCACGCTGGATAAGGTGGAAAAAGAGCCGTCCATCTACGTGCTTCCGGAAGTGAACGAGCGCAACGAGGGCGTGGCAAACTGGTTCAAGCTGGCGGGCGATCTGGATCTGACCGCGCCGATGGAGTTCCCGGAAGGCAAGTACAGCATTAAGGATACCGTTGAAGAAATCGCAAAGTGTCCGGAGGCTATGGCTGCGGCCTCTGAAGCGTTTAAGCTGACGATGAATATGACCCTGACTCCGGGAGAGGGTATGTGGGATATGATGAGATCCATGACGATGGAAGCAGTTTTGGAAATGGCAGGTTCCATGTGTCCGAAAGGGTTTATTCAGAGCGTCAACGCGAAGCTGATCAAATTTGATAAGATGTAAATTTACGTCGTCGGATGTAATAAGTTATTTGCACATGTCTGCGATATTGTGTATAATGTGACCTGAAGAAATTTGCGGCGCTTGCGCCGGGAAATTTCGAGGGTCAACGAGCAACGCAGTTGCGAAAAATACAGCAAAAGATGCTGAAAAATGCAAAACATTGCAAAATCAGAAAGGAGGAATACTCATATGCAGATGACATTTCGCTGGTATGGCGAAGGCAATGACAGCATTACGCCGGAGATGATCAAACAGATCCCGGGCGTGACGGGTCTGGTATGGGCTCTTCACCACAAGCAGGCCGGAGAAGTCTGGGAAGTGGACGAAATTGAAGAAGTGCGCCGCCAGATCGAGGGCGCAGGCTTTAACATGGATGTGGTCGAGAGTGTCAATGTCCATGACGATATCAAAATCGGTCTGCCGACCCGTGATCAGTATATTGAGAATTACAAGACAACCCTGCGCAATCTGTCACAGTTTGGTGTGAAGGTCGTGACCTACAATTTCATGCCGATCTTTGACTGGACGCGCACGGATCTGTTTCACCCGATGGGGGACGGCTCGACGGCTCTTTTCTATGAAAAAGCACGCATTCAGGACGATTATAAGGAGATGGCCAATTACATCCTTAACAATCTGAACGGCCTGACATTCCCGGGATGGGAGCCGGAGCGTATGGCAAAGCTGGATGAGCTGTTCGCGGCCTATGCGCCCGTTACCAAGGAAAAGCTCTGGGAGAATCTGAAATATTTCCTGGAGGCGATTATGCCGACCTGTCATGAGACCGGTATCAAGATGGCCATTCATCCGGATGATCCGCCGTGGGACATCTTCGGGCTGCCGCGTCTTCTGGTGGACAAGGAGTCCATCGGGCGGTTCCTGAGCATGGTAGACGATCCTTACAATGATCTGTGCCTGTGCTCCGGATCTCTCGGCGCGAACCCGGACAATGATATCCCGGATATCGTGCGCACCTATTGCGACCGCATCGCCTTTGCCCATGTGCGCAATGTAAAGCATTTCCCGAATGGAGACTTCACGGAAGCTTCCCACCGGGACTGCGACGGCGACGTGCGGATTCTGGATATCATGAAAGCGTACCACGACTGCGGATTCAAAGGGTATATGCGTCCAGACCACGGCCGCCACATCTGGAATGAGCAGTGCCGTCCCGGCTACGGCCTCTATGACCGCGCCCTGGGGATCATGTACCTGTGGGGCTGCTGGGATATGCTGGAAAAGATGGACAGCCACGCCATGTAAAATCACGCAGATGCGTGATGGCGTGGCCTGTATCGTGCATCAGCGGGCAGATGCACGACCTGTTACGGTCATATTGAGTGATTAAGCGGAAACGAAAAATTTTCAATAAAAATACTTACCCTCTTTTATAAGGCACCATTTTGTGATAAAATTTTTCTATTGGAAAACGGTTGCGGACTTTTTGAAGTCGGTTTCTGAAAAAACGATTATGCTAAAATGAGGC
>JAJQFO010000121.1 GCA_021201095.1 Lachnospiraceae bacterium
GCAGAATACATATGCCCTAAAACGCCTAAATCAGAATAGGAAGCACATATTTTTTCCGAGATAGACAGCATTTCCAACAGCGAATCTACGGCTTTGAAGAAATAGCGATTTCTGACCGCCCGACTTGCCTCATCCCAATAATAGTTCAATAACCATTTCCCCGCTTTTAATGACGAATCATTTTTAAAATACTGCAACAAAATATTTTTTGTAAGCCGTAAAGCGTCATCTGTATTGTAATTAAACAAATGTTCAGAAGATATCTTTTGCAGCAATTGGCAAGTATCCATAAATAAAACAGCATCACGATAATCTGCGGCTTGAAGTGCGTTTGTAATCTCTGTTTTCAGATATGTATTAAGCTCGCTGCAAAAATCAAACAGTTCACTAGTATATTCAGGAATTAATGATGTATCAATCGCATTAGGAACAAAAGCATCGCAACCGATCAAGAATCGAAAAATGCGGAGTGCATCTTTAATATCCTTCTGAACCACGTTCCCATGTAAAATGGCCGTTGCGTAGCGAAAGAGTTGCCTGGACGTGCAATCCTTGAGTAATATTTCTCCGGCAGCAATCCTGTTGGCTTCTTCATCCATCTCACTAAATACATTCAAGTGGTTGCGTAACACTTTCAGGAGATTTTCTGTATATTTCTTGTCTTTTACAGACAAAAAATGCAGCTTACCTAAAGAATCCGGGTAATCATTAACATTCTGCTCTGCAGACTGAACAGGAATCAGCGGAAGATGCTGTTCTCTGCTCCATCTGCACAGCTCATCAAGATTCTCAAGTATACCCGAATCTTCACCACGGAGAACGGGAATTATCAAAAATATAAGGGAATAGTCACAACCGCCACGTGATTCTTCAAATAATCTGGTATCAATCTGGACTGTATCAGCACCTGACAGCGAAATTATTGTATCTTTAAGATCAGAGGCGGCAGCCATCTGCTCACAGTCAGACAAAATCAAAATCTGCTCCATCACTGTTTCATTTTCATCCTTTCCATCAGATAATCCGTTCCGTCAATACCCGCAAAAGCGGCTGCTCTTATATAACGTTTAACAGTATCTTCTGTGAGCTGTGGCGGAATGAATTCTTCCTCCCTGGCATCAAGAAGTTTCAGATACCCATCTGCCAGTTCAAACATGTCTTTCGGGGTCAGATACCAGGTGCCAATACGTTTCGCCAGATGCATGAATTTATTTTTGAAACCCATGGAAATAAACTCGCTGTGAATCTTCTCAAAAGCAAGTTGGATGGAATTACAGTCATCCAGCGGACAAACATAGTTGGCGTGTTCCTGTATATATGACAGTTCCTTATCAGAAGCATTCCCGCAAGGCACAGCTACCACAGTTAGTCCATACTTATGAGCCAGAGGCAATTCCCGGTTCATTGTATAACTTCCTTCTGTAAAGAAATTCTCTGTCACAACCTGAACAATCACGTCTGATAATCCCATTGCCTGTTCAACTTCATTATCAAAATATTCTCCGGCAGAGAGTTGATTATCAACCCATACCGCAACAGAAGGTATCCTGTATAGCTGATTAAGAACCTCATCACAGATCTTTTTATCGATATGCCGATAGCTGACAAATACTATCTCTTTCTGGCTAAACGGTACATCAACATGGTGAGAAAACTCTATTTTTCTTCGTATCATTTTTGTTCTCCCTGTCATTAATTGTGTATTACCGGTACAGTTTTGGAATGTATAAAGCTACAGATTCCGGCAGGATTTCACTCCAGTAATTTTTCTATAAATTTTACACGCAGGTCTTTGTTTTTCAACTTTTTATGCGGATATCCTGTCTGCTTTTCCATATTGAGGAGTGCCAGTTTGCAAGCCTGGAACAGATCAGCGCGACAGGCAACACATTTCTGTATAAATTCCAGATCCTCCTCGTCGCTGTTCGCAAGATAATACCAAAGCGTCGTCGTGTTATAATCTGCCTGTAACTGAATGATTTTCACGCCGGCATATTGAACCGAACCGTTCTGAACTACACAGATATCTTTCATCAGCTCCGGTTCGCGCTGAATTCCCCAGGAATCCTGAAACATTCCTCCATCCGGCTTGCCTTGATAAAAGCTATATGTCAGTTTCATCTGCTCGCAGGACTCTAGGACATCAGGCGGAATTTCTATGTGGTTCTTCTGAAGCTTTTTTATACAAACAGAAACATCCCGGGCCATGTAATACTTATCCCAGCCGTCCCGGGTTTCCCCATCATCCGAAGCTCGAGAGGCAAAATATCCGGCATAGTTCATCCGTCTCACAAACGCGTAAAACGCACTTGCATATCTTCCAGAATCCATAATGTAGCGAAAGATCAGAAAAATAATCTGAAAGCTGCGGTGCGCATATCTGCTGACTAAGTATTTATGCGGATACAAGGCCATCTGTTCCACCTTATCCACAAGCTCAGGAATCGGATATTCCAAAGGAAACTCATCCGCCCATTGCCAAAAGTCAAAAAATTTATAATACTCCTGATAATTCTGCCTGTCATGTGACAGATCCATCTTTTTCTCATCAAAGGAATCCAGCAGAGTCTCTTTTGCCTTTTCGAAATTTCCGCTTTTTATCAGCCATCGGATATACTGATTCTCTGCATATCGCTTCAGTGCCAGCCTCTCTGTTTGATCCAGTGCACCTGGATTTTTCTCATTTCTTTTCCCATTAATTCCCCCATTTTTCAGAATCTCGAACCAAGTCCTTTCACTCTGTCCATATCCGGCGGCAACCTCTTCAGCATATTTTACAAGGAGAAGATAGCCTTCCTTTGCGTCTACATAAAATTCCTTAGCAAACTTCTCATCTGTCATCCAGTCCTGAATACTTTTATGAACCAGCTTCAAAGCCTTAAATTTACAGATGCCTCCGCTCCCGCAGGTAGATTCCGTTTTTACTACCAGGCTCTTCAAGGCGAAACGGAGTTCCCATAATTCATGCCTTGTAAACCCCAGAGCATCACAGACGACCTGCTCCGGGACAGCTTCTTCTGTAACCAACAGCTCCAGCAGCGGCTTTGCCTGCAAGAATGTCTCCCTTGTCGGAAATGTTCTTCTGAAAAATGTCCAATAAAAGCTGTTCATTCCCCTGGGAATTCGTTTCTCATCGGCCAGCGACATTGCTCCAGATTCTACCGCATCACAGAACGCTACAGCATACAGAAAACTCCCCTCGGTTTTTTCTGCCAGCTTTTTGGCAAGATCTTTCTGTTTCTCCAGATTTAAACGATAAATCAGATATTCCATAATATCCGACAGGTTTTCCTCATAAGTACCGCTAAGCGAAACGACACAGGAATCATCAAAATAACGATCATATGACTCATCATATCTCGCGGTAAACAAAAACTTCATCCATTCCGGGAACTTATCGGATTTGTTCAGTAATAATTCCGCAACCTCTGGCGTAGTCTCATCCAGACCATCAAACAAAACGAGAACCGTCCCTCTTGCACCGTCAATGCAGCACTGGATCGGATTCAGGATCAGCTGATCAAACAGTGCCGCATGATGCAACTGTTCTATGATCTTTTTTGTCTCCTTATTGCGGAGCATATTCAATAGCATTTTTCTATAATCATACAGATTTGCCGCCAATTCGAATGCCAGCCAGTATATCACGCTGTCCACATCCCGCAGTTCTGAGTGATCCCATTCAAAAATAATGTTCCCAACAACATTGGGATCATACTGGATCAGGTTTGCAGCGAATGCGCTTTTCCCTGCCCCTGGTACGCCATAGATCATAAACGCAGGCTTATCCGACTGCTGCAGCCACTCGTAAATTCTCTTGGTAAGCCAGGCCCGTCCTACAAAAGTCTGGCGCAGCAAAAACTGCTCTTTGGTATGATTGCTGACAGTTCTCAGCTGTTCAGACAAAAAATCCATTTCATGACTGTATTCTGTTGCGTCCTCACTGCGCAATGCTGCTAAAAGCTCCGCCATTTTTTCTTCAAAATACGCATCCCATTGCTCTGCAGGAATCGTATTCCACTGGCTCAGATCAATCCACTGTATATGAGATACCATCGGCGGCAGAGAAATTTCATTTTCGTTTTCTAGCAAAACCGGTTTCAAATATGCCCGCTTTATGCGAAACGCGATCTTCAGCTCATCCAGGCATACTCCGGGGTTCCTCACCGAATGTCTGGACAAAAATGAAATCACACCATTGCTGCCCAAAAGACCGCTCGTAATTCTCTCCCGCCAGTCCTTCCCTGGCGTTATTTCGCTCGTGTCAATCCAGACATCATAACCATGAGCAGACAGATAGGTCTTAATCTTTTTTACAACAGCCGCGTTTTTATCATGCCCATAACTGATGAACAAGCGAAAACCGCCTTCCTCAGCCGGATTCAGGAAGGTTTCCTCGCAATCTTCACAGATATAGGTGGATCGCTTTTTGCTAAAAAAAATATTTTCCGACGCACAAAATGGGCAAATGTTCATGTCCTTCCCTCCCGCCTGAATATGGAATCATACCGAATTTCTGTTGTCAGGCACAGCTATATATACCGCGTACTCGCCATAGTAGTTTTTTCGATTTGCAAACATGATTTTCTCGACTTTTTTTCAATTAATTTTTCCAAGCGTTCCAGCCAAAGGGTTTTCTGTTTTCAATTATAAATAACAGTTAATCCCTTTCAGAATTCGGTCGAACTCAGGTGAATTCTCTCGTATTTCCGGTACTGAGATAATCTGGCAATTACCTATGTAAAATTTAAAGCCAGAGTTCAATTCCAATTCTTCCAATTGCATAGGAATTATTGCTTTTTTATAAGAAATTGCTCTTTCAATCTCCCTTTCAACAAATTGTGAGTTTTGTGAAGCGTTCGAAAGAAGTAGTAGTAAGCATGCACAGTTCTCCAAAGCATCATTAATTACATATGCATATTTGCTTCCTGCAGGTATATCATAAGGTGCCATCCAGCAAGGTACACCTTTTTCAAGGAGCATAAAACGAACCGAATCGGCTATTCTTTGATTTTTTGAGCTATAACTTATAAATACATATTTTTCTTTTGTATTAACAACATCTGCGTTTGATGCAGTAATACTTTTGTGCCCATCCTCTGTTTTTGCTCTGCCTTCTGCCAATTTCGATGGCACGCCTTTTTCGGCAGCTGCTGAACGAAGGGCCTGAGTGGATAGGGGTTCTTTTTTCTTTTCGGCTTTACGTGCGTAGACTTTTTCCTCCGCAATTTCTTTTTCAGCCTGAGAATTGATATTTTCCGCGAGGACGTCGCCATCCGTCTCCTCCTTGCTTCGGCTGCTGGCGCATTCATCCCCTTCAGAATAATGGTTCTGCACATCCTCATGCATACATGCGTCATAGATTTTCTGCTGTTTAGGAGTCAGCTTTGCGTAACGCTTTTTCAGTTCTAGCGCCTTCTTCACATACTTGCCTGAATGAAACCATAAAACCAAATTGTCACACATAGACAGGCATTCCTGAATCTGTCCTGCCTGCTGGTAAAGCGTTGCAAGCTCATAAGCCCATTTTTCTGCGTGTTCCTGTTCAAGATATTCTTCCAGAATCGGGATCAGATTCTTCGCCGAACTGCCAGCGCCTTTATAAATCCTGTATTTCAAGATAAAGCGGTTGTTGTCATTCGGCGCTATTTGCACATATTCCGAATAATATTTTAATGCCTCGTCATACTGTCCCAGTTCCGTCGTCACTTCAACCAGTCGATACAGAACCGTGCGTCCTACGGAAGAGCGGTTATAAGCACGTTCCAGCATCTCCTTGCAGCGGTCAAGTCTGCCCGCCGCATCATAGATCTCACCGATCAGGCACAGTGTCCGCACATTCCGAACCCTGCACCAGTCAATCGTATCCGCCAGCTTCGCCGCGTCTTCATAATCCTCCTGATCTATAAGCTTATTGATTTCTTCCAGCTTGCGATTGTATTCGTATTTTTCCAGCTTGCGATCGTATTCGTATTTTTCCAATTTTGATCACCTCGTTCATCAAGTCTTTTGTTTCGTGTATCATACCAGTTTTTTATTATCAAAAAAGACTTCTCTGACGGAGGCGTCTCGCATAAATGTATTCATAATGTGTCTCCCGTACCAAATTATTTTAATAATAATATCACAATGAATTATTCAGAACAAGAAGGGGGATAAATGAACATGAATCTTTTCTAACCACTCCCCATAGAGTTTAAAATAGTTCCATACCTAAGCTGTTCAAAATACAAATACAAGCACTGCTGGATTCTGAAATATTATGAGAAGCGGTTTTCTTCTCATAATGCCGTGCTATCTGTGTACCGATCCATATGCACGAGCAAATCTACCGCGTGCTAAAAGCCAGAATATTCCTGGCTGTAGAGCTGGTTCATGACCCATCCTCTACAGAATTGTCACGGCAATCTGAACATGTCAATCCCTCATGCAGAGCAAATTGGGGCAACAGCCAGTGAAACGGTCTCTGGACAGTCCGATAGGTAAAGACAACGGTGCTGAGTTGCACTATCTGCATGAATCGGAATGCTTTTTCTCTGAGCGTAAGACATGAATGCACTCTGTTCGTTCGATCGTATTATATACAGAATTTTCAAAATGAAGCTATGCAGCCTAACACAGCAACAACGTAACAACCTGTCACGCAAAAACATTCCCAATAATTTTTCTGATATTTGTACACATTCCTCAGTGAATCCATGATATACTACGCAGTAAAAAAGGAGGCTGATCTTATGGCAATGGCACAGACACAAGGTTATAATCGCGGATATGTTCTCTCGGCCAAACGTTCGAAGGAGCTTTTCAAAAAACTGAACGACAGCCGACCCTCAAAGGAATTCTGGGATGACTGTTCCGAGATCAGAAAGCACATCAACAAAGACACCATCGCGAATATGAATGCACTAATGGACGCAGAGGATTCATGAATACAGAGAAATTAAATTTATATCTTTTTTTCTTCTGACTGCAGCTGACTTCTGTCCTTCAGGAAAGCGTTCTTCTTTAACATCGTAGCATAGTAGCATAATTAAACATACTGCCAGCCACTGGCTGCTTCTGCCAACCGCAGTCAATTTGGCGTCAGGATGAACATTGCCTTACAATATTTCATTCATTTACAAACCTGACAATCTCCACTTTGCAGTGGTGATCCTTTTTCTTTTTACTATATCCAATCCCCACCAGCAAGACTCGGCCGGTATGGCGCTTTTTCTCAACCATCCTGCCCTGAAACTTCAAAAGATACTTTCGATCCCTAATCTGCTGGATTGCCGCCTCCGGTGTATCGTCCACCTTCAATTCAAGAATCAAGCCGTCATCTCCTGCTCTTTCCGGATAAAAAATGAAATCCGTATAGCCCTCACCAGCTTTGTTTTCTCTTTCTACATAATAGCTGTCCCTCGCCGACAGATAGACGAGGTTCACAATCGCAGTGAGTTCTGTTTCATCATTATAATCCAGCAATGGAGTCTCTGTATCGTGTGCGAACTGTAAGATCTCCTCCATGGTCTTCGTATCACCCTTCAGCGTTGCCTGCAGCATACGATCAGATTCCACGGCAAGGCGATTAATATATCCGAGACTCTCTTTTTCGCGGATGGTCTTTGCAAACTCGTCTGTCAGCTCTTTATTTGGAATGTGTACTTTTCCATTTTCGTAATTCAGGAAACCATAAACCACCATCGCGGACAGAATTTCGTTACGCGTACCCAAACGCATCGCTGTAGCCGCATACTCCTCCACCTTCGCCGGAACAGCCTCCCCAAGAACCATCAAGGCAACATCCTTTTTCACATCATCCCTGTCGTTGGCAATATAAGCCGCAATCTCCATATACTGTCCCGATGATGTCCAGTAGCTCGCAAGACAATTGTTCGATAAAGCCTTGACCACGGAACGTGGATTGTATAACCTCGCTCCACCTGCAGTATGATAACCATCATACCAGATCCGCAGATCCTCTCTGGTAATCGCAGGCGACGATTCCCTTTTCAGATAACGTTCATACAGTATATCAACTTCTTCATCTGTAAAACCAAAATATTCACTGAACTTCGGCTGCACTGCCATCGTATACTCATCAAAATTATTGATCGTGGATCCACTGGAATATTTCGCAATGGGCAGCACGCCCGTCATATAACTAAGTGCGATATATCCTTTATCCTTCGTCAACGCCGCCAGCCAGTTGATAAAATTTCTCCGGTCCTCATCAGTCGTATAGTCTTTATGGAAAATGCAGTCCCACTCGTCAAACACAAGAATAAATTTGTTCTGCGTATGCTCATAAATTTTCTGCAAATCCTGAATTGCAGTGCCTTTTTTGCGAAACTTCACATCCGGAAAGGCTTCGCGGAGATCCTCCTGCAAAATCTCCTTCGTTGTCGTGATAAACTCTTCATAGCTGCTGCTTTCATTCGCAGCCTCAATGAAATTAATGTAAATCACGTCATATTGATTCATATACTGCCGGTAATCAACGGCTTCATCCGGTTGACCCTGTAAAGGTCCTCCCTCATTCTGAGGATCCTGCGCAATTTTCAATGAATCAAAAATCCCGCTGCTGTCAGTCCCTTTACCAAAAAACGCACCAACCATAGCAGCCATCACCGACTTGCCAAAACGACGGGGACGAGTAATGCAAATATGGTTATTTCCCTGCTCCACCAGCGGAATCAGTTCCTTCAGCAGGGCTGTTTTATCGACAAAATAAGGTTTCCTGCTCTCACTTTCATAAACAGAAAATGCCTGTGTCCCGTTCAAATAATATCCCATCTGCCTTACACCTCCCAATCTGCTTCAGAGCGCTCTCGGAAACTCAAAAGCTCCCGAGATTCCGCTCTTTTTACATATTCCGCTCCATTCCCGATCAAACCATCTGTGACCGGGACTGGCCGACAAATCATCCCGAATTATACAGGCTCAGAATATCACAAATCCAGAACGTCTTCAATGGGAGATTCTATCAGAGTACAGCAGATTCAGACAGGTTTTTCTCAACACCTTCAAAGCGCTGTTCAATGTATTCAAACAGGCTCCATCCTGTCTCCCGCAGCTGTGCTTCGCCCGTTTCAAATTCAAACACCCGGTCATTACTGTCTACCAGATAATAATCTCCATCACCCTGATTTTCCAGAGCCACATATTGCGCAGTCACGGGATAGTATTTATGCAGGTATAAGGTCTGCTTCACCATATCAGAATTCAGTCCCATCCGCAGATTCATTCCATATAATTCTGCGTACCCATAGCCCAGATATCCGTATGTCAGTAAATATTGCTTCAATTCATTTCCAAATTTAACCTCAACCTCATTCTCTGCTTTTTTCAAAAAATCGCTGTCAATTAAATCCCGGCCTCTGTCTACATTATGGTTAAGAATAAATGTCTCCAAGCTCATCTTTAAGCCTCCTCTGCTCTGCTGCGCCAATGCTCCGGACGTTCCACGTTATTGTATTCATTTTTCAAATCCGGATTCTGTCTCCAGCTCTCTGCCTTTTTATCATGAAGGATTTTGTCATTGCCGTCTCCATGCTCGCTGTTTTCACATAATTCGGCAAGAGGGCTCTCAAAATCCTGACCAACATGGTGGAGTTCGATCTTTTCCCCTGTTTTAGCATCTACAGGCGCACGTCCTATCTGCATCCGTTCACGATTTGTAAGGCCAGTCTTGGGATCAATGTAGTCCATATCTATCTTTTTTACAAGACAGATCCGGTCATCAATCACAGCCTCAGAAAGATCTGCATTTTTGTATACTTCGTATTCTTCCCAGGAATCAATCGCATCAACAATTTCATCCGACCATTCCGTAACATCTTTGATTTTTTCTTTTTCTTTGTCTGTAAGCTCTGTTCTTTCAGGAAGCTCGGATTCTTTCTTTGTTTCTTTCTCTAAGCCTTTTTCTAATTTGCTGCTGTCAATCCCATCATCTCCTAAAATCCGGTCGTATTTCTCCATAATTTCCGACTCTGCTGCCTCTGAAACATCCCCCGCGATACTCTTTTCAGGATTTTCCTCCATCAGAGAACCTTCTCTCCGCTCTTTTGTTTCCGGATGATCTATGGAAAATAAAAATGTTTTTTCGTCACCGGATGTCCGCGAATCCATCCGATCAGGGTGCGGTTTCATCTCTTCGTTCTTTACCATCCTTTCCATTCTTCCCATTTCACGTACTTTCCTTTCGCCAATTACCCAATTGTTTATACGCTTTCGAAGTTTTATGCAAAAGCCAGAGGCGTCTAACTGATCTTACTGATATTTCCGCAGCATATTTTCAAGCATCTGCTTCATTTCGTCCCTGAGTGACTGCGGTTTCAATATTTCTACTGCATCGCCCTGACTAAGCAGCCACATCAAAATCCCTTTTCCATAAACCTCGGCTTCTATTATATATGTCTGATTTTCTTCCGTCAATATTTGGGCTGTAGGCAGCCGGTCCAGGATTACATGGTCTCTTTTACTCTGCACCACAATGACCTAAAAAGGGCTCCTGCCGGGCCTGTCTGGGGGCAGGGTTATAAGCCTTATCTGATTTTTTGCATTTTCAGCCAGGCCGCCAGGAATCAATATGTTTTATGTGAATTATTTATTGTTTTTGTGCTTTTCCTTAGACTATTTCAGTCGGCATCTTCTTTCTGCTTTTAATCCGTTTGCCGCAGCTAAATAAAAATCCTGTCCCCAAAAACCGGATTTTCGCTTTTCTGTCATTCAATTTCGGAAAAATGGACATCAGAATAAGACCGGAACCCTTTTTCCCAATCTGGCAAAT
Source organism: Lachnospiraceae bacterium (assembly GCA_021201095.1). Classification (GTDB taxonomy): domain Bacteria; phylum Bacillota; class Clostridia; order Lachnospirales; family Lachnospiraceae; genus Choladousia. Next base: position 10,775 of record JAJQFO010000121.1, read on the forward strand.
TTTCAGTATGCAATTGTTTCGATACCCTCAAATCATCCAACTCTGATTTTCGGAGGATTATGTACTACGTGGCTATCGCCATATCTTATGTTCCAGACAACCACGGGTAAATCCTCCTCAGATATTCCTCATTAATATATTCCACTTTGTTCTGTTTCTTCGCTTCCTTCACTTCTGCTTCCTGTGCCGAGAGCAAATTCTTTTCTTCACGTTCCTTTTTTCTGCTCTCTATTTGCTCAGCAAGAAGTCGTTTCTGTACAACATGTTCCGCCGCTTTTTTCTTCAGGTACTTCACGTTTTTCTATCGCTTCTTCTCTTTCCTTTTCAAGATCACGATCCGGCGAATTAGGAACCGGATCCTTCGGATCAGGAATAATTGGTCTGGAATTATATGGTATATTTGCCATCGGATTCACTTTTTTGCATACGGGTAGCGGTCGGCATCCCTCCAAGATCAACGCACAAGCTGCGCCGCTCTTACACCAGCCTGCTCCTCATGAAAGGTACGGACTCTGCTTTTGTCCAGAACCAGATGGGACACAGCCAAATCGCGACTACCGAGGCACTCGCAGCCAAATCGGCTGCTCGTTGACTCGCGAAGTTCGTCTACGCTCCGCTTCGGTCGGCGCTAAACGGACATCCACTGGTGTCCAGCGCCCCGCAAGCGCGGCGAACTTCTTGCGAGTCATATTATCATTTCGATATTATCCCGGATAATGCTAAGCAGGATACCATGAATTCCATTTTCGATTTTCTTGGAAAACCAGGATCAGACAACTCCAGGCTGGGCATGCCAAATGGGCAGATGGGATGATAAACAGTAATATTTTTTATATGTATTGATTAGATGGGTGATTAGATTTCCATTTCCGCAGAAATGAAAAAAGTCCGGGAAGCCGCCATTTAAGCGGGTTCCCGGGCTCACAAGACAGTAGCGGAGGGGAGACTTGAACTCCGTGCCAAAACCCGGAAAACCGCTTAAATACTGCATTTTTAGTGATTATGTTTGATTGCCCTTGATTGCCTTTGAATCTTTGCTTGCGCTCACATTTACTGATCTGGCATCCGAAATAAGGGCTTTGGTATACTCTTTATTCTTCCGATTACGAATATACGCGCTTTTTGTAACTGCAATATTTGTATGCCCCATCTGCTTTAAAATGGTTCTTTCGTCTACATTTTGCTCGGCTAATGCCGTGGCATACGTTTTCCGCATTTTATGCGTTGACCTCGGAGGAATTCCAACTGCTTCACAAGCCTTGTGCAGATAATAGTTAAACATCCTTGCCGAGACAAACTTGTTAGGAGAATCTTTTCGAGCAAATACATATTTTCCACGCGGATTTAAGGCTCTGATAGCATTTAAAGTTTGGGCAGAAGACTCTGGAAGGATGATATACCGATATCCAGCTGCTGTTTTAGGCTTTTCTCCCTCAGCGATTACGCGATCATGCGTTTCACGATCACGATAAACCGTTTCTGTAGATGAAATCCGGATCTCATCCTCAGAAAGAACATCCGACCAATGCAGCGTTGCCAGTTCTCCTACACGTACTCCTGTCTCCAAGGCTAAAATCAGTCCCAGATTTTCGATCACATCACTATGATGCCAAAGATAATCCAACAGTTTTTTCTCTTCTTCCACCGAAAACACTTCTTCTTCATCTCTTTTAGGTTCCTTAACATTAAAAATTCTATCCGATAAATCCAAATCCAAAAGGAATGAAGAAATGCTGTATGTTGTGTATTTTTCCTTTTTGGCATAAGATAGCGTTCCCTTAAGGACTATTCTAAAATCAGAATATGCTTTTTTGGTCAAATTATTATCTGCAATTGTTCTCCTGATAAATTCCTCTACAATGTCATCATTCATATCTGCCAATATTGTCATACAAAAAGGATCATCGTGCTTAAAAAATCTTTTATATGTATTCTCGTATTTCGTATAAGAGCTTTCAGTAATCTCCTTATACCTGATTTTCCTATCAAGCCACTCATAAAAAGCATCGCGAAAATATAGCTTCTTTTCTTCTTCCTTATAAAACTTTATAATCTTCTGAATCAATCCGCTCTTCTTTCTGCTTTTAATTTGCCTTCTCCCATTTTGTCCAGGTAAGTAAGTATACCAGTAATCTGTTTTATTGTTATACCAAATTTCGTATGTATGTTTTCCCAGATAATCATTGTCTTTTTTCATTATGTCGATCTGACGGCCTACTTCTTCATATGTAATTTCCCCGCTTTCCGCTTGTTTTAGCAGGTTCTCTTTTGTAATCGCGTGAATCTCATTCAACGCAGACATCAAATTCTTTGATGTATCGCATGAATTATCGCTATTACTAAACCTGGCATTAATCATTTTTAACCCATTCCCATGGAATGAGGGCGTGTTTTCCACTCTTATGGCAAGCAAATAAATATAAGATTCCACGTAAATTGTAGTTCCATATTTACTGTTGTTTCCTGCACTTCCCTCAGAATCATATCATCATTAATAGCAACACATATATAATCAAACTCTATGTAATAATCATCAAATCAAGACAAGCATGCACATACAACTAACAGCCACCCGAAATATTATTCCACGATCTTCCTACTGCTCGCAAAATAATATTCCGGGGGAAAATTATTAGTAGCGACGGCCGTTTAACTGGCTATCACATACGCACACGTGCACCAACAATGTCTATATCCGGTAATCCTACCAGATACCATTCTCCACCGGGCCAACGCATTTCCAGTCGAGTCTCTACCCATTTTCCATCTATATGTATCTGTATGCAATCGCCGCAATGCAGATCATAGCGGTACTCAGCGGAGGCTATACACATTCTTTGGCTGATCGGGTTATATATCATAATTCCCTGTTTTGTCACCTTGTTGTTCTCCTTTCTTCAACAACAGCTTTATCTACACCTACTCTATTAACATGTCTGGAAAAAAATAGGCGAAAAATCAAAATCACTGGTTTTCACAAAAAGTTCAGAGTTTGCAATATGTTTGGCTGCTATAGATTTCATATCTATTCATGCAGGAATTTAAATGCTATTATTTTACTGCCGTCCTCCTTCTTTTTGACGATATCTTTGCACCCTGGCGAACGATGATACATCTGTATTACATCATTGGCCTCACTGTGCAATTCGGCAGCCAATGAAAATCCGTATTCAAAAAAAGCGCTGCACTGATAATCCATCTGCTCTGCGCATAGTTCCAATACAGTATCTACTAATTGATAGTCCTCTTCGTCCAGTCTGTCTTCAAGTTCTGCCAGAACCCTATCTAGCTCTCGAAGTGCGGAGTGATACGCCGGATCAGATGATACGATTTGCTCTGCAGGATAGATTTTCCCATCATAAATTAATTTTAAGACACTCATATTTCTTCCTCTCTTTAGATATTGTCTACTGGAATTTGTTTTAATCCTGAGGAAAGACGTTTTGATTTTCACGGAAAGAATAGTAATTATCTCCACCAATGATTACTGAATCCAAAAGATGTATGCCGATTAAATCGCCGGCATCATAAATCCGCCGAGTTATAGCCTCGTCAGCCATGGACGGATCAACATTTGTACTGGGGTGATTATGCACCAGTATAATCTGCACAGCAGCAGTCAGTAATGCCCGCATATATACTTCTCGGATCGACAAAGGTGCAGCGTTAACACCGCCATGAGATATCTCGCTGACTCCAATTATATTACCTCGAGTATCTAGAAATATTGCATATACATATTCTTCCGCCTTGACATTAATCCGCAAACTATTCCTGCAAAAACTGGCAACAGCATTTGGATCAGTCAGATTTTCGCCTGACATACTATATGTTCCTTCTGTAACCAGTTGAGGCAGTCTTTCCTCTCCAACCAGTTCTATACCGTACTTATTTATTCGCATATGTTGTTTTACTCCTATCATCATGGCAATCAGGTAATGCAGTAAATATTAGTCATACATACAAGCCTAATATGAAGTTCTACATTACCTGATAATTTCTCGATACCAGCGTGTTAAGCTACAACAATAAATTGCTTTTTTTGCAGATCATAGCTATATACAGCAGTGGCTAAAAAATCTTCTACAGATACATATTTTTTATTAATCTCTGATACAATTTGCAATAAAACATCAGGCTCAATTTTGGTGCTGCCATCAGCAGCTGTTGCAGGTATTAATATCATCTCATGTATGCTGCTTGGCAATATGTAAACCTTATCGCAACCGGCTTTTCTGCAAGCATCTGATAACACATCATCATACAGGACGCACGCCGCACCATACATCATTTTTACATTGGTTACTATATACATTTCATTATCTTGAGATGACATAATGGAAGGTACACCTGGTAATTCACTCAGTACTTGATTAATAGTCATAATTTGGGGTGGATACATTCTACGTGTATTTGTTAAAGCCAAGCTATGCAATGTATCATTATCAATTTTCCACATGGTCACATGTGAATTTCTGATTAAAATACTGTGACTACTATCTATCTGACAATAGTAGACAACAGCCAGTCCGTGATATAGTGTATAAGGGATGTCCTCCAACAATCTTTTATTTTTACTCTGATTAATCAGTCTGAATACAATTTGATCTTTGACTTTTGTAAAATCAATAAAAGTGTTAATATCATAATCAAATGCATCGCAATTACTCTTAAACCGCCTGATACTGTCTGATATCAGTATTGACATTGATTTACCGTCAACATAATCATCATATAATGATCGGAGATATATTACAGGAGACATTGTCCTGTTCGGATCCAACGGTCTAAAAACTAATGCAGGGGCGGAATTATTATTCGGACGCTGGATATTCATAACCATCACACTCGCTTCCTGATTTACACGGCTTTCTACCCCGCTTACTAATGTATTAATAAATTCCTCAAAATCCATTCTATTAGTTCCTTTAATCATTTTCATTTTCTCCTTTTCCACATTGATTTTAATTTAGTTCCTTTTTCCTCAGTCGATTGTCCGAGGTGTTTAATTCGTTTAGTTTGCTATTATGTTTTCACTCCCTTCTTCTCAATACCTGATGAATCAACATTATCCCTACACCTATAATATGTCTGTCAACTATCCCGGCAAAAAAGAAAGACGACTATTGTTATGAAATTAGAATCCATAGTTGAACAACATATTAAATATAGCGGAGTGAATAGCAGCGTGCTGTATCACAATGGTAATTGATTTTGTAATTACCTCTTCGCCGACATATTAAATAGGAGAGGTTGATGCTTACCCGCCAAAAGCAAATCAGCCGCAAGCAAGAAAGGAGGTATCTGTGGTTGGAAATTATTAATATGCGAAGCATTGATGATACCTGTCTTCAGCCAAAGATAACCGAAATACGATATACAGACTATAAACATACCGGTGTAAGACTACAACTGGCTACAATTGTTTTAGGAATCCCGCCTGATGCAAATATACTGGATGGTTCGGAAGCTGGAAAAGACAAAATACGAAATGCGATTACAACATACTTCTGCGATTATCATACCCCTAGCGCCAATGGAAAAGACATTTTTCTCCCAGTTGAGTATCCCCCTGCTGCCGCTGCATTGGCTATTGACAATATCCGGCGTGGGGATAATAAGGGAACTGCCGTCGAAACATATATTATGAGGCACAGCGGGCCCCTGGTAATTGATTTGGACAGTGTATATGTCAATTACAAAGCACGTTCCTGGCTGGCTAAGATCTGGTATGTATATTGTGATGATAATCACTGCGACACATACTTATTTTAATGAAAATAGCATTTCAAATAATAGGAGGAAAAAAATGATTAATCCTAAAATTCTGAGAACAGTTACAATCGAGGTTTCTGCTGATAAATTAACAGAACGGAATAAAACTCCAAAATGTCCAACTCCTTTTCACGCTCTTAACATCGCTACCAATGGTGGATGGGCCCCTGGTGATCTAATTGGATTATGCGGTGCCCCTAATGTAGGAAAAACCCCGTTAGCATTGTTATTTGCAAAAGAAGCTGCTAAGGCCGGACATCCTGTAGTATTTCTGTCCACAGATATGACTGATGAACAGTTAAGCGCAGTTGTTTTGAGTGGAGAATCTTTTGCTGATTGCCCTGCTACAGCACTTTCAGCTGATGATATTCTTAATCTCGATAATAATAATCTGCCTCTTAAGCACTATCTGAAAGGACTTACTAAACCGTATAACGGTCATCTGCTGCTTTGCGGCACATCATCGTGGACTCATATGGTTGAAGATATTCCCTTAGTTTTAGATGATTTTCCAGCAGATCTTGCAGGTAAGCATCCATTAATCTTTGTTGACTATGTCCAGAAGGTCCGTTCAAAATCGACCTTGCACGGTCAAACAGAAAAGGATACCGTTGACAATGTTCTTCCACACCTTAAAGAGTTGGCAACGGACGCACAAGCAACAGTTATTGCTGTATGTGCCATCCACCGTGACTACTACGACACTCCCATGATCCCACTACAAGGATTACGTAACAGCAGCAATCTCGAATATGACATGGATACTATTATGACCCTGCAGTTTTATGGTCTCTCCATGGGTAAAACCTCCCTCCAAGCTAAATCCATGAAGAAAAGGAACCTGGATCTGGTTATTTCAAAACAGCGTTTTGGGGCTGTTGGGGATAAGATCCATTTTCTCCACATCGCAGAATACAATCACTTCGAAGAATATACCGAAGATGATGCGTTGGAGGAAAAAACGCCAAACATGACTGATACTGCTACCAGATATACCGGCCACATTGATGACTTTCTTTCTTCTGATACTTCACCACAAGATGTGATTGAAATCCACGGTTCGTTGCATGCCGCGTCAGATGTTTCCGATGATCTTGATGATATATGCACTGTCGTTTCACAGAAGAATATAAAATAAATATCAAAAAGAAAGCCGGGGATTTTCTTTTCCCGGCTTTTTCATTCGCTAATTTGTATGTACATCCTCTTTTGAACCAAGAGAATGAGATTACTGCTGGTCACAGCTCTCCTTTTCCTCTTTGCTATATTTTTATATGATTGGCAATGACTTGTCAAGGGCACCTGCCGCGAAGCGGTGCGCAGCACCCTTGACAAGGCGTTGGCAGTCATATACACTGCTGGAAGAAGAAATCCTATTATAATTCTCAGAAAAACCATGCATTTCACGCTTATAGACTGGCATTGTTTCTTTTGTACAAATTGTTATTTTTGAGATTGAAGCGGATAAAAAGATATGGTATAGTAGCGGCAGGGAAACAACCATGTTGCAGGGTGGTAAGCCTCCCATACTAGAAATAGAGGGGAGGTGGTGCTGATGGATACATATGAAGTTTTAAGCCTGCTGTTTCTTGGCGGATCATTCCTGATAGCGCTGCTTGCCTATGTAGATAGGACCAACAAGCGAAAATAAATAAGCCTACCTTGTTACTTGGCCGGTACAGGTAGGCTTATGTCACAACTTGGAGGCTAACCACTTTGTGGGTGGTTGTTTCTCTCTTATCAGTACTATACCATCTTCTTCAGAATATTTCAACTACAAAATCCATCTTTCTGTAAGCGCCATCGTTTTCTACAAACAATAAGGAAATAGATTTTGTTCTTGAATTTGACGGTATTTACATTTTAGATGAGGTAAGTTTAAACACAATTAATACGTTTTGGGATTTGTTTTACTGCCTGCAATCCATATCTCCGTGTTTGCTGCGCCTTCAACTTCATTTTTTACTAAGAGATCTTTAGCTGTTCAGGCAATAATTTTCTTCACGAATCCACCCATTCTATACAGCCTTCCACATCCCAGAAAGATTTTCCATCCCATATTTTTGCTTCCAAAAATTTCTGAACCGGATAGCTATTTTGATCGCCTATACCAATCCAAATATAATCGTCTGTCGGGGGAACCCATCTGTCCAGATATAGCACGCATCTTCCATTCTCATAAATTCCCTGCAAAAAATATTTCTCTTGATTATACAGAAAGCTTAATTCGTCTCCATACGAAATCCGATCCACGAACTCATTGACGTTTCCATTTATCAATTTCAAGTACCCCCTTAAAATAATGTTTCTACATTTCCTCCTGATCAATACGAAGGTTCCTTAAAAACCTTCCGATGTCTTGTTAACATGTTACTTTCTCTTCTTTTTTGTTTTTCTAAACTCTTGGCTAAAGAAATAATATCATATGTCTTTTTATTAGCCAACCAGAAGGTTTGATTTTTCACTTAAAAAAATAATTTAAATTTAAAACTGCGTGTTAAAACACATATTAAAGATGTATCGAAATGTAGATTCACCATTTTTGTTATTGAGATGAATGGAAAAATGTAACCAACACCGCGTTAACACCTGGCAGCGGGTGTAATGACGCGCTGACTAATGGTTATACATCAGGAACTGATGTATAACCATTTAGTCCAAAATATGCACGGTTAATAATAAAATAACCACAGCTTTTCACGATTAATACGATCCTGAAAAGTTAGAAAATAACCACGCAATAAAGAAATGTAGTAACACCGACGATGGCCCCGCGAGCATGATCACATTTCCAGCTGCACAGAAAGAGAGCATCCGTTTACATTTCAGGCCATAGGGATGTAGGGCGTCACACAGGCGTGTCTTCTGTAATCTTTCTGTTTTCCGACCGTTAATCCTCGGTCAAAAAATAAAGGTTGAAGACGTTTACCATTCTGTGGCAGAAAGCAACAGGATATTTGTAATATATCCGCATCTCAAAGAAAGGAGAAACTTTTATTATGGGATTAATTGTTCATACCTTGGAAGCAAATTGTATGCAACCGGTTATGGATGACCATACACGCCAAGCATACCATTTTGCCGTAATAAAGTATGAGAAATGGCTGAAGGAGAAAGGAATCAGCCAGCGCAAGGCAATACGTTCTAGTGGACCAGACTTGGTACAACAGTACACTGACTGGCTCGTAAACGAGAGATACTCAGCCTGGACAATACACTCTTACATTGCGCCAATTTGTAAAGGCTATAAAATATCGATGAGCCTAATTGATAAACCGCCGCGCGTTGCCAGTAATATTACAAAAGGAAGAAAAGAGGAAGTAAATCCGCAAGGCAAAAAGGATATGGAAAAAGAAAAATACAAGCGAATCATATCATTTGCCAGAGCGACCGGCCTTCGGCGTTCCGATTATGGACGGCTGACACCTGCAGATATCCATTTTGATGTTACAGGGCAGCCTGAATATATTGCTGTAAAATCAAAAGGCGGAAAAGTAACACATCAAGTCATTCTGCCAGCGCATAGAGAAGCGGTTAAAAATACAATTTCTGGAATAAAATCTGACGAGAAAATTTTTGAGGCGAAAGAACTGCGGTTGCATACGGATCTTCATGCAATCCGGCGACAAGTAGCAGCAGAAGCATACAAATACTATTGTGCTTTACCTGACAGTGAAAAAGAAAAGCTGAAAGAAAAATTGCTGGATACATACAAATACGAAAAGAAAGGAGTTACCCCTGAACAGATCCGAAAATTTGAAAAACAACTGAGTATGCCTTATTATTGTTTACGTGGAGCTAATAAAGCAAAAGCGATTGCCGAAGGAAAGCCAATACGCTACGATCGTGTATGTCTCCTTGCTTGCAATATGTACCATTTATCTCATTTTCGGTGCGATGTTGGAATCGCATCTTATTTGGTCAATTAAGAAAGACAGCGGGGAGTTTTCATGCTCCCTGCTGTCTTTTCAAATAAATCAATATTAATCTATTTCTGCATGTAACCGTTTATGATCGCCTCAAGTTCTGGCGTCATAGGAATTGATGAATAATTTGTATCCAAAAGCTGATACAGTTCCCACATTTTCGCATGGATGTCTTGATGCACCATAGCACTGCAGCATACCGGCCTTACGTAAGGAATCGTCATAGATTTTCCATCCATCGCTTCTACTACATTCACATCCAGGACATACAATTCAATTGCTTCATAGCTTTTAGGCATGTTCATATTGTCATATACATTATGCACGATCTTGGATATATATACATAGTTGTTATTGCCAATATCAGTATGATAAATCGCCCCGGTCATAACATTATCCTGGCTTGGAGTGTTATCACCAAAAAACTTGCTCACGTAATGACCGTTTCCGCCACCCATATCACATGGCATGCCCGATTCGATTAGTGGATGGCTGAATCCGTTTACTCCATTGCCATTATTATATGCATAATCCTCGTACTTGTATGATACCAATTCTTCCGGTTCTTCACGTGTCCACACAATCCTATTGTACATAGTATCAGCCATTAATTTATCAATAAAGTAATATGGCATCTGCTCGAGAGGCGATAACATTACACTGGTGCCTGTAATAATTATATCTATAGTAACGCCCAGTATTTCTGCTATCCTAACCAATACGTCTACACTTAGCGGCGTCATATTCTCCGTCTTTCGCATTTTGGAAAAATATCCCTGGCTAACACCTGCCTGTTCCTCGATTGTGGATATTTTTACTCCCCGCATGCGTGCCAAAGCATAAATAGTGTTAAGGCAGGTCTGCTTGTTAAATCCATTTGTCATTATAATCACCTCCAATCCTAGATTATCACACAGCGATATATTTGTCAAGCATTTTTGACCTCTTTACTCCAATTTTAAAGATATTACTTCATTTTGTCATTATCCAAATTTATCCTCGTTTTTATTTTTCAGCTCCATTTTTCCGACATATTAAATAAGGAAACGAATTACAGCTGTGGAGGATTATTCAAATGGCAGATATAACAGGATTTACAGAAAATATAGATAAGTATTGTGGCGAAAGCATCACTTACTTTAATAAAGTACAGTTAAGTAACAATATAGCGATGGGAAGCGAAATAACAGAATCCCAGCGTCAAGAAGTATGCGATTTTATCAATGTATTAAATGCACTGCCTGGATGCGGAAAAACCATGGTGATAAAAGCAGTCACGCGGTATTGCATTGATAAAAAAATACCGATGCTGTTGATGACCGATCGCTGCAAAAGACTGGAAAGCACTCTCAAAAAAATTATGGAAGAATATCCAGATCAGATCATCAATTTATCACCAACCAAAGAAAACAAATGTGATCAGGATAAGCCTGTCAGGAAAGCTGAAATTATGTCAAAACTAATTGTTGCTCTATCTACTCAAAAGTACAATCAATCATCAAAAGAGATGCGGGATGCATATTTTCGTTATAACGACGGCAGCATGGACATACCATCGTTCCGCAGTTTTTGCATTATCGATGAGGCTATTTGCGACTATGAGGCTGTTATGGTATCTATGCAGGACATTTCGGAATTTAAAGGTCGATTACACAAATATGTGAAATCCGAAGATCAGATGCATCGCGCGTTTGGTTTGATGAGCATCATAGAAAATGACATTAGGAAAGTTCTTTTTGTAGGGAGCGATCAGCCTAATATCGATATTCTCCGAACACCGGAAGACAATCGCCAGTACTTAAAAACCGGAATTGAACGTCTGAAAGAAATGTTTCAGACTAAATTTGAGAAAGAAACCATATATGAAAAAAAATGTAAGCTGAAGTCTGTTTTGAATTGCATCAACATTCTGATTGCTACCAGGACACATGAAACCGCTGGACAAGAATTAAATATCTTAAAAAATGATATCCCGCAACTGGAGGAATGCATGTCATATGATGATTTGCATGCGGCAATAGAAACTGTGAATCATTTATCAGAGATTTATATGCCCATATATGCATGGTTGGAATTAGATGACATTTGGGCCGATATATCACGTGATATTGTGACGGTAAAAGGAAACGTTGGCTTTGAGATGATTCGTAATATCTACTACGGCCATACAATTATATGCTACGATAAGGAAAAAAAAGAAGCAAATCGGTCTGACAATGGGTGCAGGTATTTTGTGACTGTGCTGGATCACCTGCACAAGTTACCTTATCATCAGGTACCGATTTACATCATGGACGGCACCGGTGATATCGACGACAGATACGCAGACAAGGAACTATTTAAATTGAAAGATTACAGCCGTCCGGAAATGAATCTGGAATTACATATTCACGATGAGCGTACCGGGAAATCTTTCCTCCGCCGCCCAACACATATGTGTAAGGAAAATGAAAATCAAACATATGCGGACCTATTATTCGCAGCCCTTCCAGGACTTATCCAGTCAAAAGATCACCCTTTTTCTCCCGGTGATTGCATGGTCGCAGGATATAAGCAGTTTTACAAGCCTATGGAAGATTTATGCCAAAAAGGCATATCTGACTACAAACCTGCTTCATTTGGCAACATCACCGGACGTAATGACTTCAGAAACTGCAGCGTGGTTGCTCAGATTGGCGTGCTGATCATGGACAGTATTACCGCATTCCTCATCGGCACTTCCCGCCGTCCCGAAGTATGGGACAAAGTGAGAAACCTTCCTGACAGTGATCGGGTAAACCTGCTGCAAAACATCGGAGGATATGTATCCCATACAGATGAAGTAAATGATAGTAAAGACACAGGCACAGAAGAGGCGATTCATGAAACAAAGCCAAAAAATGAGGCAGAAAAATTGCAGGTTGAAGTGGCGGAGATTTGTGATAACGTAAAGATTAGCCAAATGATGGTAGACACCGTCCAGGAAATTTTCCGGACGAGAATCCGCAACTGGAATGGTGATAAGATTACGGTTATCTTAATTCTTGCATGCCGTGATAAGGAGCACAGAAAAAACAACCCCCGTCTAAGCGAAAAATATGTCGACCGGCTTTCAGAATATTTTGGTGTGAAGGAAATCTATCACTACCGCCGGGTCAACCCAACTTGCGCAGAAAAAATTAAGACCTGGCTGTCTGGCTTAAAGAGTGGTGAAATATTTACGATGCAAGATATTGCAGATGAAACTGGCGAAAAGAAGGATGCGGTTCAGAAAGCACTAAAGCGCGCAGAAAGTAACTGCGAGTTTTGGATCTGGTGGTATCGAAAAATAGACAAGGACAGCGAAGAATACCAGAAGTATCTGCAGGAGTATAAAACAACACACAAATCGAGGCAAGTAAAAAAACCCGACCTTTTCATGCGGGTTGAGTGAACCTTGCGAGCCTCAATTGTATTGTGACATTTAGTGATAAATATAAATGCTTCCTTGACTTATTATGGGTATTATATGCGGACAACCCGTTAAATATACACTATATACGACTTGTCCGCATATTGTTCTCGATACATGCGTACATCGTGTGTATAACATGTGTATTGTATTTTCGGAAAGGAGGTGACATAAATGGCAGAAAGCAAAATAAGAGTGAATATTTCCATCACGCCGGATACAGCAGAACGTCTGAAACAGTATGCGTTCGAAAACCATACCAATGTTTCTCAGGCGATCACAGACTGGATCTGGAAAGAAAAAGTTTCCTATTATCAGGTTAGGGGACAAATAACCATGAAATTGTAGAAACCAAATACATTTAATGTCAGGATAGTGCGGTCTCACCAACGAATATTACTTTAATAGAACCGTATTGCATCCGGAGGAGAAACGTAAAGAATATATACACTTCACCTTACAATGAAATAATCGCAAATCCATGAAAATATGAGAATCTCGGCATTCTTCATGGACTTCTTTTTAGTATATACAGCTGTTTTGTTCACATATACTGATGTTTAAAAAATATTTAAATAGTGTGTATAATATACGTATCTACTGAGTTGGAGCAAATCATCTGAAACGCATCTAAAGCAAACTTCACAAAAAAACAAAACCCGGTACAAAGCATATCTCTGTACCGGGTTTGTGGAGAATGTTTCATTTTTTAATGTTAGCCTGACAAAACAGGTCTATGTTTTTGTCAAGTTTTAGTTTTTAATCCGGCAGAGTTTCATATCCGCTTACAGCCGGGTCGTAAATTAATATTCCGTTCTTCCACACCCTTGTTGTCCCATAAGCGTTGCTTGTGCTGTTTGTTGCCTCCATGTCATAGTAATTGCTTCCGATCCAGATCCTTGCCTGCGCATGGTTATAATTTCCGGATGCCACATACGGGTTAAACACTTCAGCTTCATATCCAAGGTCTGTCGCCAAATCAACCAGCAAATATGCAGCTGCGTAACAATCGCCACCATAGTTATATGCGTAACCGTAATATCCAGGCTGATTAAGCGTATAAGTCTGAGTATTGAATACATAATCCCCAAATACAACTATCTTCTGCAAATCGCTCATACTGCTTTTCCAAAGATCAGATTTAAGGGATTCTTTCCAGGACTGGTAGGTATAATAATCATCATCGGTGGATGTTACAGTCACAGGTATTGTTTTTAGCAGTTCCCCATCAACATAAATGTACAGACTACACGAACCCTGTTTGCGCCCGTATAAAGTTACTTTCGTATAATATGCATTCATGGAATTATAATCATCATAAAACAAAGTCGGATCCGTGATACTGGTTACTTGTGCACAATCGTTATTTAATTCAAATGTCACAGTATCAGTTGAATATTGTCTGTATACAGATATTGCTTTTCCTGATCCTCCGGCTACGGAAATACTACTTGTACTTACATGGTTGATAAAGCTTTCTACTACCGTTACCGTACAAGTAAACGACACCGTACTATTAACCGTACATGTAATAGTCGCCGTTCCGGCTGCTACTCCCGTAATGGTTGCAGAATATCCACTCCCGCTTACGGTTGCCACTGACGTACTGCTTGAACTCCATGTAAATGTATCAGAGGAACTGTACTCCCCACCCGAAGTGGAACATCTCAAAGTAACCGCATCCCCTTTATCTAAAGATAGAGTTGTGGATGACAAATTATAGGTTCGCACTGCTACAGATTTTGTAAGAGATTTTTTTACCGCCCCATTATAAGAAACTTTTACAGTTATAGTTGTTTCTCCACCTGATGCACCTGTTATCACTCCAGATGAAGATACTGTTGCTACAGATGTATCAGATGAACTATACGCAACAGTATACCCACTTGTAACAGATGCCGTAGTAGTTACAGTTTTTCCAGGGGAGATTGTAATTGCTGACGAATCATATGTTACTGTCAAGGTCGGTGGCTCCACCGTTACTGATTTAGTAAGCGTTTTTTTGACTGCGCCATTGTATGACACTGTGACCGTTATCGTTGCCGTTCCCGTTCCAGCTGCCATTATCTTACCTGTTGATGTTACTGTTACGACTGATGAATTTGAGGAACTATATGATACTGTATATTTATCTGTGGCTGTAGCTGCACAAGTTTTTGTTTCTCCAACCGCAAGAGAGATAGCCGACGTATCGTAAGAAACTGACAAGGCTGGAGCAGTAACGGTAACAGTGCATTTTAAGGAAACCTTTCCGTTTACTTTACACGTTACCTTTGCCGTGCCTGCAACTTCTCCGGTTACTGTACACATATGCCCGCTACCGGACACTGAAACAATAGAAGAATCACTGGAGCTCCATACAAACGAATCACTTGAGCTGTATCCGCCATCAGAAGTTGTGCATTTCAGCGTCGCCGTCTTGCCATCCACCACGGACAGTGTTGAAGCAGATAGTTTGTAAGAACGCACCGTCACCTTCTTTGTTACCGTCTTCTTAACCGTCCCATTATAAGAAGCCTTCACAGTTATGGTCGCAGTACCACCTGCCACGCCTGTAATTATACCGGAGGACGACACTGTTGCCACGGATGTATCCGAAGAACTGTATGATACGGTATAGCCACTTGTTACAGTTGCTTTTGCAGTCGCCGTTTTTCCTGGGGATAACGTGATAGCACTGGTATCAAACGACATTGTAAGGGTCGGGACAGCCGATTTTACCTTTACTGTTTTCGTCAGTGTCTTGATTTTTGTTCCCTTATAATACACCTTTACAGAGATGGTCGTTGTGCCGGCCTTCTTTGCAGTGATCTTACCTTTGCTGTTAACCGTGGCTACACTCTTTTTCGAACTTGAATATTTTACGGTACAACCGCTTTGTACAGTAGCCGTAACTGTCTTTGATTTCCCTGCGGTCAGGGTAACCGTCGACGTGTTGTACTTAAACGAGCTGCTGTTTACAACGATTAGGTAGATCTTTTTTACAAGTTTCCCGCTGGAGTTATAGCACTTTAACGTGACACTCCCCTTCTTCACCCCTTTAATAGTGTACTTGGATGAAGATTTTTTCTTCGCTGTTGCCACCTTGGTGTTTGACGATGTCACCTTTGCATACCCGCTGACCGTATAACTTTTACCAACGGTCAAGGATTTTACCGATGTCGTGGTTGCTGCCTCTGCAGTGATAACCCCTGACGCTCCTGACAAGCTGATCGGTGATGTGAACACAAACAACATGATCATCATAAATAATGCTGTCCTAAAGAATTTTTTCATAACCGATTCTCCTCTGTACTGTTTACGCCGTTTCTTATTAAGAAAAGACTGTAGTTTCTTTTGGTACTCACTGTTTATTCCTTTAATGTCACGATCAATATTTAGAATTATTATACACCCATGTTACAAACCTTTGCAACCTGTTTTTCCCTATAATCTCAGTTTTGTCCTTCATAAAATCTGCGGAACAGAATCCAGCTTTTATAATGTTAAAGGTGATCTGATTGCTTATCTGATTTATATAGATATGACAAAGTCCGGTCTGTAATATCTCCATATGAGATAGCCAGACCGGACTTATGAGTTTTTAAAGAAGCAGGCCGTTTTTTCCTTTCATTTTTTGTTTTGACTGCTTACGATTGCCTTTGATTGCCTTTTTGATTGCCCTGGGGATTTTGAGAGAAAAGAAGTCCCGCAAACCCTTGATTTAAGCGGGTTCCCGGGACTTGTCAGTAGCGGAGGGGAGACTTGAACTCTCGACACCACGGGTATGAACCGTGTGCTCTAGCCAGCTGAGCTACTCCGCCATATGAAATTTATCTATCCGGCTGTGCAGCGGATATCTATGGGGCCTATAGGGCTCGAACCTATGACCCTCTGCTTGTAAGGCAGATGCTCT
>JAJQFO010000033.1 GCA_021201095.1 Lachnospiraceae bacterium
GCGGCTGCTACTAAGCTTGTCAAGATCAGCGGTTATTACTATTATTTTAACTCCAAGGGTGTCATGCAGACCGGCTGGAAGACGGTAAGTGGTACTACTTATTATTTCTACAAGACAAAACAGACTACCTCCTCCGGAGATACGATACCAAAGGGAGCAGCCGCGACAGGACTAGTCAGCATCGACGGCAATTATTATTATTTTAATACCAAATGTCAGATGCTCACTGGCTGGCAGACGATTGGCGACTATAAGTATTATTTTTATAAATCAACGCAGACAACCTCTTCGGGCACTACGATCCGAAAGGGAGCGGCTGTGACTACAGGTCTTAAGTATCTTAACGGTTATTATTACTATTTTAACAACAGCGGCCATATGCTGACCGGCTGGCAGACTGTGAATGACAGCAAGTATTACTTCAGCCCGACCGGCAGCGGAGTACTGCTGGGACATGCTCTGACTGGCTGGCAGACGATCAGCAGCAAAAAATATTACTTTTCATCCACAGGCAAGATGCAGACTGGCTGGGTGACGATCAGCGGGTCGAGCTATTACTTTAACAGTTCAGGCGTACTGCAGACCGGAGGCATCGTGGGCTCCGCCTCGGAGGGCTACGGCACGGTGGACAGCACAGGCAAGAAGACCGGCAGTGTGGAAGCCAGTGCGGTTGCCATGCTGAATAAGGCGCAGTCGTTTTCGAGCAGTACCAATTGGCTGATTCTGGTCAATTCCTCGACCAACCGGGTGGGTATTTTCTATGGTTCCTATGGAAACTGGACGCTGAAATATTACTGGGTCTGCGCGACCGGCAAGGCATCTTCTCCGACGGTGAAGGGCTCCTATACCGTTACAGGCAGAGGACTGAGCTTCGGGTCGAGCTATACATGCTGGTATTATACACAGTTTTATGGAAATTATCTGTTCCATTCGATCCTCTATCAGCCAGGCAGTATGACACAGATTCAGGAGAGCGGTCTGGGGACAAACGCTTCGCATGGATGCGTACGTCTTTCCCTTGAAAATGCAAAATGGATTTATTATAACATCCCGAATGGGACAAAGGTTTACAGCTACTGATAAAAATGATTGGCTGAATGCATAGCTGCATGGTACTTTTTCATGTTTTTTACATAGAAAGGCTGCCATGCAGCTTTTTTCCTGCAAAGCGCGCTTCTACGCTTCGCTCCGGTCAGCGAACATCCAGCATAAAATGCGGAATGCCACCCGGCGAGGGCTAAACGGACATCCACTGGATGTCCAGCGCCCTTCCGATCAGATATAATCTTGCCGTATTATTGCTGAATGATCCAATTCTGGTTCGGATACTATGAATTATCAGTTTATGAAATATTTACGTGCATTTAAGAAAAGAATGGTGTATAATTACCACAGCGAATGGGTTTCTCAAAGAAAAACGTTGGCAAAACGTATAAATTAACTTCATGGAGGAAAAGAAAATGGCAAAAAGCAGACTGATCGGCGAATATCCGGTGATCGGTATTCGCCCGACGATTGACGGACGGCGCGGCAAATTAAAGGTTCGCGAGTCTCTGGAAGAGCAGACGATGAACATGGCGAAATCTGCTGCGAAATTATTTGAGGAAAATCTGAAGTATTCCAATGGCGAGCCAGTAAAGGTAGTCATTGCAGATACCACGATCGGGCGTGTGGCTGAGGCGGCCGCCTGCCAGGCAAAGTTTGAAAAAGAGGGCGTGGCGATTACACTGACGGTGACACCGTGCTGGTGCTACGGCTCTGAGACAATGGATATGGACCGGAATACGATCAAGGCCGTATGGGGATTCAATGGTACTGAGAGACCGGGTGCGGTTTATCTGGCTTCCGTACTTGCTACCCACGCGCAGAAGGGCCTTCCCGCATTTGGTATTTACGGACACGAGGTCTGCGAGGCGGACGATACCTCTATCCCGGCAGATGTTGAGGAGAAGCTGCTTCGTTTCGGACGCGCGGCAGTCGCGGTGGCTACCATGCGCGGAAAATCCTATCTGCAGATCGGCTCTGTGACGATGGGTATCGGCGGTTCCATCATGGATCAGGATTTCATCGAGTCTTATCTTGGTATGCGAGTAGAGTCGATCGATGAGGTGGAGATCATCCGCCGTATGTCTGAGAATATTTATGACGAAGAAGAATTCCAGAAGGCACTGAAATGGACAAAAGAGAATTGTCCGGAAGGCTTCGACAAGAATCCGGATTTCATCCAGAAGTCCCCAGAGCAGAAGGAAAAGGACTGGGAGTTCATTGTCAAGATGATGTGCATCATCAAGGATCTCTACAATGGCAACCCGAACCTTCCGGAGGGCTGCGAGGAAGAGGCTGTCGGCCACAATGCGATCGTGGGCGGATTCCAGGGTCAGAGACAGTGGACCGATTTCTATCCGAACTGCGACTTCCCGGAGGCGATGCTGAACACCTCCTTCGACTGGAATGGTCCGCGTGAGACCTATGTTCTGGCAACAGAGAATGATGCGCTGAATGGCCTTGGCATGCTGTTTATGAAGCTTCTGACGAACCGTGCACAGATGTTCGCAGATGTCCGCACCTACTGGAGTGCAGACGCATGCAAGCGTGCGACTGGTTATGAGATCACCGGCAAAGCGAAGGAAGCAGATGGCTTTATCCACCTGATCAATTCCGGCGCCTGCTGTCTGGATGCCTGCGGCGAGGTGAAGGACGAGAATGGCAATGGAGTGATCAAGCCATGGTATGACATGACCGAAGAGGATATGCAGGCCTGCCTTAAGGCGACCACCTGGAACGCGGCTGATAACGGCTATTTCCGCGGCGGCGGCTATTCCTCCCGTTTCCTGACCAGAGCAGAGATGCCGGCGACCATGATTCGTCTGAATCTGGTAAAGGGACTCGGCCCGGTGCTGCAGATAGCAGAGGGCTGGACGGTCAATCTTCCGGACGAGGTTTCTGATATTCTCTGGAAGAGAACGGATTATACATGGCCGTGCACCTGGTTTACTCCGAGATGCGATGGCAAGGAAGGCTCGCCGTTCAAGAGCGCGTATGATGTGATGAACAACTGGGGCGCTAACCATGGCGCAATCAGTTACGGCCACATCGGCGCGGATCTGATCACCATGTGCTCGATGCTGCGTATTCCGGTATGCATGCATAACGTTCCGGAAGAGAAGATCTTCCGCCCGGCAGCATGGAACGCGTTTGGTATGGACAAGGAAGGCGCAGATTACCGCGCATGCAAGAACTTCGGACCGTTTTATAAGAAATAATAAGAAAGCGATTGAAAGATAATACATGAAAAAGCTCCGGCAGAGTACGACTGGATGGTACGATGATGCCGGAGTTTTCAATTTCTATGTATAGAATTGTTATTGCGATTTGCTGTTCTCCCATTTAAGTTCCGCGAAGCAGCGAGCCAGGCAGCCAGAACCACGGGAATCCGTCAGCAGGTCGGCGCCTTATGTAACATAGCTTGCACGGATAAACAGGTTAATGAATCACAACACCTTTGCGCAGAATCAGATTTGCGTAGATGGCAGTCTCACCGGTCATGATAACGACTCTGGATTTCGCGCGGGTTTTCTTGTAGAAATCCCATTTATTGATTTCTTCAAAGCAGGCAGCGCCGCGCTCGTCATATTTTGCAACAATTTCCTTATAAGTATCCCAGATCGGTGTCTTGGCGTCGTCGCCCGGCTCTACCGCCATGAGCGTGCAAGGCGGAACCATCACGCCGTTCTCATCCGGATAGGTGTCCAGCGGAAAAACCTGCAGAATAGCGTCCAGGATCTCCGGCACGCCGTGCCCGTCCATGCGGATGACCTCAGTACCGAAAGAGTGCCCGGGAAAGTTGCCGTCTCCGATGGTCAGCTCGTCCGTGTGCCCCATTTCGCAGAGCACCTTTAACAGTTCGGGGGATAAGATGGGTGGTATTCCTTTTAACATAAATGTTCTCCTTTCTGAATGGCTGCTTCGCAGCCTCGTGTCCGGCGCAATGTAATCATTTACGCCACTTCCTGTAGTTATGTGAATGATGCCAGGGTATAAGAGCAGGTCTGGCAAACATCAGGGAAGCTCTGCGGCAGTGAAATCACCGAACTCGGTTTTCCAGTCGTTTTGAAAAGTCTCTACTGCGCTCAGTATATAGGGCTGTTTCAACGCTGCAAGCAGGATGGAAGGATCCATGGTCGCACATTGTGCACCTGCTTCGAACGCGCGCTCTACCTGACCGACGTTTTTAAAGCTGGCTGCCAGAATCTGTGTCGGATAGTCGTATTCGCCGATCATCTGTGCGATAGATGCAATCACGCCATCGGAATCAAGCCCCATGTTTTCCATGCGATTGTAATACGGTGCAATATAATCGGCACCGGCTTCAAGCGCAAGGAATGCCTGCGTTTTTCCGTAAACGGCTGTTGCTGTGACCGTGACATTCTGCTTTTTCAAAGCCCGGATCACCGGAAGACCCTCTATCGTGACGGGAACCTTTACACACACCTGATCGTCTACACGGCTCAAAATCGCGTCCGCATCGCGCATCATGCCATCCTTATCTGATGCAGTCACCTGGATGTGAAGCGCTTTTTCCTGACCAATTACGGCGCGGATCGCGTTCATATGAGCAAAAAAGTCCGGCTTTTTCTCAGATTTGGCAAAAAAAGCTTTGACAATTGAAGGGTTGGTGGAGACTCCTGAGATGGGGAAAATATCACTACAGCTACGAATTGCTTCCAGATCTGCAGTGTCCAATAAGTATTTCATGTTTGATCATCCTCCTGATATTGATATATCTGATCTCTCGTCTATACTAATACACAGAAATCTCAATGTCAATTTTTTATTTTCATATGAAAAAGCGTGTGTTATACTAAACCGTACAAGAGTTCAGTAAAGAAGAGAAGGAATCGTTGACCGTGAACGATGCAGATCACAAAGAACAGGATCGGCGAAAGGAGATAAAAGGCATGATTCAATATTTGATTGCGCATGATCTGGGTACATCCGGGGATAAGGCTTCCCTGTTTTCTACAGAAGGAGAGCTGGTTACAAGCTGTACGGTGCCGTATGAGGTACATTTTTTTCATGATAATTACGCAGAACAGAATCCTGAGGACTGGTGGAAGGCTGTCTGCCAGGCTACCCGGGAGATTATGCGCTCTGTCGCGGCAGAAGATGTACTGGCTCTTTCATTTTCTTCACAAATGCAGGCTTGTATAGCAGTCGACAAACAGGGAAAAGCGCTGCGCCCGGCTCTGATCTGGGCAGATATGCGCGCGCAGGTGCAGGCACAGCGTCTGATTGATTCGGTCGGATTCGACCGGATGTATGAGATTAATGGGCATCGGCCAAGCGCGAGCTATAGCATCGAGAAGCTGATGTGGATTCGCGACCACGAGCCGGAGATTTATGAAAAAACGTATAAAATGCTCCTTGCAAAGGATTATATTATCTGCCGCCTGACCGGGGAATTCGTTACGGACGAGTCAGAAGCCTCTGGGACGGATGCATTTGACCTGCAAAATCGGGTATGGTCGCAGGAAGTAATAAAGGCCTCAGGGATTGACCCGGATAAGCTTCCGCAAATCAATGCATCGACAGATGTGATCGGCTCCCTGCGTGCGGACGCAGCATCCGCCATGGGGCTTACCGTCAGGACTGCCATTGTGTGTGGCGGAGGGGACGGCCCATGCTCCGCACTGGGGGCAGGCAGCATTGCGGATGGGCAGATGTTTCTGTCCTACGGGACTTCCGCGTGGATTGCCGGAACTGCGGATGAAGTATTTATGGACAGCCGGAAATCCCTGATCTGCTTTGCTCACGTGATTCCGGGAAAATGTATGCCCTGCGGGACAATGCAGTCTGCCGGGAGTTCTTATTCCTATATAAAAAATGCACTTTGCCAGGAAGAGGTATCCCTTGCACACAGACTGTCTATACCAGGTGACGCGGTTTCCGCAGGGACGCAGAGCATTGCATGCGAAAACAGTGATTTACAGGGAGGATCCAGTTCGTCTGCAAACAGTGTTTCCGCATACGATCTGATGAATGAGCTTGTCTTAAAATCGCCTCCTGGAGCGAAAGGCCTCATTTTCCTTCCTTATCTTCTGGGGGAAAGGAGTCCGAGATGGAATCCGAACACATCCGGAAGCTTTCTTGGCATCCGGACAGAGCACGAAAAATGCGACTATATTCGCGCTGTTCTGGAGGGTGTGGC
>JAJQFO010000163.1 GCA_021201095.1 Lachnospiraceae bacterium
TATCATCCTTGGCAGAATTCGGATATTTGATCTGTTTTTCAATATCTTTAATAGTGATAAGGCCCTTCAGATTAAAATCATCATCCACGATAGGGAGCTTTTCCTTTCTCGACTTTGCGAGAATTTTCTTGGCTTCCTCGATTGTGACGCCGACCTTTGCGGTCACCAGGCCCTCCGATGTCATAGAATACTTGATTTTCTTAGAAAAATCCTCTTCGAACAAGAGGTCACGATTAGTAAGAATGCCTACCAGCCTGCCGTTTTCCGTAATCGGCACACCCGAAATGCGGAACTTTGCCATCAGCTCGTCTGCATCCGCAAGTGTGTGCTCAGGAGAAAGATAAAACGGATCTGTGATGACTCCATTTTCAGAGCGTTTCACCTTGTCCACTTCTTCTGCCTGCTCTTCAATAGACATATTCTTATGGATTATTCCGATGCCCCCCTGTCTGGCCATCGCGATCGCCATCCGGTGTTCCGTGACGGTGTCCATGCCTGCGCTCATCATCGGAATGTTAAGTACAATCTTTTTCGTCAGATGAGTGGTCAGATCTACTTCATTCGGAATTACTTCAGAATAAGACGGCACAAGCAGCACATCATCGAATGTAATACCTTCGCCAATAATCTTTCCCATGTCTCTTCCTCTCTTTCTGCAGATTTGTAATGTATTAATGTGATCGAGCAGGAGACTGCTTGCCGACTCCTACTCGCCCGCGCCGGCCGCGAAATTCCTCTCGCGGCCGTGTGCACCAAAGCGAACGACACACCTTTATGCCGTTCGCTATAATTACCCGATAGTCTATCAAATCACAGAAATTGTGTCAACCTCATTTTTAATACAGATTTACCTTGCGGGGCGCGATCCGGCGGACATCAGCGATAATTGCGTCATCCAGCTCCACCTTGATGATCTTCTGCCCCTTTTCTTCATTAAAAACCAGGACATAGGTTTTTTCCGGTGCTTTCTTCGAGGAATAATCGTCAAATTTCGCTCCCTGACGGTTCATATAGGAATCCAGAGCGTGAGATTTCTCGGGGGCAAGTACCTCCAGATGCTCCATATCATAGCTGCAGACTCTCTTGCGTTTCTGTTTTGAATAGATCGCATCAATATCCAGCTCACCATTTACATAGAGATATTCGTACTCAACCTCCATTTTGGGGCCGACAAAGATCGCCAGCAGCAAAAAAGCAAGTGCGCCGATCAGCACCGGCCACAGCACTACGCCAATCACCACACAAATCCCGGTCATCACCGGAAAAAAACCCTTCAG
Organism: Lachnospiraceae bacterium; assembly: GCA_021201095.1. GTDB lineage: Bacteria > Bacillota > Clostridia > Lachnospirales > Lachnospiraceae > Choladousia. Next base: position 1,278 of record JAJQFO010000163.1, read on the forward strand.
GAACTTTTTCCCCGCAGGCGTATCCGGTTTCACCATAATTTCCCTGTACATGTCACTCATTTTTCAATTCTCCCTTCTGCTTCTCTTTTTAAATTTTATGCGAAGAAAAGCACTTCGCATAATCTCCAGAATCTGGCGATTCTGTCGTTAACTTATCGGGTGAGAGTACGCAAGCTCTCCACTTCCGCTCCGGTCGGTGCTAAACGGTCCTGCGTGCCAGTGGCACGCGTTTAGGACCGACCGAAACAGAGTGTAGACGCCACTGGCGCTCAGCACCCTCTCCTTCCGATAAGTTATATTACTTCCCGCCGCTGCAAAGCCTGGCAGGACTGTATCCTTTTCAAACAGACAAGCCAACAGACAGGCCGAAAGCCTCTACCATCCCGTTTCCGTCAATCCATACGGTCAGCCTGCCCGGCGTCCTACTCGGAAAGCAGCCACTCAAAAAATGGCACGCAAAGCTCCATATTTTCCGAATTTACTACAACGCCGCCATATACTGTATCCGAATAAACCGTATATTCTTCAAGAATCGGGGAATCTGTCAGATCCAGAGCACAGGGTATGGACTCACCGTCTTCATTCTCCAGATATACGATACGGTCCGCCCATTTTTCCAGCTGCTCATCCGTCAGCAGCTCCCGTAAATCCAGAAAATAACTCCATCCTGCATATTCCGTGAACTTCTCCACATCCATCAGAGCCACATCGCAGAGCTTGGCGGATATAACGGCCGTAAATTTCATCTGGTAAGCATAGTTCGACGAATAGTCGTCATCATCCAGCAGGATACTGGTATCAATCTCAATTTCTTCGTTTTTTCCAAGCTCCTTCACCCCGGTCTCAGCAAGATACTCGGTGAAGTCCTCTGTCAGCATCTCGGAATCCACGTAATACGTATTGCAGTTGACCATATAGGCACTTATCAGCGTGTCGACCTGCAGATTATGGAAGACCGTAATGCCGATATTGATCACTGCGATCACTGCGATGATCCCCACCATCAGAGGCTTGTAATAATCCCACACATAAGCCAGTCTTGCCTTCCAGGAAAGCAGCCTGAGCTTCCCCCACTCCTCCCTGATCTTGTCCCGGACTCTGTCTTTCAGCTTTCGGTCGTCCATTCGTATACTCCTTTATCAGTGAAGTGAAACTTATTAAGATTTTTAAATGCACAGCTTTCGTATATCCGCGCTCACCACAGCGAGTATAGACGAAAACCGTGCTGTAAATACACGGCTTTCATTGTAACACAAAAGAGGCCAGACTTCTACAAGTTTAGCCTCTTTTTTAGAAATATTTCACATGTTTCCAGCTTACGTACCTGCGCGGAATCCAGCTATCTGGCTCGCTGCTTCGCGGAAATTAATACATTCCCTCTCCGCCGCCGGCCGGCACTGCCGGAGCCGGCTCCTTGATGGTACCAACTACTGCTTCTGTCGTCAGCAGAGTCGCTGCCACGCTGGTCGCGTTCTGCAGAGCACTTCTGGTCACCTTCACCGGATCCAGAATGCCTGCTTCTACCATATTCACGTAGCTCTCCTTATACGCATCAAAGCCTGTACCTACTTCAGACTCGCGTACCTTATTTACAATCACCGCACCCTCAAGTCCGGCATTCTCAGCGATATAGAACAGCGGAGCCTCCAGAGCCTTCAGGATAATCTTCGCACCGGTCTTCTCATCGCCATCCAGCGTATCGGCAAGCTTCTCAACATCCTTAGCCGCATGAATATAAGCAGATCCGCCGCCGGCGATAATGCCTTCCTCTACGGCTGCCTTGGTAGCTGCCAGAGCATCTTCCATACGAAGCTTCGCTTCTTTCATCTCGGTCTCAGTAGCTGCACCGACACGGATTACCGCTACGCCGCCAGCCATCTTTGCAAGACGCTCCTGAAGCTTCTCTCTGTCAAAGTCTGAGGTAGTCTCCTCGATCTGTCCGCGGATCTGAGCGACTCTTGCCTTGATCGCGTCCTTATCTCCAAGACCGTCTACGATAATGGTATTCTCTTTCTGAACCTTTACAGATTTCGCGCGTCCAAGCATATCAATGGTCGCATCCTTCAGCTCAAGGCCTACTTCCTCAGAAATCACCTGGCCGCCGGTCAGAATTGCGATATCCTGCAACATCTCTTTTCTTCTGTCGCCATAGCCCGGAGCCTTTACACCAACCACCTGGAAGGTACCGCGCAGCTTGTTCACGATCAGGGTTGTCAGAGCCTCGCCCTCAATATCCTCAGCGATGATCAGAAGCTTACGGCCAGACTGCACGATCTGCTCCAGCAGCGGAAGGATCTCCTGAATATTGCTGATCTTCTTATCTGTGATCAGGATCAGCGGATCATCCAGTACTGCTTCCATCTTATCATTGTCTGTTACCATATATGCAGAGATATAACCTCTGTCAAACTGCATGCCTTCTACAAGATCCAGCTCTGTCTGCATGGTCTTGGATTCCTCAATCGTAATTACGCCGTCCTTGGAAACCTTCTCCATCGCGTCCGCTACCAGCTCGCCTACGGTCTCATCTCCGGAGGAAACAGCAGCAACTCTGGTGATCTGCTCCTTACCGTTGACCATCTGGCTCATTTCCTTGATGGAAGCAACCGCAGCATCTGCCGCTTTCTTCATACCCTTTCTCAGAACGATCGGATTTGCGCCGGCCGCGATATTCTTCAGTCCTTCGTGTACCATCGCCTGTGCAAGAACCGTAGCAGTCGTTGTACCGTCGCCAGCCACATCGTTTGTCTTAGATGCAACCTCCTTGATCAGCTGAGCGCCCATATTCTCAAAAGAATCCTCCAGCTCAATCTCCTTTGCGATCGTCACACCGTCATTCGTGATAAGCGGTGAACCATACTGCTTATCCAGCACAACATTTCTTCCCTTCGGTCCAAGGGTTACACGAACCGTGTCCGCCAGCTTATTTACACCTGTCTCAAGGGCTGCTCTGGCGTCAGCGCCATATTTGATTTCCTTTGCCATAATAAATGCCTCCTGTGATTTCTGCATTGATTTTTCATTTTATACGGCAGTTACCAATCCAGATCTGCCGCTTCATAAAATTTCTCGTTTATTCTGCCGTTCAAATCAATTTTCATTTTCCTGCGTACTTCGCCATAAGTGAGAAGTACTGTTCTGAATCGTTATCAGTCTTCGACAATTGCCAGAATATCGCTCTGCTTTACGATAATGAATTCTTCCTCGCCAAGCTTCACTTCGTTGCCCGCATACTTGGAATAAATCACTTTATCTCCGGCCTTGACAGTCATCTTTACTTCCTTGCCGTCAACCATTCCTCCTGGTCCGACTGCAACAACTTCGCCTTCCTGCGGTTTCTCCTGTGACTTGCTTGTCAGAATGATTCCTGATTTTGTCTTCTCTTCAGCTTCCTGCTGCTTCAGTACAACTCTGTCTCCCAAGGGTACTAATTTCATATTTAATTCCTCCTTAGATCATGCTTCTCTTTTCAATTATTAGCACTCGTTAACTTCGAGTGCTAACGAACAATGCATATATTAGTGAAATAGTGGAAATTATGCAACTCCAGTTAAAAGCGTATATCTCAATTATTTCTTTCTATTTCTCTTTATTTCTCCCGATATCTCTTTATTTCTTAACAATTTATTTTTTATCGGACAGGAGAATGCAAGCCGAAAAACTCCTCACGCGCCCCGGCGCATAGAAAAACAGCCCCGGCTGCTCATCCTGCCAGGGCTGTGTTCACGATTATCGTCTGTTCTGCTTTATGGAACTGTTTTATGAAACTGTTTTATAAAACTGTTTATGATTATGAAATTTTTCTACAGATTCTTACTTTTCTTGATTTCCTCAAGCTCGTCAAACACGACGTCATTGAGTACTTTTATATAGGTTCCTTTCATGCCGGAGGAGCGGGACTCAATCACACCAGCGCTCTCGAATTTGCGAAGCGCGTTGACAATCACCGAGCGCGTAATGCCTACTCTGTCCGCAATCTTGCTGGCGACGAGGATGCCTTCCGTGCCGTCAAGCTCATCAAAAATATGAATCAATGCTTCCAGCTCTGAGAAGGACAGTGTGCTGATCGCCGACTTCACAATCTGAATTTTACGGCTCTCCTCCGCATTTTCCTCATTGACGGAGCGCATCATTTCAAGCCCTACCACAGTTGTACCATATTCGCTTAAGATAATGTCGTCAATATCGTACTGGCTGCCATATTTATACATAAAGACAGTGCCAAGCCGCTCTCCCGCGATGTCGATCGGGTTGATGATTGCCTGATATTTTTTTACATTCTCTCCTACAAAACCGAGAGTCTCCAGATTAACATTTTCCTTTGTGGAAAGAACACCCAGAAGGCGCTCATTCAAAAGAGGGTCGATAAAGCCTCCCACCCGGTCTACAATCAGCTCTCTGATTTCCTCTACTTCGTCGCACAATCCAACCCCCAGAACCTTTCCCTTCCGGCTGATCACCAGAATGTTGGAGTCCAGGATTCCGGTAAGCACGTCACAGATGTCATTAAAAACCACTTTACTTGTGTTATTATTGTGCAACAACTGGTTAATTTTCCTGGTCTTATCCAGCAATTGTACACTCATTGAGTTCCTCCTCCATACTCATGCTTTTCTCTGTCTCTGCGCATCATCCCTGTCTGTTCACGCAGAATTCTATTTAAATCGCTTTTTATTCTTAAAATTTATATTAGCACGAAGTTTTCAGAAAATCAATATAAAATTTTCGAATTTATTATATATTTATGCAAATTTGTTGCAAGCTAGGC
>JAJQFO010000339.1 GCA_021201095.1 Lachnospiraceae bacterium
ATCCCGGCCACCACCCCCGCCCAGAGCCTTGCTTTAATCCCGGTCTCCGCGATTGCTCTCCGACTCCCGATATTCCCGGTCTGCGCCGTTGCCCTGCGAAGAGCGGTATTCCCGGTCTGCGCCATTGCTCTGCGTCGAGCGGTATTCCCGGTCTGCGCCATTGCTCTGCGTCGAACGATATTCCCGGTCTGCACCATTGCCCTGTGAAGTGCGGTAATCCCGGTCTGCGCCATTGCTCTGTGCGCCCCGGTAACCGCGCTCCTCTCCATTGACAGACGAGAGCCTGTAGCCACGTTCTTCCGTACTGCTCCCGGCATTTGCGTAACCGCGATCCTGACCGCTGCGGTCATAATTGCTCCTGGTGCCGTTCTCCGGCGCACGTCTTCTCTGTGACTGTGTTCTGTCACGGGAATCTTCCCGATTATAGGCTCCGCCAGCCGCAGGTCTCCCGGCACCTGCGCGTGTCACACGCGGTCTTTCTGCGTTCCTCGTGGAGACAGGCCGGCGTGTGTGTGTTTCTTCTGCGCTTCTGGAGGCTCCGCCATAGGGCTGCATATTATCCGTCTGTTTTGGGGAAGTATTCTGAATAAATGATGCGCTCTCTGCTGATGCAGGCGTCACAGTTCGGCGGTATGTCTCGCCCGGCTGCGGTTCCGTATTTCGGGACGGTTTGCCCTCGGCCTGAGGCTGCGCCGTACTCTGGGACAGTTTGCCCTCTGTCTGAGGCTGCGCCGTACTCTGGAACGATCCGCTCTCGCCCTGCGGCTGCACAGTATTCTGAGGCGATCCGCTCTCAGCCTGCGGCTGCGTCGTACTCTGGGAGGTTCCCCTCTCGCCCTGCAGCTGCGCCATACTCTGGAACGTTCCGCTCTCGCCCTGCGGCTGCGCCGTACTCTGGAAGGTTTCTTCCCCGTTCATCGACGCGGATGCTTCCTGTTCATCTGATTTCATTTCAGTAAGATGGGAATCTGTTTTCCGGGTCCTTCCGGAGGTTCTCTGGGATCTGCCGGTTTCAGTTCTGCGGCTCTGCTTCTGACCGCCTCTGTCCGGATCCTGACTAGAATTGTCTGCGGGCACACCTTCAGGCGCTTCCTTTTGAAGGGCCGCCTTGTCTTTTTCGTCCTGCTCCAGCATCACTTCAATCAGCTGCGCTTTTCTTAACGCAGAGGTTCCTTTCAGACCTCTCGCCTTCGCGAGGTCCTTCAGAACTGCCAGAGACAGGGATTCATATTTTTCTCTCATAAACACCTCATAGATACGTAAATAGATAAGAAATATTGCTCTTTTGATTTCACGGGAAAATTAATTGTCTGATCAGACAGAAACGTTCTCCTTGATTGATAATCACGATAGCACAGAATAAAACAATTGTCAAATGAATTAGAATTTAAAAACCGCTCCCCGGCATGGGAAACGGTTTTTAATCATCATAATATGATTTCTAAACAGATTTCTGCTTGCAGAATCCGTGTGCCGCCGGAATTCTCAATTTACTTTGCAAATTGAAAGATAACTCGCGGCCTCTGAAAGCTTCTGCTTATACCAGCTCCAGCACAACAATCGGAGCTCCGTCGCCGCGGCGCTGTCCGAGCTTGACGATGCGGGTATAGCCGCCGTTGCGGTTCGCGTACTTCGGAGCGATCTCGTCAAAAAGCTTTGCCGGAAGATCTGCCTTCTTGGTGTTTTTCTTTCTGCCAGCTGCTTCCTTCGGCACTTCCGTTACCGGATAGAGTACCTTGAGCATCTGCTGACGTGCATGAAGACGGCTCGGCTTGTCCTTCTTGATTTCCTTCTGAACTTCGTCGTATACAGTGACCTTCTTGCCGTTCTGAACTTCTTTTACACGCTTTCCGTCTTTATCCTTGCGCGCAACCTTCGCGGTAACCGTGACGGTCTCATAATTATCTCTTTCTCTGACTGCCAGTGCAATCAGATGCTCGGCGATTTTGCGTACTTCTCTTGCCTTCGCCTCGGTGGTCACGATTTTGCCATTGTAAATCAGAGCCGTTACCTGACCACGGAGCAGAGCCTTTCTCTGAGAAGAGGTTCTGCTGAGTTTTCTATATCCTGCCATGATGATTATCCTCCATGTTTTACGGCATATGTTAATATTGCCATAGCTATATGCCATATGTCATCATGCACTTCGGACTTACTGATGACAGCTTTTGATCCGTCACGCACTTCGGGCTTACTGACGGCAGTTTCCGACCGCCACGCACTTCGGACTTACTGGCGGTAAAATTTTTATTCATCGCTCGGATTGAGGGAGAGTCCCAACTCTTTCAGCTTGCTGAGGACTTCCTCCAGAGACTTGCGTCCGAGGTTGCGAACCTTCATCATATCCTCTGATGTGCGGCTGCAAAGCTCCTCGACCGTATTGATTCCGGCACGTTTCAAGCAGTTGAAGGAACGGACGGACAGCTCCAGCTCGTCGATATTCATCTCCAGAACCTTCTCCTTCTCGTCGCTCTCCTTCTCGTTCATGACCTCTACGGACTTTGCGTTTTCTGAAAGATCGATAAACAGTCCCAGATGCTCGCTCAATACCTTCGCTGCCAGGCTGACGGCCTCATCCGGCGCCAGTGTCGCGTTGGTGTAGACGTCCAGAGTCAGCTTGTCATAGTCCGTCACCTGGCCGACACGCGTATCCTCGATGGTCAGATTCACACGCTCTACCGGTGTATAAATCGCGTCTACCGCGATCATGCCGATCGGCATATCCTCGCTTTTGCCTTTTTCCGCGCTGACGTAGCCGCGGCCCTTGGTGATCGTCAATTCCATGAAAAGTCTGCAATCCGGTCCGCCGTTTAATGTCGCGATGACCTGATCCGGATTCATAATCTCGATATCCTGATCCACCTGGATATCAGCGCCGGTTACAACGCCCTCGCCTTCAAATTCGATGTAAGCGATCTTGGCCTCGTTGGTCTCGCTGCTGTTTTTGATCGCCAGAGATTTGATATTCATGATAATCTCTGTCACATCTTCCTTGACGCCCGGGATGGAACTGAATTCATGCAGTACGCCTTCGATTTTGACCTGACTCACGGCTGCGCCCGGCAGAGAAGAAAGCATGATCCTTCTCAGGGAATTGCCGAGTGTCGTTCCATAGCCTCGCTCAAGCGGCTCAACTACAAATCGTCCAAATCGTTTATCTTCTGACATCTCCGCGATTTCAATTTTAGGTTTGTTAAAATCGAACACTTATAGCCCCTCCTTATTTGGGTTGATATTTTGAGGGTTTCCTTACTGCGGCGCGTACTTTTACTTCGAATAGAGCTCGACGATAAGCACCTCGTTTACCGGAACATCAATCGCTTCTCTGGTCGGAAGCTCCTTAACAGTGCCCTCCAGAGCTTCGCTGTTTGCTTCCAGCCACTCCGGCACCAGACGTCCATTTGTCGCCTCGAGGATGTCCTTGTATCTCTGAGAGCTCTTGCATTTCTCTTTGATCTCAATCTTGTCGCCGGCCTTTACCAGGTAGGACGGAATGTTGACCTGCTTGCCGTTTACCAGCACATGCTTGTGGTCAACGATCTGGCGTGCTTCTTTTCTCGTTCTGGCAAAGCCAAGGCGGAAAATCACGTTGTCCAGGCGGGTCTCCAGCATGATCATCAGGTTAGTACCGGTCTGACCCTGCATTTTATCCGCTTTCTTATAATAGTTGCGGAACGGCTTCTCAAGTACGCCGTAGATGAATTTTGCTTTCTGTTTTTCACGGAGCTGCAGACCATACTCGCTGACTTTACGGTTGCTTCTCTTCAGCTCTCTTCTGGATTTCTTATCATATCCCAGAACCGTCGGCTCAAGGCCAAGGGATCTGCATCTTTTAAGAACAGGAACTCTGTTAACTGCCATTTTCTATAGACCTCCCTGATTAGACTCTTCTGCGCTTCGGCGGACGGCATCCATTGTGCGGTACCGGTGTCACGTCGCGAATGCTGGTAACTTCAAGACCATTTGCGGAAAGGGCGCGGATCGCCGCCTCTCTTCCTGAGCCCGGTCCCTTTACGAACACATCCACAGTCTTTAAGCCGTGAACCAGCGCGGCCTTTGTCGCGGTCTCAGCAGCCATCTGTGCTGCATACGGAGTGGACTTTCTGGAGCCTCTGAAGCCAAGGCCGCCGGCACTTGCCCATGATAAAGCATTTCCCTGCGCATCCGTCAGAGTAACGATCGTATTATTGAAGGATGACTTGATATGTGCCTGTCCACGCTCGACGTTCTTCTTTACACGTCTTTTGGTCACTTTTTTCGTAACTTTTTTCGCTGCCATATCTCAATAAACCTGCTTTCTTTTAATGATGTTTTACTTCTTCTTGTTTGCTACTGTTCTCTTCGGACCCTTACGCGTTCTGGCATTGTTCTTTGTGTTCTGCCCGCGTACCGGAAGTCCCTTCCTGTGACGGATTCCTCTGTAGCATCCGATCTCCTGCAGTCTCTTGATGTTGAGGGCAGTCTCTCTTCTGAGGTCACCTTCTACCATGTAATGCTCGCTGATGACATCCTGGATCTTGCGGACCTCGTCGTCTGTCAGGTCTCTGACGCGTGTGTCAGGATTTACATTCGCAGCGGCCAAAATCTTGTTGGAGCTCGTCCTGCCGATACCGTAGATATAGGTCAGGCCGATTTCCACGCGCTTTTCTCTTGGTAAATCTACACCAGAAATACGTGCCATGTAATTCTTCCTCCATTTTCTGTGACAACTCCCATTCTGGGACTGTCACCTGTGTACCCGTCCTTTGAATTCTGTGTGCGGGTACTGCCTGATGTTGTTTCTAACTGGGGCGAACATAGCCGCCCAGCTGCCATGCGGCAGCCTTTCCGACTCATTAAGCTATGACGCGTGTCTTTTCTTTCAGAACTTTCCAGGCGGTAAAGATCCATATCAGATAGCACTGCGTTCCAAATACGCTGTGACCTTCGCGTGATCCTTTCCGCAAGACCCGTCTTGCGCGGCAGCTCTCCCCGGCGGTTCGTAGAGAAGATTTGTACTGCCTGATCCTGTGCCGGTATTAAAAGCAATATCGCAACGAAATAAAATCCCGACCATATCTCCTGTGTCCGTATACCTGGAGCCGTTCCATGGAAAAATCTCCCGGAAAGGCAGGTACAGTGAATACAGCATCTATAATATATAGTAAGAGTGGTACTCCGCCGCTCTCTGTCTGCGGAGCGGACGGCAACTCATTTATTCCATCGTTATATTGTTCTTCGACAGCTTTCCTTTATTGCTCCGGCTGCTGTCGGTTCCGCCTGATTGCCTGTCAGCCCTGTCTCTGTTTATGCTTTGGGTTTTCGCAGATAATCATGATTCTGCCTTTTCTTTTGATAACCTTGCATTTTTCACAGATGGGCTTCACTGATGATCGAACCTTCATGGTCAATCCTCCTTTCGCTTCTTGTGTCCTGCTTTTTGGGCATAAAAAGGCATACGCCTTCGCAAAAGCTTTACCAGTATAGCACGCAGGTAAATGAAATGCAAGCTGTTTTTTGCATTTTTTCCCAGAGCCTTTCCTCCAGTGCTTCCTTATTCACTGCTCTGCCGTGCGCAAAAAAATTCCCGCCTGCCCAAATCCCGGCAAGCGGAAATGTTTCTCATAATTATTATGAAGCGAATCTGATTCTAACGCTTTATTATACACTGAATTACGCGCTTATTTAAGCACTTAATCATGTGCTGAGTTCTGCGTTTATTTAAACGCTTACTTATCTCTCCAGATAATTCTCCCCTTTGTAAGATCGTAAGGAGATAACTCGATCGTTACTTTGTCACCCGGAAGAATCCGGATAAAATTCATGCGAAGCTTCCCACTGATATGGGCAAGCACGACATGCTTATTTTCCAGCTCTACCCGAAACATCGCGTTCGGAAGCTTCTCAATTACTTTGCCTTCTACTTCTATAACATCTGCCTTAGACATACACACCTCCATGCCTTTATCATGCTATATGAAACAACCTCGAAGCTTTTTAAGCCTCTGTCAGGTGCTAAAACTCTTGTTTTCCAATGAACTCATCCTTGCATCCTGCTGCTGCACATTTGCGGAATAATCCTTCAGTATTTTACGTACATGCGCGTCCAGTGTAATCTCCTGCATCCGCGCCAGTGTCGACTCCGGCAGATGCGTGATCAGCTGCACGTGCTTTGCGTTTTTTCTTTTGGGGTGGCTCAACGTATGATGTTTGCCGTCTGAAAGTAAATAACCGTCGGCGCCAGGCTTTTCTTCCAGCACCACATACAGTTTTCCCTTATCGTGCCCCGCCAGAGACATGGCAAGCATTTTTGATGTCCAGACATTCATATTCTTCGTACCTTCCCTGTCATTGTGTCCCTGCGCCATACGAATGACCTGTTACGAAACAACTTGAGTACCTGTTAACACCTGTTATTTTGTAACAGCTTCTAATCAGGCAAACGCGAAATAGCCTGCACCTTGCGGATGGAACCAGTCCTCAAACCTGTACCTTCAAAATCACTCCGTCAGTGACAGGATCTCAGGCTCCCCATCTGTAATCAGAATGGTGTTTTCATAGTGTGCCGCAAGACTCCCGTCCTCTGTGACCACAGTCCAGTTGTCGTCCAGCCATTCCACATCGGCTCTGCCCGCTGTAATCATCGGCTCAACAGCCAGAGTCATTCCCTTTACCAGACGGATGCCTCTGCTTTTCTGCCTGAAATTCGGGATCTGAGGATCCTCATGAAGCGCATGGCCAATCCCGTGGCCGACCAGGTCCCGCACCACTCCGTATCCAAACTGATCTACATAATCATTGATTGCCGCAGAAATCTCATGCAGCCTGTGCCCATCCTTCGCCATTTTTATCCCGCGGAAGAAGGATTCCTGCGTCACATCGATCAGCTTCTGTGCTTCCGGAGAAATACGTCCGACTCCATAAGTACGGGCCGCATCTGAATGCATTCCCTTATAAATCAGGCCGGCGTCAACGCTCACGATGTCGCCCTCCTTCAGAATCCTCTTTTTGCTGGGTATCCCATGAACCACTTCTTCATTCACAGAAATGCAGAAGGAAGCGGGAAAGCCATTATAATTCAGAAAATTGGGCGTACAGCCAAAGCTGCGGATCACCTCTGCACCGACCTTATCCAGCTCCCAGGTCGATACGCCCGGACGGATCGCCGCTGCCAGCTCTTTATGAACAATATTCAGAAGCCTGCCGGCCTCTCTCATCAGTTCTATTTCATGCGCAGATTTAATTGATACGGCCATTTTACGCCTCCAGAATTTTGACAATTGCAGCAAACACATCGTTCATATCCTGCGTGCCGTCAACGGTCTTTAAAATGCCCTGGGAGGTGTAATAGTCGATCAGCGGCTGTGTCTGGTCATGGTAAACCGACAGTCTTTTCTGCACGGTCTCAGGCTTATCATCGTCGCGCAGGATCAGATTTTCGCCGCAGGCCTCGCAGACATCCCCTTTCTTAGAGGGATTGTAGACGATGTGGTAGGTAGCGCCGCAGCCTACACAGGCTCTTCTTCCCGACATCCTGGTAACGATGCTTTCATCAGGTACATCTACATTGATTGCGAAATCAAGAGTCGCTTTTTCTCCATTCTCCAGCCCGGAAGCACTCTTTTCAAGAGCAGCATCCAGAGCCTCTGCCTGCGGAATCGTGCGTGGAAATCCATCAAGAATATATCCATTCTTGCAGTCATCCCAGGAGACACGGTCAATCACCAGATCCACCGTCAGCTCATCCGGGACGAGAAGCCCCTTATCCATGTATTCTTTCGCTTTTTTCCCAAGCTCCGTACCGTTTTTTATATTCGTCCGGAAAATATCTCCAGATGAAATGTGGGGAACCTGATATTTCGCAGCGATCATCTTTGCCTGAGTCCCTTTTCCGGCCCCCGGCGCGCCAAGCATAACAATCTTCATAGATGATACTCCTTCCTATAACCCACTATAGTGCACTCTCATTTTTATGCACTGCCCTTTAAAACGGTGCGTCTGGCGAAAGTGAAAACGTCTCCACGGGCATTTCCCGCCGATAGTCCAAAGCAGAAAACCGTCCATAAACGCTTCTGTACGCCATGTAAAAATGAAAGTACACTGAAATAAAATCTGATTCATATCGGAAAACGATTTCTGTCTGATACAGGAACCGTTTTCCGAATTAATTACATAAAACTACTGCACCTGATTTACTGCCTGGGTCAAATTGGCTCAAACAGTCCAGCTTACTCCATCAGGAATCCCTTGTAGTTGCGGACAACCATCTGCGACTCGATCTGCTTGAGGGTCTCCAGGATGACGCCGACGATAATGATAATCGAAGTACCGCCAAACGATACCGATGCTCCAAACACACCGTTGAAGAAGATTGGTACCAGTACGACAATGATCAGACCTACCGCTCCGATGAACACGAGGTTGCCAAGCACCTTGTCCAGATATTCCGTGGTCGGCTTGCCCGGACGAATACCAGGGATGAAGCCGCCCTGTTTCTTGATATTATCCGCCACCTCAATCGGGTTGAAGGTGATGGAGGTGTAAAAATATGCAAAGAACACGATCAGTACGATATACAGTATCAGACCAATCGAATACTCCGGATGGCTTAAATTGAACCAGTTATTCTGGCTGAGCATACTGATAATCGTAGCGCCGACCCCGGATGTACTGATCCCGGCAAAGCTGACTACCATCGACGGGATGGACATCAGTGAGGATGCGAAAATGACCGGGATAACGCCGGCGGTATTGACCTTCAGCGGAATATTCGTTGACTGACCGCCTACCATCTTTCTTCCCTGCATTTTCTTAGCGTACTGCACCGGAATTCTTCTCTCACCGCCATTCAGGAAGATGACAAGAATTACGGTCAGAAGAACAACGGCCAGGATGATCACGCCTGCAAGCGCTCCTCTTGCGATCGTCTTTCCTTCGATAAACAGACCGTAGAGGCTGACAAAATCGGACGGAACGCTGGAAAGAATGTTGACCATCAGGACGATAGAAATGCCGTTCCCGACGCCCTTCTCTGTAATCCGCTCGCCGATCCACATCAGCATCGTACTCCCGGCTACCAGCGCCACTATAACCGTGATTACATTGATCGCGTTGAACTCCTCGAGCAGTCCGCTTCTGCCGAAGCCGATCGTCATCGCGATACTCTCAATGAGAGCCAGACCTACTGTCGTGTATCTTGTAATCTGCGTAATTTTCTTTCTGCCGTCTTCTCCGTCTCTGTGCATCTCCTCAAGTGCCGGAATGGCAATCGTGAGCAGCTGTATGATAATGGAGGAAGTAATATACGGGGTAATGCTCAGGGCGAAAATAGACATATTTTCAAAGGAGCCTCCCGTAAAAGCTGAGAAGAAGTTAAACGCGTCATTTGAGTAAGACGAAAACCACGACGCAAAATAATCTCTGTCCACACCCGGCACCGGCAATTGTGATCCGAAGCGGATCACAATTATCATCAGGAAGGTATAGAACAGCTTTTTCCGGATCTCTTTGATTCGGAACATGTTTTTGAGTGTCTCAAACATCAGATCACCTCTGCTTTTCCACCGAGCTCCTCGATCTTAGCCTTCGCGCCCTCGCTGAACGCATTCACCTGCACCGTCAGCTTCTTTGTGAGCGTGCCATTCCCAAGTACCTTTACGCCGTCCTTCGGGCTCTTAATGATGCCATTCTCCAGCAGCATATCAATGGTAACTACGGTGTCATTTTCAAATCTTTCCAGCTCACTGATATTAATTGCCTCGATGTCAAGCGTATTTCTGTTTTTAAAACCTCTCTTCGGAAGGCGGCGATACAGAGGCATCTGTCCACCTTCAAAACCGATTCTCGGAGCTCCGGAACGTGCCTTCTGTCCTTTGTGCCCCTTACCGGCTGTCTTACCGTTTCCGGATCCATGACCGCGGCCGCGTCTGAAATTATTGCTGTGTACACTGCCCTCGGCCGGACTTAAATTAGATAATTCCATAATGCTCTCCTTTACCTGTCCCTGGTTCTGTTCTGAGAATCAGGGACATTCCGATTCACTTGTTAAGTTGTTAAGCTTCCTCTACTTTCACCAGATGGGAAACCTGTTTCACCATGCCAAGTGTGGCATTGTTATTCGGAAGCTCTACTGTCTTGTGCATCTTCGTAAGGCCAAGCGCCTTTACCGTAGCGCGGTGTTTCGGAATCGCGCCGATTGGCGACTTTACCAGTGTTACCTTTAATTTGTCTGCCATGATTGCTCTCTCCTTATCCCAGAATCTCTTCCACAGATTTTCCGCGGAGTCTCGCCACTTCTTCCGGAGACTTCATCTGCTTCAGTGCTTCCAGTGTGGCCAGGACAACGTTCTGTTTGTTGTTTGAACCAAGTGACTTTGTACGGATATTTTTGATACCTGCAATCTCCAGTACGCTACGCACCGGACCGCCGGCGATGATACCGGTACCTTCCGGAGCTCTCTTAAGCAGCACGCTGGCGCCGCCAAACTTTCCGATCACGTCATACGGCACGCTTGCCTCCGGGCTGAGCGGAACCGACATCATTTTTTTCATGGCATCCTCTTTGCCCTTGCGGATTGCCTCCGGAATTTCAACTGCTTTGCCAAGACCCGCACCTACGTGGCCATTGCCGTCTCCGACAACTACAAGAGCGGTAAAACGCATGGTACGTCCACCCTTTACTGTCTTGGATACACGCTTAATCGCCACAACCTTGTCAGTCAGCTCCTCGCCGAACTGCTTCGGGTCAATGATCTCATGTCTCATGTGTTTTCCCTCCTCTTAGAATTCCAGTCCGGCTTCTCTGGCTGCCTCAGCCAGTGCCTTTACTTTGCCCTGATAGATAAACCCGCCTCTGTCAAATACAACTTCCTTGATACCCTTCTCAAGCGCTCTCTCGGCAATCACCTTGCCAAGATAAGCTGCTGCGTCCACGGTATCCGTCTGCTCAAGCTCGGAGCTGATCTCCTTCTGGAGAGTACTTGCGGAAACAAGTGTATGTCCTACCGTGTCGTCGATAATCTGTACATACATGTGCTTGTTGCTGCGGAACACGGCAAGACGAGGTCTCTCGGCAGTGCCGCTGAAGCGGTTGCGAATCCTCTTATGCTTATTCAAACGAACTTCTGTTCTTGATTTCTTATTGATCATCTTCGCACTCTCCTCACTTATTTCTTACCGGTCTTACCAACCTTGCGTCTGATCACCTCATCCGCGTACTTGATACCCTTGCCCTTATACGGCTCCGGCTTTCTCTTTTCACGGATTTCAGCTGCATACTGGCCGACCTTTTCCTTGCTGATACCAGACACGATAATTTTGTTGCCGTCAACTTTTGTCTCGATCCCCTCCGGGTCCACCATATCGACCGGATGAGAATAGCCAAGAGTCAGAGTCAGCTTGTTGCCGGACTTCTGTGCTCTGTAGCCGACACCGTTGATTTCAAGAGTCTTGGTATAGCCCTCGCTCACACCGATTACCATGTTGTGGATGAGCGTTCTGGTAAGTCCGTGAAGAGATTTCATTTTCTTCAGGTCGTTCGGCCGTGAAACGATTACGTGGCCGTCTTCCTGTTTGATCTCCATCTCTTTCGGAAGCACTCGTACGAGAGTGCCCTTCGGTCCTTTTACTGTAACCTCATTTCCTTCTGCAATCGTAACAGTAACTCCTGCCGGGATTGCGACTGGCATTCTTCCTATACGTGACATGCCATATATCCTCCTTACTTAGATTCTCGGAAGAGACCTGTCCGCGGTCTCCTCTGTTTTCAGTAAATTTCGCCTTCATGCGGTGGCTCAACTCTACCATTCATAAACATACGGGGAATTACCACACAAAAGCAAGTACTTCGCCGCCCACCTGGAGCTTTCTCGCCTGCTTATCTGTGATTACACCCTGGTTTGTGGAAAGAATCGCAATACCAAGTCCGCCAAGAACTCTCGGCAGCTCATCTTTCCCGGCATAAACACGCAGACCCGGCTTTGAAATTCTCTTCAGTCCGGTGATAACCTTCTCATTCTTATCTGCGCCATACTTTAAGGTGATGTGGATGGTCTTGATGACTCCATCCTCAATCAGATCGTATTTCTTAATATATCCCTCGTCCAAAAGGATGTTCGCGATTGCAATTTTCATCTTGGATGCGGGTACGTCCACAGTATCATGCTTTGCAGTATTTGCATTGCGGATTCTTGTAAGCATATCCGCGATCGGATCTGTAACCGTCATGTAAGTTTCCTCCTCGTCCTCAGACTTTACATGTTATGTCGTAAATCCCTCAGGGATTTGCGACGTAGGCCGAGCCTTCGCGCGAAGCGTGACTTCAATGCGAGGCTCTCCTTGTAGGCCGCCTTTATGCGGTGGCTCTTAATCGCCTCTCTAAAATCCCGCGATTTACCAGCTTGCCTTCTTCACGCCCGGGATCTGACCCTTGTAAGCCAGCTCACGGAAGCAGACACGGCAGATGCCGTATTTTTTCAGAACCGAATGCGGACGTCCGCAGATTCTGCAGCGCGTATACGCTCTTGTTGAGAATTTCGGTTTGCGCTGCTGTTTTACTTTCATCGAAGTCTTTGCCATAAAACTCCCCTCCTACTTCATAAACGGCATATTGAACAGTCTCAGCAGCTCTCTTGCTTCTTCGTCTGTCTTCGCTGTTGTGACAAAAATCACATCCATGCCACGGACCTTATCTACCTTGTCATACTCGATTTCCGGGAAGATCAGCTGCTCTTTAATGCCCAGTGCATAATTGCCTCTGCCATCGAATGCGTTCGGGTTTACCCCGCGGAAGTCACGCACACGCGGAAGAGCAAGATTGATCAGGCGGTCTACGAAGTCGTACATCTTCTCTCCGCGAAGAGTCGTCTTGCATCCGATCATCATGCCCTCTCTGATCTTGAAGTTTGCTACGGAATTTTTTGCTTTTGTCTTTACAGCCTTCTGTCCGGTGATCGTCTCCATATCCTGTACGGCGGAGTCAAGGAGCTTTGCGTTTTCTTTTGCTTCGCCAACGCCCATGTTGACAACAACCTTCTCGAGCTTCGGCACTTCCATGATGTTTTTGTATCCGAATTTTTTGATCATAGCGTCTACGATCTCATTTTTATACTGTTCTTTCAGTCTGCTCAACGTTGCACCCTCCTCTCCTGATTAGTCGATCACTTCGCCGGTGGTCTTCGCCACGCGGACCTTCTTGTCGCCATCCATCTTAAAACCGATTCTGGTCGGGCGGTTCTTATGATAGTACATTACGTTGGACGCATCAAGAAATGCTTCTTTCTCGATGATGCCGCCGTTCTGATCCATCGCTGACGGCTTTGTGTGCTTCTTTACCTTATTGACGCCCTCAACAAGGACCTTGCCGTCCTTTACTGCCAGAACCTTGCCGCTCTTGCCTTTTTCTCTGCCGGCGATCACAATCACCATATCGTCTTTTTTAATCTTGTTCATGTCCTGGATCCTCCTTACAATACTTCCGGAGCCAGAGATACGATCTTCATGAACTTCTTATCACGAAGCTCACGAGCTACCGGCCCAAAAATACGGGTTCCACGCGGAGTGAGGTCATCCTTGATGATGACAGCCGCATTCTCATCAAATCTGATATAGGAACCGTCTTTGCGTCGGATCCATTTCACCGTACGCACCACGACAGCCTTTACCACATCACCTTTTTTTACAACACCACCGGGCGTCGCATCTTTGACCGTAGCAATAATCACATCGCCGACAGTCGCATATCTTCTGGTAGAACCGCCTGTAACACGGATGCACAGAATCTCTTTCGCACCAGTATTATCAGCGACTCTGAGTCTGGATTCCTGCTGAATCATGCCGATAACCTCCTATTTATTTAACCTTTTCAACGATCTCGACAAGTCTCCATCTCTTATCCTTAGAGAGCGGTCTTGTCTCCATTACCTTTACTGTATCGCCGATGCTGCACTCGTTGTTCTCATCGTGTGCCTTCAGCTTGTAGGTCTTTTTAACGATCTTATTGTAAAGCGGATGTCTTACATGGTCTTCCACGGCTACGACAATTGTTTTGTCCATTTTGTCGCTGACAACCTTGCCCGTACGGGTTTTTCTAAGATTTCTTTCCACGGAAATTCTCCTTTCTTCTCCTCTGATCCGGATGATTACGCGTTCGCCTTTTCTGTGATAACAGTCTGAATTCTTGCGATGTTCTTGCGAACCTCTTTGATCCGGCCTGTGTTATCCAGCTGGTTTGTCGCGTTCTGGAATCTCAGATTGAAAAGCTCTTTTTTGGCGGCTACCAGTTCTTCCTGTAATTCTGCCGCGGTTTTGGTCTGTAAACTATCTACATACTTCTTACTCTTCACTGTTATCACCGCCTTCTAAGTCTGCACGAGAAACGATCTTACATTTGCAGGGTAATTTGTGCATAGCGAGACGCAGAGCCTCACGGGCAACATCGTCCGGTACACCGGCAAGCTCAAAAAGCACACGGCCCGGCTTTACAACCGCAACCCAATACTCCGTGGTACCTTTACCAGAACCCATTCGGGTCTCAGCCGGCTTGGTTGTCACTGGCTTATCCGGGAAAATCTTGATCCATACTTTACCGCCACGCTTGATATAACGGGTCATCGCGACACGGGCAGCCTCAATCTGGTTGGATTTGATCCAGCACGGCTCCAGCGCGACAAGACCATATTCGCCGTTCGAAATCGTGTTTCCTCTGAGGGCCTTACCGGCCATGGAGCCACGGAACTGCTTGCGGTGTTTTGTTCTTTTCGGCATTAACATTATTTATCGCTCCCTTCTTTTTTAGATGGAAGTATTTCGCCCTTGTAGATCCAAACCTTTACTCCAACTTTGCCATATGTGGTGTTTGCCTCGGCGAATCCATAGTCAATATTGGCTCTTAACGTCTGAAGCGGAATCGTACCCTCGCTGTAGAATTCTTTGCGCGCCATATCTGCGCCGCCCAGACGGCCTGAAGCTGCTGTCTTGATACCGAGAGCTCCGGACTTCATGGTTCTGCTCATCGCAGACTTCATCGCACGGCGGAAGGATACACGGTTCTCCAGCTGTGCGGCGATGTTCTCTGCTACCAGCTGAGCATCCTTATCCGGTCTCTTGATCTCTTTTACATCCACGATCAGCTTCTTGGAAATCATCTTCTGAAGCTCGGCTCTGAGCTTTTCGATCTCAGCACCGCCCTTGCCGATCACAACACCAGGCTTCGCAGTGTGAACTGTTACCTTTACTCTGTCGGAAGCGCGCTCAATCTCGATCTTGGAAACGCCCGCGCTGTAAAGCTTTTTCTTCAGAAATTTGCGGATCTCGTAGTCCTCTTTCAGGCAATCAGCGAAATCAGCCTCTGCATACCATTTGGAATCCCAGTCTTCAATGATACCCACTCTAAGACCATGCGGATTAACTTTCTGTCCCATGCCAGTCCTCCTTACTTCTCATTCAGCACGATTGTGATGTGGCTCATACGCTTCTCAATGCGGTAAGCCCTGCCCTGTGCCCTCGGTCTGATTCTCTTCATTGTCGGACCCTTGTTCGCGTAGCACTCTTCAATATAAAGATTCTCAGCCTTCATGCCATTGTTATTCTCAGCGTTCGCAATCGCGGATTTCAGAAGCTTTAAAATCACTTCAGACGCGTATCTCGGATTGTATGTCAGAATGCCGACAGCCGTAGCCGCATCTTTACCCCTGATGGCATCCAAAACGTAACAAGCCTTGCGGACAGAAACCCGTGCGTATGATAATTTCGCGGACGGTCTGGTATCCTTCTCGGCATTTCTCTCTCTCTTAATCTGGGATCTATGTCCTTTTGCCATTGGAATGTTCTCCTTTCTAACTGTTCGCAGACGGCCGTATGCCGTCTGCTGCCGCATTCACAGTGATCAGCGTCCTTCATCAGGAAACGATCCTATCCTGAAGCACGCTTCCACTCTCGCGGCTGTGCGCGAAAAACTAACGCGCGCGGGACTTTTTCTCGTCCTTGCCATGTCCTCTGTAGGTCCGTGTCGCCACAAACTCACCGAGCTTATGTCCAACCATGTCCTCTGTGATATACACCGGAACATGCTTTCTTCCGTCATGTACCGCGATGGTATGTCCGACCATCTGCGGGAAAATTGTGGAACGGCGGGACCAGGTCTTAATGACCTGCTTGCTGCCCGAAGCGTTCAGCGCATCTATTTTTTTCAGCAGACTCTCATCAGCAAACGGTCCTTTTTTTAATGAACGAGCCATTACTTACCTCCTTAAATGATAAACATCAGTTGATTGCTTTGCCGTCTCGTCTTCTTACGATCAGCTTATTGGATGCTTTTTTCTGCTTTCTGGTCTTAAGACCCAGTGCAGGCTTGCCCCACGGAGTGCTCGGGCCCGGACGTCCAACCGGTGCTCTGCCCTCGCCGCCGCCGTGCGGATGGTCATTCGGGTTCATGACAGAACCGCGGACGGTCGGGCGGATACCCATGTGACGCTTTCTTCCTGCCTTACCGATGTTAATCAGGTTGTGGTCGCCGTTGCCGACTATGCCGACTGTAGCGCGGCATTCCATCGGAACCATTCTCATTTCGCCGGACGGAAGCCTCAGTGTCGCGTACTTTCCTTCCTTCGCCATCAGCTGTGCACCGTTGCCGGCAGAGCGTACCAGCTGTCCGCCGTGCCCCGGGTAAAGCTCGATATTGTGAATCATAGTACCTACCGGAATCTGTGAAAGCGGCAGGCAGTTGCCGACACGTACCTCGGCTTCCGGACCGTTCATGACTGTCCAGCCGACCTCCATTCCCGCCGGTGCGAGGATGTAGGATTTCTGACCATCCGCGTAGCAGATCAGCGCGATGTTTGCGGAGCGGTTCGGATCATATTCGATACCGAGTACCTTTGCCGGTACTCCGTCTTTATTTCTCTTAAAATCTACCAGTCTGTATTTTCTTCTGTTGCCGCCGCCCTGATGTCTTACCGTAATCTTACCCTGGTTATTCCGTCCGGAATTCTTCTTAAGAGATACGGTCAGAGACTTCTCGGGAGTCGTCTTCGTGATCTCTGAAAAATCAGAACCGGTCATATGCCTTCTGGAGGGCGTATATGGATTATAGGTTTTGATTCCCATGATTGTTTCTCCTTTTCTTTATTATCCTGTCCCCTGGACAGATAGTCTGAACGCTGCATGCTTTCACACATACCTCACAGCAGATGCGAAGTACTGTCCCAAACAGCTGCGTCCAAATTTATGACAACACATCGGTGTGTGTCATACACCGCGTACGGCTCCTCACCTGCCGTTCCAGGGAGGAATCCGGGTAACGCGTCCTATTTGCCGGCTGTCACCGGCCGCTTTATCTGTACGCCGAAGCTGCATTCATATAGAAAGAGATGCTCCGGCATAAAGCTCTTTTTACAGGCCTTCGAAGATCTCAATGTCCTTGCTGTCAGCCGTCAGCTGCACAATCGCCTTCTTGGTCTTCGCCGTCTTGCCGGAGGTCATGCCGCGGCGGCGGGTCTTGCCTTCCAGATTCATCGTGTTGACCTGAGCCACCTTTGCTCCGTCGAACATCTTCTCAACAGCCTCTTTTACCTGAGACTTCGTTGCATCCGGATGAACAAGAAAGGTGTATTTTTTGTCAGCCATAGCGTTCATACTTTTCTCCGTGATCACCGGTTTCAGGATCACGTCATAATATTTGATATCTGCCATTACGCGTACACCTCCTCGATCGTCTCCACAGCAGCCTTGGTAGCCACTACTGTACCGTATTTCAGAATGTCATATACATTGATGGTATTTGTCAGCGCGGTCTTTACATTCGCAATGTTTCTCGCGGACAGAACGACATTCTTATCATTCTCGTTCAGAATGATCAGCGCCTGGTCTACCTTCAGTGCGTCAAGAACTGCCTTCATGTTCTTGGTCTTGATCTCAGACAGCTTCAGATCATCCAGCACGATCAGCTTGTTCTCCTGCACTCTGCTCGTCAGCGCAGACTTCAGAGCCAGACGTCTTTCCTTTTTGTTCATCTTAACGGTATATTCTCTCGGAACCGGAGCAAATACAACTCCGCCGCCCTTCCACTGCGGTGCACGGATGGAACCCTGTCTCGCGTGGCCGGTGCCCTTCTGTCTCCACGGCTTCTTGCCGCCGCCGGAAACCTCAGAACGTGTCTTTGCCTTCTGCGTACCCTGGCGTCCTCCAGCCAGCAGACTCACAACCGCAAGGTGTACGAGGTGTTCATTTACTTCAACGCCAAATACAGCGTCATTCAGCTCCATCTGACCGACTTCGCTGCCTTCCATATTATAAACAGATACGTTTGCCATCTGTCTTCTCCTCCTTTCCTGCTCCAGGCTTACTTACCGGTCTTAACGGTATTCTTCAATGTAACGAGTGCCTTCTTCGGTCCCGGAACAGCGCCCTTTACCAGGATCAGGTTGTTCTCAGCGTCCACACGGACAATCTCAAGATTCTGAACGGTAACCTGCACGCCTCCCATGCGTCCTGCCATGTGTTTTCCCTTGAAAACTCTGCTCGGATCGGAAGAGGAGCCATTGGAGCCTGCGTGACGATGATACTTGGAACCATGCGCCATCGGTCCTCTGTGCTGGCCGTGTCTCTTGATAACACCCGCGAAACCTTTGCCCTTGGAGATAGCCGTCGCGTCAACCTTATCGCCGACTGCGAACACATCTGCCTTGATCTCCTGCTTTACCTCATAGCTCTCTGCGTCATCAAGACGAAGCTCTCTTACGTATCTCTTGTAAGAAACACCAGCCTTGTCAAACGCGCCCTTCTGCGGCTTCTTTACAAGCTTTTCCCGCTTGTCAACAAAGCCCACCTGAACCGCGCTGTACCCGTCCTTCGCTACAGTCTTGACCTGCGTAACCACGCACGGTCCGGCCTGAAGAACCGTTACTGGGATCAGTAAACCATTTTCGTCGAAAATCTGTGTCATTCCGACCTTTGTTGCCAACAATGCTTTCTTCATTGTCTTTCCTCCTGTCTTTCTACAGCGGATCATGCTATGCCGCGCCGCAGATGCAGGACGCAGGATATTCCGATTCACGAAGTGGGCCGAAAGCTTCAGCCGCGAAGCGGTGGTTTTGCGTCGCCTGCCATAAACTGCCGCAGACTGCATTCACATGATCATCCTAGTCAACAGTTATCTGAACCTGAATAGGATTTGCCTCAAATTGAACCGCCTTGTTTACTTCTGCTTCATCTTGATATCGATGTACACGCCTGCCGGCATCTCCAGTCTGGAGAGTGCGTCGACCGTCTTCTGGGTCGGGCTGATGATATCGATGAGCCTCTTGTGCGTCCTCTGCTCGAACTGCTCTCTGGAGTCCTTGTATTTGTGTACCGCGCGAAGGATGGTCACTACCTCTTTCTTCGTCGGGAGCGGCACCGGACCGCTTACCTGTGCTCCATTTTTCTTGACTGTTTCGATGATTTTCTTCGCGGACGCGTCCACGAGCTGATGGTCATATGCCTTCAGTGTGATTCTCATTACCTGAGTTGCCATAAAAAAAGTCGCCTCCTTATTCGCACTTTTTTAAAGAACCGCGCCCTCTGTGATTACGCTGCTGCGCAGGACGTGGTCTAATGCCATGTGTCCAACAAAAGGCACCGGCATTTAGTACGACAAGCGGTGACTGTACACTCACCCGTGCGTGTCATGCGCCCGCACGGTGTCCGACTGACTTGTCCGTCGGAACCATTAAAATTTGTACAGTGACTTGTCGCCAGCTTTCATAACCTGACATTCGCTCCACGGAAAACCTGCGGCGCACACCGCAGCAACCTCACGCTTCTACGCTATCAAGGCCACAACATCAGCCATTATAAACGACTTTTGCTGGCATTGCAAGGTGTTTTTTCCAAATAATTTCTTTTTCCGTAAAAAAACAATGTATTTTTTTTAGTACATTCCATACAGTATTTGGCTATACGTGGCCAGCACGGCACAGCACACGAATTTCCTGTCTTCGTTTTCATAAGCTTTAGCTTCATAAACTTCAGAAAAGATTTTGTTTTCTCTGTCTTCCTATTTACAGTGAAATGTATTATACTGGCTTCTGGAAACGTTTTCCACCGTCTGTCGGAGGCGTTTTCCAGTACGAATCAGGGTGGAAAAGGATATGAAGAGAAAAATGTACGCAGCACTGCCCCTGCTGGCCGTGATGCTTCTGGTGCTGTGCCTGTCTGTGCCCGGCGCAGCTGCAGCAGGCTTCGAAGGTGAAGCGGTGCAGGGAACGGAAAATGAAGCGGAAACCGAAGTGAAAGCCGAAACCACGGCTGAAGCGGAAACCGAAGCCAAAGCACCACTGAACGGCCTTGTGACTGTCAATGGGCAGGACGGAGACATTGTCCTGATGCACGATCTTTACAGCTGGACCGCCTCCGCCTCGCAGACCATCATTCCCACTCTGGTCAGCCGGGGCTACCAGCTTGTGACTGTCAGTGAGCTTGCCGAGTGCCGCGGCGGCATGACTAACGGAACCGTGTACAAAAGCTTTCGTAAATAAATCTATAGTAACCATTCAGGACTGGTCTTCACGCCTGCTGTGAAGACCGCATGAAAGTATATAGCATGTGAAGGCATTGAACAGTTACGAAATGATATTATATAAGGAAGAAATGCAATGAATCCGATTCCATATTCGATTATCCGCTCAAAGCGGAAAACAGCCTCCATCCAGGTTAAAAGTGACGGACAGGTGATCGTCCGGGCGCCGCTCTATATGCCGTCCGGACAGATTGATGAATTTGTCCGCTCACACGAGGTCTGGATTATGCACACAAAAGAAAGGCTGGCTGCTGCCAGCGCAAATAAACGCATCATCACCCCCGAGGAACGTGAGCGCGGCATACAGGCCGCCGTCTCCCAGATTCCGCAGCGTGTGGCCTACTACGCTGCCCGTATGGGGGTGACCTATGGACGAATCACGATCCGTGAGCAGAAAACGCGCTGGGGCAGCTGCAGCTCGGCAGGCAATCTGAATTTCAACTGGAAGCTGATGCTCCTGCCTCCCGAGCTTCTGGATTATGTCGTGGTGCATGAGCTTGCGCACCGGAAGGAAATGAACCACTCGCCGCAGTTCTGGGCGGTTGTGGAAAAGGAGCTGCCGGATTACCGGGAACGGCGGCGGCGGCTGAAGGAAGTGAATCTATAGTGCCGCTCAATTGCAAAATGATTTTCAACTGTAAGTCAATGAGTCTTTTCACAAATTTAGGGAGATGCCTAATGGCTCCCCCTTATTTATTTCTGATCGTTTTTACCTGAAATTTATTTAAATACCGCACTCTGGCATCGCATTACCTCAATATCAGCTGCTACGCTCCCACCGCCCGGACGCGCCGCACGGCAGTATCAGACCGCTCTCCTTCACCGGCAGGCCGATCTCACTTGCTTCGGTATGGCCGCCATACCTTTTCAGCTCCGTCGCGATCAGATAGGTCAGCACAGAGGGAGCGAGGCCGGTCGTATAGGAATTGACCAGGAAAAACAGCGGTTCTTCCGAAAGCAATGCCGCGCATGCGCGGATGAGCGGATGAATCGAGTCTTCGATCTTCCAGATCTCGCCCTTCGGGCCGCGGCCGTAGGAGGGCGGATCCATGATGATTCCGTCGTAGTGGTTGCCGCGGCGGATTTCCCGCTCGACAAACTTCATGCAGTCATCGACCAGCCAGCGGATCGGCGCATCGCCAAGGCCGGATGCGCCGGCGTTTTCCTTTGCCCATCCAACCATCCCCTTTGAGGCATCCACATGGGTAACGCCCGCCCCGGCTGCTGCGGCAGCAAGCGTCGCTCCGCCCGTATAGGCAAACAGATTCAGTACCTTGACGGGACGGTTTGCGCTGCGGATTTTTGAAGAAACCCAGTCCCAGTTTACCGCCTGCTCCGGGAAAAGGCCAGTGTGCTTGAAGGCAAACGGCTTCAGAGCGAAGGTCAGAGAGCCATAATGAATGCTCCACTGCTGCGGAAGGGAAAAGAATTCCCACTCTCCGCCGCCCCGGCTGCTGCGATGATAATGACCATTGGGGTGCTTCCATCCGCGGTGGCTGCGCGGCGTATCCCAGATCACCTGCGGGTCCGGCCGCACGAGCAGATAGTCCCCCCATCTCTCCAGTTTTTCCCCCTTTGAGGCATCAAGTACCTCAAAATCCGTCCACTGATCCGCGATCCACATGCCGTCCTCCTCTTCTCTCTGTTCATTATTTGATTACTTTCCTGCCCGCAGCTGCATTGCTCGTTGACCATCGAAATTTCCCGGCGCAGTCACCGCAAATTTCTTCTGACCATATTTATCTATGCTCCCAGCCGGCGGATTACTTCCATGCACATCCGTCCGTTATGATACGGGCATTTCCACGGCTGCACGATCGGCAGCTCCATCGGTGTGTGGTCCTCATTGACATTTTCAAACCACTCAGAGCCCTCACGGGGATCTACAAAATAATCTTTTATATATTGCCAGATGTCCATCGCCGCAGTAAGGTATTTCTCCGCATCTGCTCCGGCCTCAGCCTGCCCTTGTCCGCCCGGCGCCTGATTTTCTGAAGCCTGCACGCACAAATCCGGGGCTGCATTTTTTTCATCGCCATGATCTGCCATTTCCATTCCGCCTGGTTTTTTCTCCCATGCATTCAGAAATCCTACGATCGCCTCGGCCTGAATCCACCAGACGCGTTTCGTGTCATTCACGCCATTTTCTGCCTCATTCATCACCGAATGGTCCCGATACGCGCGCTCGTAAATATTCTCCGCAATCTCCTCTGTAATCGGCGCAAGCTGCTCTGTATAAAATGGATTGTCCAGCACCGCAAGCCCCCGGTCGATCAGCCAGGAGGTTTCAATGTCATGCCCATAGGAATACAAGTCTATCAGGGTATTCCAGGTCCGGTCGAAGAAAACCTCCTGCCGTCCTCTTTCGGGGTTATACACCTTCTCCGCGAAAAGCTCCAGCATAAATTCCAGCCGCTCTGCCGTAAAGCTATTGTGCGTAACCCGGTACAGCTCTGTATAGGCCTCGAACACATGCAGCAGTGTATTCATGGTTTTTTCCGCCATCACGCCGTTTTCAGAAAGCTTCTCATTGGATACCGGACGGAAATACCGGTCAAACGCCTCCAGATAGCCATATTCATCGGTGCATTTATCCTCAATCGCTTTCTGCAGGCCAAACGCGATCTGCAGTGCCTCCTGATCCCCGGAAGCATCATAATAGGAAGAAAGTGCGTAAATTGCGAATGCCTGGTTGTAGGTATGCTTCGTCTCATCCTTCGGCTTTCCATCATAAGTCACAGACCAGTACACGCCTCCCTGCTCCCGGTCCAGACAATGATCCCGCAAAAAGAGATACGCGTGCTTCGCGTTTTCCAGCAAAGCTTCCTCCTTCAATGTCTGATAGGCGTTAGAAAAAAACCATAATATCCGGCTGTTCAGGATACAGCCCTTCTCATACTGCGGATTCAACTGCAGGTCATACCCCATATAGCCGTAAAATCCGCCATACTTTTCATCCTTCAATCCGGACCAGAACGGAATCATCCGATTCTGCAGATGATCCTTTACCTCCGCCACAAATGTTTTTCTGTCCATCCCATACTCCTTTTCTTCCGGTCTCTATCCGGATTTTCAGCAGTAAAGCGCAACGTAAAACAACTGCCATCGTAAGCATTGCATCGTAAGCTGTCCTGCAGGCCATTTTTTGTTCCCTGCAGACAGCCTGTATCAACATACCACAAAACAGCTGGCTTAGCAAGATTATGCGGAAAATTAACAATTACAAGGCAAGCCTTCCGATCGCTTCTACCAGCTCCCTGGCCAGCGGGAGCGCCTCTTTTTCTTCTTTTCCATTCCGTTTTGCACGCGTATACACAAACTGCGGCGCGGCGGCCGTACTTACTGTCCCTGCCGCCGGGCGGCCGGAACCAGCTGCGGCACCCGCAACACTCGTTTTCTTGCGTCCGGTACCAGCCGCGACGCTGGCAGCACTCGTTCCCAAGCGGCCGGCATCAGCCGCGGCGCTGGCAGACCTCGTTCCCATACTTCCGGCACTAGCCGATGTTTTTGCATTTCCCGCACGTCCAATCCCGGAGGTACTTTTCTGGGCAGAATGAAACATGAATTTCAGCCGTCCTCTGTATTCCTGCACCAGCGGACCGATTTTCGACGCATCGATCTGCGCTTTCTCATACATCACGATCCGGATTTCCATACCCTTCTGAGCAATCTCACGGATCCAGGCATCATGCGCCTGTGCGCGCAGCCGGGCGATCGCCAGCAGATTCTGCACAGCGCGCGGCGGCTCGCCGAACCGGTCGATCAGCTCTTCGAGCATGTCGTCATGTTCTTCCTCCGTGCGGATGGCCGCAATGCGCTTATAAATATCGAGCTTCTGCGTTTCATTCCGGATATAGCGGTCCGGAATAAATGCGTCCACATCCAGATCAATGGTCGTCTCGAAGCTGTCGCGAGGCTGCTCCTCGCCCCTGGCCTCCTGCACCGCTTCATTTAAAAGCTTGCAGTAAAGGTCGTAGCCAACAGCCTGCATATGACCGTGCTGCTCACTGCCGAGCAGGTTGCCTGCGCCGCGGATCTCCAGATCGCGCATCGCAATGCGGATCCCGCTGCCAAGCTCCGTAAAATCGCGGATGGCTGAGAGCCGCTTCTCCGCCACTTCCCGGAGCATTTTATTGCGTCGGTACATTAAAAATGCGTAAGCGGTGCGGTTCGAGCGCCCCACTCTGCCGCGCAGCTGATAGAGCTGGGAGAGACCCAATGTGTCCGCATCGTGGATGATCATCGTATTGACATTGGGAATATCCAGCCCGGTCTCAATGATCGTTGTGGTCACCAGTACATCGATATCGCCGTTAATAAAGTCAAACATAATGCGCTCGAGCTCATGCTCCTTCATCTGGCCGTGGGCAAAGGCCACCTGTGCCTGGGGAACCAGTGCGGCGACATTGTTTGTAAACTCAACGATGGTGTTGACGCGGTTGTAGACATAATAAACCTGCCCGCCGCGGGAAAGCTCGCGGCTGATCGCCTCGCGCACCATTTCTTCATTGTATTCCATAACATAGGTCTGAATCGGCAGACGCTCCTGAGGTGCTTCCTCCAGAACGCTCATATCCCGGATTCCAACCAGACTCATATGCAGCGTGCGGGGGATCGGCGTCGCGGTCAGGGTCATGACGTCAATATCCGTCTTGAGCTGCTTGATTTTTTCCTTATGCGTCACGCCGAAGCGCTGCTCCTCATCAATGATGAGCAGGCCGAGATCCTTGTAGGCTACATCCTTTGAGAGCAGGCGGTGGGTACCGATCACGATGTCCACCAGTCCCTTTTTCAGATCCTCGATTGTCTTTTTCTGCTCAGCCGGTGTGCGGAAGCGGCACATCAAATCTACACGCACAGGGAAATCCTTCATACGCTGCAAAAAGGTATTGTAATGCTGCTGTGCCAGAATCGTCGTCGGCACAAGGTAAGCCACCTGTTTGCCGTCCTGCACGGCCTTGAACGCGGCGCGGATCGCGATCTCCGTCTTGCCATAGCCGACATCGCCGCAGATCAGGCGATCCATGATCTTACTGCTCTGCATGTCGTGCTTGACATCCTCGATCGCCGTGAGCTGATCCTCGGTCTCCTCATAGGGAAACATTTCCTCAAATTCCCTCTGCCACACCGTGTCCTCACTGTAGGTAAAACCATTCTGGCGCTGTCTCTGGGCATAGAGCTTCACCAGATCCTGCGCGATTTCGCGGACAGAATTGCGCACCCTGGACTTTGTGCGGCTCCATTCCTGCGAGCCGAGCCGGTTCAGCTTCGGCGGCTTCGCATCAGAATCAGCGTATTTCTGAATGACGTCGAGCTGCGTCGCAGGTACATAGAGGCTGCTGCCGGCATCGTACTCAATCTTCATGTAATCCTTTGTGACATGGTCGACCTCTATCTTCTCAATCCCCCGGTAGATTCCGAGACCATGATTTTCATGCACCACAAAATCGCCGACAGACAGTTCTGAAAAGCTGCCGATCCGCTTGCCCTCATAGCGCTTCTGCTTTTTTCTCTTTTTCTTCTCCTGCCCGAAAATATCACTTTCCGTGATCACAACAAACTTGATCAGCGGATACTCATAGCCTCTCTTTGCGTTTCCATAAGTGATCAGGATTTCTCCCGGCTGCACCTTGCGGTCCGGGTCCTCTGTGTAAAAGGCCGCCAGTCCTTCCTCCGTCAGATCTCCCGCCAGGCGCTGTCCTCTCAGCCGCGAGGCCGCCAGCAAAATCACGCGGAAGCCGTTCTTCTTCCAGCTTTTGAGATCCTTCACCAGATACTCAAAGCTGTTGTTATAAGGATTGATGGAGCGCACGGTCAGGCTGTATTTCCCGGTGACCATCCACGGCGCCTTCGCGTTTTCCAGAGTACACAGCCCTACCGCATTTCGCCCGCAGATCGCCTGGGCCGTCTCCTGCGCAGAAAAAAGAAGCTTCGTCTGGCCGGGCAGCACATAGCCCTTCTCCAGACGGTTCTTCATGCTCTCAGAAAACTCCAGCTCCACCGCGTCCGCGGCCTCCGTCAGCCGGTTCGGCTCATCCAGGAAAATCAAGGTCCGGCTCTCATCAAAATAGTCCAGAAAGCTGACGCGCTCCGGCACGAAATAATCGATAAAGCCCTCCATCGAGAGCGGCTCCGCAAGCTCTGTCAGAGCGTCCCGGCAGTCCTGGCACAACTGGCGAATCCGGTTTTCGGCTTCCCGCGCATTTTTTCTCTCAGGCATGGGATCGGCATCCAGGGCAGACGATTCTGCCGCAGCACCTCCTTCCGCCGCGCCAGAATATGCACTCCTCCCAGCCTCTGTCTGCGCACCGGGGTGTGCACTCCTCCCAGCCTCTGTCTGCGCGCCGGGGTGGGCGCTCTGTCCGGCATCTGCCTGCGCACGGAACCTTGCCATAGCAGCCTTTGCTTCCTTCTCGATCCGCGCAAGCGCCTTTTTTCTGGCCGCCGCGCCCGGAATCAGCTCCGCTGCCGGATAGATCCGCACCGAGTCCAGATTTTCAATCGATCTCTGGCTCTCCACATCAAAGCTGCGGATGGAGTCTACCTCCTCCCCCCAGAGCTCAATGCGGACCGGATTTTCCTCCGTCAGCGGAAAAATATCGATAATCCCGCCCCGGATGGCAAACTGCCCCGGCCCCTCAACC
>JAJQFO010000060.1:0-21822 GCA_021201095.1 Lachnospiraceae bacterium
TAACTTATCGGGTGAAAGCCCGCAAGCGCGCTTTCCTTCCGATAAGTTATATTATGACTTCTTCCCTCTGCCCTCTTCCTCGCGGAGCATGTCCTCCACGTATTTGGGCAGCATGAACGCGCCCTTGTGCAGATTGGGGGTATAGTAATCGGTCTCAATGCCGTAGGATTCCCAGCGGGTGCCGTCGAAGTCGCGCAGAGGGTGGTATTTTTTGGAGGCGAAGCCAAAGAGCCAGTAGCCCGAGGAACAGGTCGGGATATGCGCCTGGTAGACGCGGCTGATCGGGAAGCTGTGGCTGGCCTTGTTGTGCATCAGGCGGCAGGATTCCTCGTCACCCTCGTAGAAGGGGCTGCCGTGCTGGTAGACCATGATGCCGTCCTCCTTGAGCGCGCGGAAGCAGTTCCCGTAAAATTCGCGTGTGAAAAGGCCGGCCTTGTGACCCAGCGGGTCAATGGCGTCGTTGATGATCAGGTCGTATTCGTTCTGCCGGGTGCGCAGAAATTTCAAACCGTCGATATGATAAAACCGCACGCGCTCATCATCCAGACTGGCGGTGATCGCCGGGAAAAACTCCTTGCAGACCTCGACGAAACGCTGATCCGGCTCGGTCACGTCGATGCACTCAATCCCGTCGTAGCGGGCAAGCATACGCAGTACGCCGCCATCGCCGCCCCCGAGGACGAGGACATTTTTCACATTCGGATGCACGGCCATCGGCACATGTACGATCATTTCATCGTAGATAAAGCCGTCCTTTTCGGAAAATACAATCTTTCCGTCGGAGCTTAAAAATTTCCCCAGCTCGTCAGAGTCAAAGACATCGATCCGCTGAAACTCGGTCTGCTCACCGAACAGCTGTTTTTTTACTTTCACGGACATTTTGATCTGATCCGCGTGATAATCTGAAAACCAGAGATCCATTTCTGTCTGCCCTCCCTGCCGCATCCGGCTTTATCTACTATCTATCGTCCTCTGGATCCTGCGGGATATTTCCCGCCATACTTATTCTTTATCGGTCTCATCCGCCGCATGTTTCTTCTGTCCGTCAGTGAGCCTTCTTAAATTCATCGATCAGCAGATTTCTGCAAATGCCAAAACATCTGTCTGAAATCAAATCTAAACCGTCGGAAGATTATTTTTAATCCTTCCACACCTGCCGCTCGTCCTTGAGCACGTTGAGGTACTCCACCTCCGGATCCTCCGTGCCCTGCAAGGAGCAGCCCTTTTCCTTGGCGTATAAAATATATTCGATAATTTCCTGCGTGATCATCTCGCCCGGCGCGAGGATCGGGATCCCCGGCGGGTAGCACATGACGAATTCCCCGCAGGTGCGGCCCACCGTCTTCCGGATGGGCAGATAATCCTTTTCTGCGTAAAAGGCAGCCTGCGGCGACTCGATCACGATCGGATTGATGTACTCAGAGTCCAGCATTTTCGCGGAGCTCCGGGTGTAGAGCCGCTTGATATCAAACAGGGCGCCCACCAGGCGCTCGATGTCCTGGATGCGGTCGCCGATGGAAATATAGGCCATAATATTGGTGAGATCGCCGAGCTCAATCTGAATGTCGTACTCATCGCGCAGCAGGTCGTAGACCTCAATCCCGGCCAGGCCGATGTCGCGTGTGTATACAGAAAGCTTGGTGACGTCAAAGTCAAAAATGCTGTCGCCGTTGATAATTTCGCGGCCATATGCGTAGTAGCCGCCGATGCCGTTGATCTCCGAGCGGGCATATTCCGCCATATCGACCACCTTCGCAAACGCGTCCTTGCCGTGAAGCACCAGGTTGCGCCGGGAAATGTCAAGGCTGGACATCAGCAGGTAGGACGCGCTGGTGGTCTGCGTCAGGTTGATCACCTGGTGCACGTATTCCCAGTTGACATGCTCGCCGGTCAGCAACAGAGAGCTCTGCGTCAGACTCCCGCCGGACTTGTGCATGGAGATGGCCGACATATCCGCCCCCGCCGCCATCGCGCTGACCGGAAGGTTATCCCCAAAGTAAAAATGCGTGCCGTGCGCCTCGTCCGCAAGCACCATCATCTCATATTTATGCGCCAGCTCCACGATCGAGCGAATGTCCGAGCAGATGCCGTAATAGGTCGGATTATTCACCAGCACCGCCACCGCGCCCGGGTTCTCCAGGATCGCCCGCTCCACCTCGGACACCTTCATGCCCAGGGAAATGCCCAGCTTCGGCTCCGTCTCCGGATTCACGTAGACCGGAATCGCGCCGCAGAGCACGAGCGCGTTGATCACACTCTTGTGGACATTGCGCGGCAGAATGATCTTATCGCCGGCGTGGCAGACCGAAAGCACCATACTCTGCACTGCCGAGGTCGTCCCTCCGACCATAAAAAAAGCATGCGACGCACCGAAAGCCTCCGCCGCCAGCTGCTCCGCCTCTTTGATCACGGAGACCGGCTGGCAGAGATTATCCAGCGGCTTCATGGAATTCACATCAATGCCGACACATTTTTCTCCCAGGAAATCCACCAGATCCGGATTTCCACGTCCCCTTTTGTGCCCCGGGACGTCAAAGGGGACGACTCTTCTTCTCTTTAAGCGCTCCAGGGCCTCGTAAATCGGCGCGCGCGACTGCGATAATGACTGCATGGCTTTTCCTCTGTATTTTCTTATTTTTGTAAATCGAACAGGAGCGCTGATGCCTCCTGTTCGCATAGAATAGTTTCATTATACTTATTCCATACAAAAAATCAATCCCTGTTTTCGCTTTTTAGCATAGCCCAGAATATTTGAATTCAATTGAGAAATTTGAGTTGTGTAATCCCTGCTTTTATGGTATGATTCATACCAAATCAACCAGTTATATGCACTGGAAGTATAGTATGTTTAACCGGGGAGCCGGGGGACGTCTCTCACCTGATCCGAGTACCTAACGGGGAGGGGGATCATTATGAGTACATATGAAGGAATTATGCTTTTGCTGGCAATTGTTTCTTTGATTGTCGCGATTCTGGATATGAAAAATAAGAAATAGCCGTTCTGTTCTCCGGAAAAGATAGAAACGGCTATTACTTAGTTAAAGCTATTAACGCCGGGTCGGGGAAGTGGCAGCTCCCCTCCGGCTCCCTAGTTAAGCATACTATAAACCATAAAACTGATTTTTTCAACCCTAAATTTTAGTTTTATTCAGGCGACTTCATCAATTTTGCAAAGCATCGGCTACCGTTCACACCTGCAGAGACAGAAATAGCATAACGTATTCTTGTCAGAGGTGTTTTTTCATGCTATACTTTCAGCAAATCATACAAAAGAGAAATTTGGTAACTGTAAAGATACCGAACAGTTACCAAAATTACCATATTCCTGCAGTCTTACAAACCATTTTGAAGGGAGGACAAATTATGCCATTGCCCAAAGAACAGATTTATACCATCGACGACATCTATGCTCTGCCGGATACTCTGCGCGCAGAGCTGATTGACGGCCGGATTTATTACATGGCGCCCCCGAGCCGGAAACATCAGCGGATCGTGCTATCCTTAAGCCGCAAAATCGCGGATTATATTGACGCGAAGGGCGGCTCCTGCGAGGTAAATATTTCCCCGTTCGGAGTTTTTCTGAACGAAAATGACAGCACCTATCTGGAGCCGGATATTTCGGTTGTCTGCGACCCGAATAAGCTCAGCGACCGCGGCTGCGAGGGTGCTCCGGACTGGATTATTGAAATCGTTTCTCCCGGAAGCAGACAGCACGATTATCTGACAAAGCTGTTTCTGTACCGTCCGGCCGGCGTCCTTGAATACTGGCTGGTCGATCCGGACAAAAACCGCATTACCGTATATGACTTTGCGAAAAATGAGCAAAATGAATACTCT
This sequence comes from Lachnospiraceae bacterium, assembly GCA_021201095.1. Taxonomy (GTDB): domain Bacteria; phylum Bacillota; class Clostridia; order Lachnospirales; family Lachnospiraceae; genus Choladousia. The sequence continues at coordinate 3,838 of JAJQFO010000060.1, forward strand.
TTCACTGATGTGGTTCCTGTCGGCATCTATTCGGACTTTTCCATTGATTTTGGCCAGGTCCGGTTCTGACAGGTTTGCCATAAATGGTAACACACCGACGCGCAACACACCGATACCTCAGTTCATGTTTTTTACGTTTTTTTACGATACCTCAGTTCATGTTTTTTTTACTTGACATCGTTTCCCATTTTGTCTATGATAATTGCGAAAAAAAGATTCCGTCTGCGAGTAACATCAGCACGACGGTATCTTTTCATGTATGCGGATTTTCGCCGGAAGCAGAATCGTGTTTTTTCCTTATATAAATGGACTTTGCCAATGGCACACGCACTGGCATTTCCTTATGTATGAATTTTGCCAATAGCACACGCGCTGTCGGTACAGCCGATTGCTGCTTCCATACGAGTAATTTCTGCAGAAAACAAAAACACTATATAATAATGAAAGGAGATTCCCCACCCATGATTCGTACAATTGCGAAACAGGTAAAGGAATACCGGAATGCCTCCATTGTGACACCGCTGTTCATGCTGCTGGAGGTGATCATGGAGACGATGATCCCATTTCTGATGGCTTCGATCATCGACGACGGTGTAAACGCGGGCGATATCAACCACATTTACAGAATCGGTGGTCTGATGATCGTCTGTGCGCTGATCGGTCTGTGCGGCGGTATGCTGGGCGGACGGTTCGGGGCAAAGGCCTCGGCAGGTCTGGCAAAAAACCTTCGTGCAGAGATGTTCAGCCACATTCAGACCTTTTCCTTTGCCAACATTGACAAATTCAGCCCGGCCGGTCTGGTGACCCGTCTGACGACCGATGTGACCAACATTCAGAATGCCTACCAGATGATTCTGAAGATGCTGATGAGAGCGCCGGCCAGTATCATCTGCGCGCTGGTGATGGCGTTTATGATCAACGCGCGGCTGGCCTCGATCTATCTGATCGCGGCTCTGATCTTAGGCACAGTCCTTATTTTTCTGGTCATCCACGCGACCAAATATTTCCAGCAGGTCTTCCCGAAGTACGACGACCTGAATGCCTCTATCGAGGAGAATGTCTCCGCGATCCGCGTGGTCAAGGCCTATGTCCGTGAGGACCATGAGACGAAAAAGCTGAATAAGGCCAGTGAAAATATTTATAAGCTTTTTGTCAAGGCGGAGCACAATGTCATTATCAACGCCCCGCTGATGCAGTTCACCGTATACTGCTGCATCATCCTGATCAGCTGGATCGGCGCGAAGATGATCGTAGCCAGCACTTTGACGACCGGCGAGCTGATGAGTCTTCTGACCTACTGCATGAACATTCTCTCCAGCCTGATGATGCTTTCCATGGTCTTTGTTATGATTTCCATGAGTGTGGCGAGTGCCCAGCGTATCTGCGAGGTACTGGATGAGGAGCCGGATCTGTCAACCCCGTCCCAGCCGCTGATGGATGTGCCGGATGGCAGCATTCAGTTTGATCACGTGAACTTTTCTTATCACAAGGACAGCCATGAATACGTCCTTTCCGATATCAATCTCGACATCCGCGCCGGTGAGACCATCGGCATCATGGGCGGCACCGGCAGCTCTAAGACCAGCCTGGTCAACCTGATCAGCCGTCTGTACGATGTGTCCGAGGGCAGTGTCAGGGTCGGCGGAAACGATGTCCGCAAATATGATATGGATGTACTGCGCAACCAGGTAGCTGTGGTACTCCAGAATAACGTCCTTTTCTCGGGTACGATTTATGATAACCTGCGCTGGGGCAACAAGGACGCGACTGACGAGGAATGTCAGGCCGCCTGCCGTCTGGCCTGCGCAGATGACTTTATCCGGGCGTTTCCGGACGGCTACAACACCTACATCGAGCAGGGCGGCTCGAATGTGTCCGGCGGCCAGAAGCAGCGTCTGTGCATCGCACGTGCGCTTCTGAAAAATCCGAAGATCCTGATTCTTGATGACAGCACGAGTGCTGTAGATACGGCGACCGACGCTAAGATCCGCCGCGCGTTCCGGGAGGACATCCCGGATACGACGAAGCTGATCATCGCGCAGCGTGTTTCGAGCGTACAGGACGCGGACCGGATCATCGTCATGGACGAGGGCCGGATCAGTGCTTTTGGAACCCACGAAGAGCTGCTTGCTTCGAGTGAGATCTACCGCGAGGTGTATGAGTCTCAGACGAGCGGCGGCGGTGATTTTGATGAAAAGGGAGGTGACTGATTATGCCAGGACCAGGATCAGGACAGCCTCGCGGAATGAAGCCGCAGGTAGCGCATCCCGGAAAGCTGCTCGCCCGGCTGATGGGGTACATTTTCCGCGATTATAAATTCCATTGTATTATCGTGTTTATTCTGATTTGCTGCAGCGTGCTGGCGAACGTACAGGGTACGCTGTTTACGAAGAACCTGATTGACGATTACATTACGCCGTTTCTGCTGACGGACAATCCGGACTTCGGTCCGCTCGCCCGCGCGATCGGCCGGGTAGCCTGCTTCTACGCGCTCGGTGTCGCGTCAACCTATCTCTACAACCGCATCATGGTGACGGTGTCGCAGGGCACGCTCAAACACTTAAGAGATGACCTGTTCTCCCATATGGAGACCCTGCCCATCAAGTACTTTGACACACACAAGCACGGCGACATCATGTCGGTATACACGAACGATATTGATACACTGCGTCAGATGATCAGCCAGAGTATCCCGCAGATCATCAATTCTGCTTTTACCATTGTCAGCGTATTTATCAGCATGCTGGTGCTGAGTATCCCGCTGACCGGCGTCACACTGGTGATGGTCTGCGTCATGCTCTTCTTTACGAGAAAGGCCACTTCCTTAAGCGGTCGGTTTTTCCGGGAGCAGCAGGTCAACCTCGGCAGGGTAAACGGCTACATTGAAGAGATGATGAAAGGCCAGAAGGTCGTCAAGGTCTTCTGCCACGAGGACGAATGTATTCAGGACTTTACGGAGCTGAACAACGCTCTCTATGTCAGTGCGGACAATGCGCAGACCTACTCCAGCTTTTTAGGCCCGATCAATGCGCAGCTCGGCAACGTCAGCTACGTCATCTGCGCCATCGTCGGCGGCATCCTTGCTCTGAACGGAGTCGGCGGATTCACGCTCGGCGGCCTCGCCAGCTTCCTGACCTTCAACAAGAGCTTCAGCATGCCGATCAACCAGGTCAGCCAGCAGTTCAACTCGATCATCATGGCCATGGCCGGCGCGGACCGTATTTTCCGTCTTATGGATGAAGAGTCGGAGACGGACAATGGCTATGTAACGCTGGTGCACGCAAAAGAGGTCGACGGAAAGCTCACGGAGAGCGACACCCGCACCGGGCGCTGGGCGTGGAAGCACACGCATCAGGCGGACGGCTCTGTGGATTACAAGGAGCTGAAGGGGGATGTCGTCTTTGACGGCGTGGACTTCGGCTACACCGATGAAAAGATTGTACTTCACGATATCAAGCTTTACGCGACGCCCGGACAGAAGATCGCTTTCGTCGGCTCCACCGGCGCCGGCAAGACGACGATCACCAACCTGATCAACCGTTTCTACGACATCCAGGACGGCAAGATCCGCTACGACGGCATCAATGTCAACAAGATCAAGAAAGCCGACCTGCGCCGCTCTCTCGGCATCGTACTGCAGGATACACACCTTTTCACCGGCACCGTGAAAGAAAACATCCGCTTCGGCAAGCTGGACGCGACTGACGAGGAAATCGTGGCAGCCGCGAAGCTCGCCAACGCGGACGGCTTTATCCGCCGTCTCCCGCAGGGCTACGACACCATGCTGACCGGCGACGGCGCGAACTTAAGCCAGGGCCAGCGCCAGCTGCTCGCAATCGCCCGCGCGGCCATCGCAGACCCGCCGGTGCTGATCCTCGACGAGGCGACAAGCTCCATCGATACCCGTACCGAACGCATCGTACAGGAGGGCATGGATCACCTGATGGCAGGCCGCACGACCTTCGTCATCGCGCACCGTCTCTCCACCGTCCAGAACTCTGACTGCATCATGGTACTCGAGCAGGGCCGCATCATCGAGCGCGGCACCCACGACCAGCTGATCGAGCAGAAGGGACGCTATTACCAGCTCTATACCGGCAACGCGATCGGGGCGTAATACGCCCTGGATACACGGCCGGACGTAAAATACGCCGGCCAAAGTACAAAACGCCACAGCCAGAGGACACAGCATACGACGGTCAGATTACAAAGTAGCCGTCCAATTACAAAATGGCTGTCAGATTACAAAATGGCCGTCAGATTACAAAATGGCCGTCAGGATACGAACCTTGACAGCCAGGTACAAACATAATCCAAGTGCAGTCGCAGCTCTGAAAAACGGAACTGCGGCTGCATCATTAAAGCACAAAATTATGGCTGCGGCAGCAGTGCCTTACGCATTACAGGCTGCTGCCGCAGCCATCGTTTTCATCCCGCTCTTCTCTCCGGCTTTGGGATTCCTGCCAGAATCGCTTCTGCACAATCTTGGTTTCTGCGGGTTCCGTGTGTTCTGCGCGGTATCAGCTTCTGCGTGGCACCGGCTTTTGCGAGATATCGGCTTCTGCGCGGTATCGCCGGCGGAGCTTATTCAGAAATCATCCCAATTTCCCACGAGAAGAGCGGCGGAGGTTTTACAATGAAAATAACGAGGATAAAAAACGCAGGCATTTCCGTCTTTCTGGCAGCTGTTCTTTTCGCCGCATCCGGCCCGGCTGTATGGACGGCGGAGGCAGCAGAATCCGCAAATGCAGCGGCCGGAGCGGAGGAGGACTCATCTGCGGCGGCAGAAACAGCAGCAGCGGCCTCTACCACATCCGGTTCGGCGGTGAAAACGGCGGATACAGCAGAAGCGGCCGATACCACGGCCGAGGCGGCATCTGAGATGGCGGAAACAACAGAGGCGGCCGATATTACGTCCGGGGCGGCAGCAGAAACGGCCGAAACAACAGCAGCGGCCGAATCGACAGAGGCCTCGGAGGAAGCTATGGAAGCCTCATCCGAGGCGGCAAACGCCCTGGCGGAATCAGCTGCACAGGCGTCAGAGGCCGCAGAAGCCTTGTCGGAAGCGACTGCACAGGCAATCGAAACAGCGGAGGCTCTGGCGGAATTGACCGCACAAGCAGCAGAAGCTGCGGAGGCTTTGGCAAATTCCGAGGCGCAGGTAACTGCAGCAGCGGAGGCCATAGTGGAATCAGAGGCACAGGCAGCGGAAGCAGAAGCAGCCCTGGCAGCGGAGCTCTCCCTGGCAGCGGGATCAGAACCAGCCGATATTTCATCCGGTCTCTACGAAATCACAAACGTGACCAGCGACGACTTCGTGCTGGACGCAAAAACCTGTACGGTACTTGATACGGACTACCATTCTCTGCAGCTCTACGACCGTCTCGACATTAACCAGCAGAAATTTTATCTGGAGGAGCTGCCCGGGTCCACTTGGCGGCTGAGCGTGCTTTCCTCCGGGGAGGCAGTGACCTTCACCTTTACAAATGGTTCCTCAGATAGCTCGTCGGGTAGTTCTGCGGGCAGCTCTTCGGATAGCTCATCAGGCAGCGGTTCTTCCGGGAATACGGCAGTATCTGTCACCGGCAGCGCCGCACTCTCGGAGCTCATCAAAGACGCCGGCGCCTCCGCCAGAGCCTCCCAGTCCTTTACCCTGACGGACGCCGGAGACGGCAGCTACTACATCCAGACTTCGGACGGGAGCTACCTGACGCTGGACGATTCCTTCGCACACCGGGGTTCCTCTGTCGTCCTGCAGGAATACACCGGACGGGCCAACCAGCGCTGGAAGCTGACCAAAACCTGGGCCAGCGAGACGGACAGCGCGGACACGGATCTGTCCAATCCCTTCGCGGAAGGCGGCATTTATGAGGATTTTCTCCTCACCATCAAGACCGACGCGATGCGGGATTACCTGACCGCCGAAACCGTCTCTTCCTGGATTTCCATCTCCGAGGAAGAGCACACGCTCATCTATGATGAAGAGGCGCTGACCGCCTGGGTACAGGCTCTTTCCGATGTGCGCAGCACGCTGGAAAATGGCCGGGAATTCACCACCAGCCTCGGAGAGACCATCACCGTCACCGCCGGTACCTACGGCTGGAGCATGGACGTGGCGTCCACCGCCTCACGGCTCCTTTCCAAAATCAAATCCGGGGAAAGCGGCAGCATGGAGGCCGTCTGGAGCACCCGCGGCTACGAGTATAACTCTCAGAACGATATCAGCGATACCTACGTGGAGGTCGATCTCACAAACCAGAAGGTCTGGCTCTACGTGGGCGGCGAGCTTCTCTATGAGAGCGACTGCGTCAGCGGCACCTACGACGACCCGGACCGTCATACACCGGAGGGCGTCTATACCATTTACTATATGGCCTCCCCCGCCACGCTTCACGGCGCAGATTACACCTCCGAAGTGCAGTACTGGATGGCGTACTACGGAAACTTTGGTCTCCACGATGCCAACTGGCGTTCCGAATTCGGCGGCGACATCTACCTGACCGACGGCTCGCACGGCTGCGTAAACCTGCCCGATGATATGGCGCAGATCATCTACGAAAACGCTTATATCGGCATGCTGGTCGTGACGTATTATTAATGCGGATTGCGGCGTGCTGATCGTGGCATATTATTCATTCGAATTGCGGCGTACTGATCGTGGCATATTATTCATTCGGATTGCGGCGTGCTTACAATAGGTTCATTCATGCGTTATCAATAACAGGAGCTGACAAAAATGATCCAAAACTGGCTTTACTCATTATCAGAATCCCTGAGCGCCGCCATGCCGGCGCTGGTCGCCTTCCTTGTGAAGGTTGTCCTGTGTATCGTAGTTTACCTGGTCGGCAGAAAGGTAATCGCCTGGCTGACGAACACCGTCCGCGACATGCTCAAGCGCACGAAAATGCAGGAGGGTGCCATCACCTTTTCCTGCTCGATGGTCAAAATCCTGCTGTACTGTGTGCTGGTGCTTGGCATCGCAATGCAGTTTGGCGTGACAGAAACTTCCGTCGCGGCTCTGGTGGCCTCCGGAGGCGTCGCATTGGGCCTGGCCTTTCAGGGCGGCCTCTCCAACCTGGCCGGCGGATTTCTCATCCTGGTCTTCCAGCCGTTCCGTGTCGGCGATTACATCATCACGCAAGGGGTCGAGGGAACAGTGTTGAAAATCGAGATCATGTACACCACCCTGCTGACCACCGATACGCGCAAGGTCATCGTCCCCAACGGAACGCTCGCCGACAATGTGATGGTCAACGTGACCGCCGCCGACCGGCGCAAGCTGGAGGTCAAGGTGAGCATCTCCTACGAGGATGATCTGCAGAAGGCCAAAGGGGTCCTCGAGCAGCTCATCCAGGAAACCCCGGACGTGATCCAGGAGGAGGAGCACATCGTCTTCGTATCCGAGCTTGGCGAAAGCGGCATCGTCCTCGGGCTGCGCTGCTTCGTCCCCACAGATAAATATTATCCGGTACTCTGGCAAATGAACGAGCGCATCAAAATGGATTTTGACCGCGAGGGGCTGCACATCCCCTATCCGCAGATGGATGTGCATATTGTCAGGGAAAATGACAGGCGGTAAACGACGAGTTTTCGCCATAAAACACCTTGTAGGCATACTATATCCATGGCGGACAAAATATATACCTGTTCGAATCAGCATTAGGAAAAGGCGCAGCGCTTTCAGGCTAAGGATAATACCGGCCAGCTGCCCCATTCACGGAATGGAATGGGAAACCACGGCTAAGGTTTTTCGGCATAAAACAAGAATTATCACAATATTAAGGGAAAAAGAAAGAAGGATTTTTTACTAATGAACCGGATTCATCATCAGGTCCACCACAGCACACACACCGGCAGTTCAACGGTAGTGCTGACAGAGGGTCCTATCGTAAAGGGTATCGTCTCGTTCGCGATACCCGTATTTCTTGGGCAGCTGCTGCAGCAGCTCTACAACATGGCAGACGCATGGGTGATCGGAAATTTCGCGAGCACGGAGGCCTTCGCGGCGGTCAGCTCCGGCGGCAGCCTTACCTTTATGATCATCGGATTTTTCAACGGAATCGCCGTCGGCGGCGGTGTGATCATTTCGCGCTATTTCGGGGCAAAGGAGGAGGAAAATGTCCAGAAGGCCGTCCACAACAACGTCCTGTTCGGCATCGTTTCTTCAATCCTGGCCACAATCATCGGCTTGACGCTGGTGCCGCACATCCTGGTGCTGATGAACACTCCGGAAGAGGTGCTGCCCTACTCGCTCACTTATTTTCGCATCTACTGTGCGGGCGTCTCCACAGTCATCATGTACAATATTTTCATGTCCGTCATGCGCGCACTCGGAGACAGCGTACACCCGCTGTACTACCTGATTTTCTCCTCACTGGTCAACGTTGTACTCGACCTTGTCCTCGTGGCAGGCTTTGACTGCGGCGTAGCCGGTGCGGCCGCCGCTACCGTCATCTCACAGGGGTTAAGCGTCGTCCTTTGCCTGATCCGCATGTGCCGCATCAAAGACTATACACGGTTGGATATCCACAAGCTGCACTTTGATAAACGAATTCTCTCCCAGATCATCACGCAGGGGCTTCCTACAGGTATCCAGAATTCCGTCATCAGTCTCGGCAACCTGGTAGTACAGACCAACATCAACTCCTTCGGCGCCTACGCCATGTCCGGCCAGGGCGCATATGCTAAGATCGAAGGCTTCGTATTCCTGCCGATCATGAGTATGTCCATGTCCCTGCCCACCTTCGTCAGCCAGAATCTCGGTGCCCGGCAGCACGAACGCGCGAAAAAAGGTGCAATCTTTGGGATCGCGTCCGGTATGATTCTCGCCGAACTGATCGGCGTCATCCTCTATATCTGGTGCCCTTACGCGCTGCGCTTTTTCGTAGACTCTGAGGAAGCTATCAGCTACGGCATCATCCATGCCCGGACCACAGCGCCCTTCTTCCTGATGCTGGCCTTCTCACACTGCGCGGCCGGCGTCATGAGAGGCTGCGGCAAGTCCTTCGTGCCGATGCTGACCATGCTGGCCTTCTGGTGCGGCGTGCGCATCCTCTACGTCACCGTGGCGCTGCGCTATTTCCCCGTCTACCAGACCATCGCGTGGGCCTATCCGCTCACCTGGAGCCTGAGCAGCATCGTATTCCTTGTATACCTGCTCAAATCAGACTGGCTGCATGCGTATGAGAAAAGCGGAAATCTCAGTTAATCTGCTGTCTGCCAACGGCAAACTTTAGCAACGGCCAGAGCGTATTCCGCCTTTTTTAGACATAATCGAAAGCTGCGGTTATATATCAGCAGGAATACCTGCCATTAGCTCCGCAAAGTCAATGGCAAAATCATCATATAAGCCGACTGGAATTTTGTCCTGGAACGTATAGGTTTGAAAATGGCTCTGCTCAAAGAGATATACCAACACGCTCTTTTCAGCCGGGTCGACAATCCAGTATTCCCGAACTCCTGCGTCTGCGTACAGGTTCAGCTTGCGCACATAATCATGGCTTGAAATACCAGGAGAGACTATCTCAATAATCCAGTCCGGAGCACCGGAACAGCCTTTTTCTGTGAGTTTGGAGCGATCACATATCACCGTTATATCCGGCTCAACCGTGTTATCCTTATCTTCACGTAATTTGACTGCGAACGGAGCAGGATAGACGCGGCAGGAGCCGTGCTTTGAACGGATGTAAATATTAATTTCAGTGATTAAGCTGTTTAAAATTTCCTGATGAATCCGGCTGGGAGCAGCCATATAGTAAAGCTGCCCATTGATAAGCTCCGCGCGGACAGTTTCGGGAAGACTCCAGTAATCATCTTCTGTGTAAATCTGCTCTTTTGGAAATGGCATTCATTGTACCTTCCTTTCACGATTGGTTGTAATTATTGTCCTTCTGAATATCGAGCTTAAATTGGGGGTTGAAAAAACTTCTTTTGCAGCATATAATATGCTTAACAAGGGAGCCGGAAGGTGACGGCCACTCACCCGCCCCGGCGCAATTCATAACTTGCTATAAGATATAGCCGTTCCTAAACTTTGACGAGAGCAGGACGGCTATTGATGATTACAGGCACCTACTCAGCTCTCAATCCCGCCCCGCGCGCGGATCCCTTTGTCAAACGGATGCCGCACCTTCTTAATCTCCGATACGTAATCAGCCAGCTCGATCAGCTCCTGGCTCGGCCCCTGCCCGGTCAGGATCACCTCAAGTCCGGCAGGCTTATTCCGCAGGAACTCCAGCAGCAGCGCTTCCTCCAGCAGCCCGGCGCGGATGGTGTAAATGACCTCGTCCAGAAACAGCACGTCATAGCCTTCCTCCTGCGCCTTACGCGTCACGGTGCGCAGTTGATTTTCATAATAGGCCTTTCGCTCTGCCTTCTCCTCCGCAGTCATCTGGAAGCTGAATTTCTCCTGCGGCAGTCCTTCTACAAGCGTGATATTCTCTGAAAGAGCAAGTACCTTCCGTTCGCTGGTGGAATTGTTCTTCATGAACTGGTAGATCAGCACCCGCAGTCCATATCCGGCCGCGCGGGCGCAGAGTCCCATGCCGGTCGTGGTCTTCCCTTTGCCGTCCCCGCAGTAGATGTGGATCAGGCCGACGGACTTTTTTCCCTTACTTGTCTTACTTGCCTTGATTGCTGTATTTGCTTTTACTACAGTATTTTTTTTACCTGCATCGTCTGTCTTATTTGCAGTATCCGCATTCTCTGTGTTCTCATCGCCATCTGTGCCGTTTGCATTATCTGCATGCTCATCACTGTCTGTGCCGTTTGCATTATCTGCATGCTCATCGCTATCTGTGTTGTGTGCATTATCTGCATGCTCATCACTATCTGTGTTGTGTGCATTATTTATGTTCTCTGCGCTATTTATGCCCTTCGCATTTCTTACTTGATCCGTATCGCCTTCGTCTCTTGCCTTCTCCACCCGAATGTAATATTCAAGCAGCCGCAGGACATAGTCCGGCGCATGTCTATTCCCCAGCTCCCACTCCGTCACCGTCCGATAGGGAATCTGAAAGTATTCGCAGAATTCCCTGCGGTTCATACCCATACGCTCCCGAAGCTCTTTTATTCTTTCTTGACAGTCCATTGTCTTTCTCTCCTTTCTGCGGAAAATATCGTTTAAAATGTCCTAAGATCATTCCAGAAATGCAGCCAGGCTGCCTGTCTGCCCACTGCCGTAAAAAGTCTGCATTTGAAATACTTCCCCTGTTTTCTCTGTATCTGTCGAAATGAGTATCACCTCAAATTCCGGTCCGGAATACGATTCATAATAAAACTCCGGACGATAGACGAGCTCCCACTCAATATTCATATATTTGCCCGTTTCTCTCAGAATCTTTTCGTAAATAGTACGCCGCGTATCCTCACAAGATTCTTCACTCCGTTTTTCATTCAGTTCTTCATTCGGTTCTTCATTCGGTTCTGCACTCGATTCTGCACTTGATTCCTCATTCGATTTATCGCTCATCACCAGAAAGATCGGATCATAGATCAGTCTTAACATTTTGGCGCAAGCTTCGCCGGGAATCTGGTCAGCATCAATCAAAAGCAGCGGAATGTCCACAGTCTTCCACGCCTTCTCAATCTCTTTTTCACCAAATACTTCCAGACTGTATCCGGAAGAGGCTGCCTCCTCCCGGCTGTTAAGTGTCCTGAAAGGAGCTGTTTTCTCCTGGCTATTATGTAACTTCGGAATAAGTGCTTTCTCCTCCGATCTCCGCCAGACGTTCCGGGAGCTCCACTGCTTTCAAAGCAGTACAGCCTTCAAATACGCCATGGTCTGCCCGCCCTTCCATAGAAAAACAATCCGTTATTCGGTACAGACTTGCAGGAAAACGGACGGAGACCAGACTGCAGCAGTGTAAAAAGGTACCTTGCCCAATATTTACAACTCCCTCCGGGAGCTTCACAGATGTTAAAGAAATACAGTTTTCAAACGCATACGGCGAGATTTCCAGCAATTGAGGGGTTCCAGTCATACGAAGATGCATGCGTATGAATTCTTTTTCAAAATCATACGTTCCATAGTCCATCAGTTTTTCCGGAAACTCGATCTGAACCAGATTTATACAGTTGGAAAAAGCGGCGCAGCCGATTTCCCTCAGGGACGCAGGAAATCGAATCGTCTTCAGCGACCGGCAGCGGGCAAACGCCTCCGCTTCGATCGTGAGCAGCGATTCCGGGAGCACAACGGATGTTATTGCGGCACAATCCTCAAAAACAGATGCTCCTATCACCTCCACACTGTCAGGTACCTCCACCACTGCGTCCGATCCGTTATAGCAAGTCAATACCCCATCTTCTATGATAAATTTCTTTTTACCGCGCGGCATGAATATCCCCTCCTGTTCTGTAAGTCCATCGATCATCTTTGTATCCAGCCTGCCGCATTTCCCTGTCCGATTATTGCAACTGGCAGGCGATTTTTCCTTTCACTGTTTTCATCATAACACACTTTTGTGAAATACACAACGTGTAAAATTAATTTTCGATATATTTCGCTCTAATCGGATAGGGGTCCTCTCTCCCCCTATCCGCTGCGCGAGCCGGGTGCGGCTTTAGCCGCAAAATTCCTTACCCGGCTCTGTGCATCATTAAAAGCCCCCGCCGTTTCTTTACGAACGGCGGGGGCTTTTGCTGTTTTGTTGTATTCATTTTTTTACCAGGCTCACTCTCTATGCCTGGGTGCGGAGCGCGTCCCTGTCTTTAATGCGGCATACTATGCCAGCCCCATTTGTCTCCGCAGGTTTGCAATCTCCTGAGAAAGCTCCTGCAGCTTATGCATGAGAGCAGCATTTTCCGCTTCTGCCTCTTTTACCCTTTGCTCTGCGGCGTCCGCTTTTTGCTCTGCAGCGTCTGCTTTTTGCTCTGCGGCGTCCGCTTTCTGCTCTGCAGCATCTGCACGTAAACGTTCCCGCTCCGTATTTGCCTTCTCCGCATCACGGCCTTCCTCGCGCAGCATCTCTTCTCTCTCAAAAATTTTCATATACCCCAGTGACACCTCCTTATCATGCCGGACCTGTTCCACCGTCTTATGTATCTTTTTGAGTGTCGGGTTCACCGCATTCTCTTCCGTCGTATCTTCCATATAGTGGAGAAGCTCGCGCAGATTTTTCCTCGTTCTTCCACGCTTCCCTTTTGTATAGAGAAACAGTGTCCTCGCACCATCCTCATAAGTGAGTTCCGGCTCTTCCTGACACATGTTCCGAATCGTATAAACCATTCGATCCTTTCCAAACGGATCAAACGTCACAATCATTACCACAGTAACCCGTTTAAGACAGCGATAGTCCTCTCCGCTGCCCAGACTTGCCGCGTCGATTTTTGCGCGGTAGAACCGCGTACGCATCGGAAGTCCCTTCACAGCTGCCTTGCTGTCGTTCTGCTCCGGTTCCACATCGTAGACAGACGCTTTTGCAAGACCGTCTTCGCCCTCATCTGAATCCGTCTCTACGTAAACATCCAGCCGTACACCGTGCAGATCCGTGTCCGTTCCGCTGTAAACCTTTTGCGGAACAATACGGATATCTCCAAATTTCCGCCCAAAAATCACCTCGAGAAGTGTTCGCACAAACTCCTCGCCGGTACCTTCGCGTTCTACCATTGAACCAAACAGGAAATTATCTGTAAGGTTCAGCTCCTCCAGTTTCTTTTTCATTTTCGTCGTCCCCCTTCTGAAATCGGATAAGCATCCATTGTAGAAAGGAGGTACGTTTCCCCAGAGTAGATTCTCTCAGTATAGATTCTCTCAGAACAGATTCTCTCGGATCAGATTTTCTCAGATAAAGATTTCACATCACTAAACACAAATAAAAGTAATTTCACTTTACCAGTCCTATACACATTTGTCAATAAGCAAATTTGTGCAATCCTGCCGAGTTGTCAGTCCTCTGCAATGAAAGCCATTCTCTGTGCGTTGCTTAAAAAGGGATTTATTCGGAAAACCTGTTTTCCGCGTTTCTGCCCATCATGCAAGAGCCCCGCCGTTTCACTCTGAACGGCGGGGTTTTTTGCTGTATTCACATGATATGCCGAGCTTCTGCGCGTGAATCCGCACCGATTCGCGAGTGCGGCCGTGCAGGCGTCCTGCGGCTTCCGGACCCTCTACGGGGTACCAGGTACGGATGATCTCGTCCTCTTCCTCACTCCATCTGGCTTTGTTTGACAGGCCCACTCTCTGTGCCTGGGCACGGATCGCGTGGCGAGTCTTTCCCGGCAGACGTGCTGCCACATCACTGCCCTCGCTCGGATACCATTTTTTCAAAATATTCAGTTCCTCTGTGTTCCATTCATCTGTCGGCGCAGATAAATCAAGACTCCGCGCCTTTTGTGCTACCATACTTCTCGTCCGACCAGGGAGCCGTTCCGTAACCCGGAATCCTTCTTTGGGATATCCGGCTTTCAGGATGGCCAGTTCCTCGTCCGTCCATATCTTTCCTGCCATCCGGTCACGCCTCCATCGATGATTTTCCTTCCTCTGCGCGCATTTTGTAATTCCGCATTTTTCTGGCATCTAGCAAAGGAAATTCCTCCCGGCGCAGAGAGTTCCTTTCATAAAGGGAATATCTCCCTTGGAAAGGAGTTCTTTTATAAGGGGATTTTCTCTCTTATTAAAAATTTCTTTTATAGAGGGATTTCCTCTCTTATAAAGAATTTCTCTTATAAGGGGATTCCTCTTGCGGAGGAATCCCCTTGCCCGTTAGTGTTTGGTCAGCTTTTTTTGCTCTTTGCCAGGATGTCAGAAATTTGCACACCCTTCTTTATCTGCAATCATTTTCAGGCGTTCCCTTTATTTCTGCCTTCCGGTGCGTTTTCTTCTGTAGAAGGCTTCGCCGAGAAGCGCTGCCATCGCCAGGAGCATCAGGCCAAAGTACTGTGCCAGCGGCGTATCGTCGCCGGTCTGGACTGCCGAGGTGGTCTCGGATTCTGTGGTAGTTTCGGATTCCGTGACCGCTTCCGTCTCAGTTTCCGTCTCAGTCTCTTCCTCAGATTCTTCTTCCGATTCCTCCTCTTCCTCGATGATCTGGTTCGTGATGACAACTTCTGCGTTGATATTGCTCTCGGTCAGCTCCACATTTCCGCCATCAACGGTCACTACATACAGGAAATCATCCGAGCCGGATACTACCGGTACACCATTCTCGTCAGTCTCTGTCACGTAGAGGGTGATGGTCTCGCCGACCGCAGCGCCTACCTTTATCGTCACACTTGACTCAGAACCGCCGTTCATATCGATTTCTACGATTCCCGTTTCCGTCGATACGCCATCATTCGTCGTCGCCAGAGTCGTAAATTCCGGATCGGTGAAGATACCAGCATAGAATACGGAGGTATCATCCACTGCACTTCCGTCTGCACCAATCAGTTTCTTCGTGATCTTCAGCTCACCCTCCCAGGAATATCCCAGCGGAATGGTGTAAAATTCGTTCGCGAAGTAGATGGTCGTGCTGCCGTCTGACTCTTCTACGACTGCCACGTTGCCGTCATCGAAGTTCGCGTAGCAGAGGTTACCATTTCCGTCATAGAATCCTGCCAGCTCGGCTGCGCCGTCTTCATCGCACTCACCGATGTAGTAGATCCTGCCGACCTCGATGTTGGTAAAGGTCACCGTGCTCGAAGAAGCATTCTTAAACTCAAGTGCCTTGACCTCCGACGCGATCTGCGTGCAGGCCTCGTCATAATACAGTGCCACATAGAAGGTCTGATCCACCGCGTTGATCGCTACCGAATCGCCGTCGCCTACGTATACCAGATCCTTGGTTACGGAAATCGAAGCTTTCTCGCTCTTTGTCATGGAATCCTCAACCAGGAGCACACCGTCCTCGCTAATCGTGGTCGTCGTATTCTCTGTATCGACCGTGCCGTCCTCTTTCAGAACGAAGGTCGTCTCCGTCGTGATATCATAGCCATCCGGGGCTACCGTCTCAACCAGTGTATAAGTCTCACCCGTCTTAAGGCCGGTCACCTCGTGCGGTGTCTCATCAGATACCCATTCGTCAACAACATTGCCATCTTCATCAACAATCTGTATCGTCGCACCCGGGAGTTCCTCTCCGGTCACTACGTCTACCTTGCTGATCTTGACTGTGGTCTTACTATCCTCCACCAACAGCACGCCTTCTTCGCTGACTGTGGTAGTTGTCTTGCTTGTGTCGATGTCTCCGTTTTCATCCAGCGTGAAAGTCGTGTTAGTTGTCACGGAATATCCATCCGGAGCTACCGTCTCAACCAGTGTGTATTCCTCACCCGGCACCAAACCGGTTACCTCATGCGGTGTCTCATCAGATACCCACTCATCTACAACATTTCCTTCCTCATCGAGAATCTGGATCGTCGCGCCCGGGAGCTCCTCCTCGGACGTTACGTCTACCTTGCTGATTTTGACGGAGGTGACACCATTGGTAAATGTCATTGCAGTATCGGTATAATCCTTGCCGTCAACCGTTGTCGTAAGCTTCAGCGTCCCATCACCATTGTCCGCTACCTCTACCTTTACCGTGTAAATTGTGTCGTCAAAAAGGTATCCGGTACCTGTCTGAGTCTTCTCACTTACCGTGTAGGTAAAGGTTTTGCCAATGTCAGCCTGTTTGTAAGTCAATGCGCTAAAGCCGATAGCTCCAGTCGAGTCGTTCTTCACCGTCTCAAGAACATTGCCGTCTGCGTCTTTCAGCTCGAACTCAAAGGTATCAAGCTCGATGTCCGTACGCGCCATGGACTTCACGGCCTTCAGGAGCAGCTCTGCGTCCTCGGTGGTGTAGGTGTTCACAAAGGTAATCGCATATACCGTATAGTCATCTGCACCTACCGACACATCATCCGCAAGTACATCTGCGATCACTGCAGTCAGGTTGCCGTCTTTGTTATCCGTCACTTCGACAACAACCGTGTAAACCGTAGCATCGTAATCATAGCCAGACTGGCCGTCGTCGGTTTCAGTAATCTGATAATAATAGGTTCCTGATTTCGTGTACTCAATTGTTTCAAACGCAACCGCTCCGTCTGCATCATTCTTTGAGTCGTCTGAATATCCGTCGGTTACAGTCTTACCAGCATCATCTACTTCTACAATACTGAAGGTGAACTGATCCGCCTCGAGTGTCCGTCCTGTAAGTGTCTTGACTGCTCCAAGAGTGATCTTGCCTTCTGCTGTGTAGGTGTTGGTAAATGTAATGGCATCCGGCTCAGGAGCATCCTGTGCTGCGCCTTCCACAGCGTAGCTGATGGTAGTTACCATCTCGCCCTTTCCGTTGTCATTGACAGTCACCGTCACAATGTAAACCGTGTCATCGTAGGTGACGCCATTCAGCTTGTTGTCAGTGTCTACGCCAGCTGGGATTATTTCGCTTACCTTGTAGGTGTATGTCGCACCATCATCCGTCAGGTCGTAGGTGTCAACAGTGCCAAAGTCTACCGTGCCGTCGGCTGCGTTCTTAGCGGTGATCGCCATTGAGAACCTGCCATCCTCGCTTTCGACCTTAAACTCGAACTGGTTCTCTGCCAGAGACGTTTCTGAAGTGATCAGAGTCTTGAATGCTGACAGGGTTAGGGTGCCGGTGGAGGTGTAGGTGTTGGTAAATGTCGCACTGTCCGCACTCACTCCGTCCTTCGCGTAGCTTACCGTCGCGCTCAGGCTTCCCCCGTTGTCCACTACGGATACCGTCACCGTATACTCGCTCGTATCAAATGTGTAGCCGCTGATCGCCGTCGTTGTGTCCTCTTTGATCGTATAGGTGTATTCACCCGCTGCCGTATAAGTCAGCTCATCAAACGTCACCTTGCCCGCGCCTGTCACGCTCTTCGTGTCGATGACGTCACCATTGCTGTCATACAGGTTGAACGTGAATGTGCTGTCTGTTGCCGGGCTTCCTTCGACTGCCTTGGTCGCCTCGATCTTCGCAGTGGTGCTCCCCGCATCATACGTGTTCGTGAATGTCGCACTGTCCGCACTCACTCCGTCCTTCGCGTAGCTTACCGTCGCGCTCA
>JAJQFO010000060.1:21922-27060 GCA_021201095.1 Lachnospiraceae bacterium
CGATGACGTCACCATTGCTGTCATACAGGTTGAACGTGAATGTGCTGTCTGTTGCAGGGCTTCCTTCGATCGCCTTGGTCGCTTCGATCTCTGCACTCGTCGGCGTTGAAGAAAATGTATTTGTTATAGTTACTTCTTTCGTATTCTTATCCGTAAATGTTACTGTTTCTACATTATCATCAAAACCGGCATACGTTGTAATATACTGGCCAGAAGCCTCTTCTACTGTATATGCTACATTCAGTGTCATTTCGCAAAGAGTCACAGTTTCTCCGCTCTTAATTGTAAAAGAAACTCCTACCTGCCTGCTATTATCGTCACTCATAACCTTCGTCAGAGTAACAATTTTCCCATCTGAAACCGCATACACTTCGTCCCAGTTTGCTTCTGTACTATCAGACTTAACTGTCACTGTATAGCCATCAGTATTATCCTCTGTACCAACTACATTCTTTGTTACCTTAAGTGTTCCACCTGTCGATGCTTTATTTTCCAGTTGTACAGTTATTCCTTCTGTATAGGCAATCAGCGTACCTCCAGCTAAAGTTACTGCATCCGCCCCATTTATTGAGGTTGAGGAATCTGGTATATAGAAATAAATAGGTGCAGTTAACAAATCATACCCATCTGTAGCTGTTTCCTCTACTAGCTTATAAACCCAATCCTTGGTATCAATCGCCTTTATTGTTGCTTTTCCGTTTTCATCTGTTTCATAAGAGCTTACATAATCAAACTCTCCAGTACTATCATTATACTTATAAAGATAAAATACTGTTCCTTCCAGATTTTTATTGTTATGCCCCTTTGCAACCTTATGAATTGTTATCCCAGTTGTATTAGAACCAGCTGATGAATATTTCGCGCTTCCTGACTCTGAATCGCTGTCAGAAATATCATAACTGCCACTAATAATAGCTGTATTAGTCGCACCAAAAACAAGGCTGGCAGTTGCTCCATTTGAAGGCCATATTGTATACTCATAAGTAACAATAAGTGCCTTCTCGTCCGGGAGTGTTAAAGTTATCGTTGTTATCCCTGTGCTTTCATCTGTACTGATTGTGCAACTCCATTCATCATCAGAAAGCTCATTACCAGAAGTATCAGTTACCTTTATTGATGCATTATCCAGTTCTATTGTACATTTATTAGAACTTGTAGGAGTAAGCACATCTGTCAATGTAATGGTATCACCATCGCTTAAATCACTTGCTTTCGAATTTACATAAACGGTGTAATCGAGAGTAGTGACGCCATCCGAATTTTCACCAACGGATCCCACTTTTGTAATATCCGTAAGCTCAACAGTCTGGCTTGCGCTTTCTGTCTGCTTATCTCCATCATTTACAGTATAGGATATGCTGTTTTCGTAAACTTTCGCTGTCGTATTTTCATCCCAGTCATCTATATCAAAAGTAGTTGCGTACGTGATATAAATTGCATCATTGTTATCATCATACGTTGCTGTTATTTTAATAGTAAGAGTTCGTGTCTCCGGATCATATTCTACTGTGCAATTATGATAGATTCCATCCCACTTACTTGTCTCATTCCCTCTTCTGAGAGTATATGAACCAGCATACGTCAAACCTTCTGGTAAAACATCTGTTATAGTAATAACATCTCCATTCTTCAGTCCAGGTCCAACGGCGATTGTCCAATACAGAGTATCTCCATTTTTATAATAATCTAATTCAGTATCGCTAAGCGTATTAGCGGATGAATCTGATGCCCTTTTCGTAACTTCAAGCTCGGTTTCCACTTCATAAACATACGATCCGGTCGCTTTCCAACTTCCAAACACCACATAATTATAAAGTGTCATTGAAGATGTGGCATTAACTATACTATCATATACCAAATAAAGTTTTGCCCCATCCTCAAGTGTAATTTCTTCCGATGTCGCTATCTTAAAATATACAATATGATCGTCCGTAACATCATCCAGCGAAATATTAGACCCCGTCCATCCGTTAGTATATGTACTGACTTCAACTATATCAAAACTATATTCGTTACCAGTACTATCTTTCAGTGTCATAGCCTGAAGCTGAGCTTTTGTCATATACAAAGAACCCCTGCTTCCGCTGCTCAAGTTATCAGTTATTTCTGTTCCTGACGGAATAGTAACGCTGCTGCTATCAGTAGTATCAATAGCAACCTCAACTGTCCACTTAACAATCTGATTGCCAGTACCAGAGTCTGTTCCATTTTCTGTACTGGTCTTTGTTATATCGTATTCAGAATCTGGTAAGCCTGGTACCGTTGCTGAACCTCCATCACTCCATGATTTATCACCAGTAGAATTTGTAAGTGTAGCAGTATTTGTTACTTTTGTATCAAATGCAGCGCTTGTCACTGGAGTAGTATAAGTTACCGTGTACTCATACGAGCATTTTCCGTTCGCATCGCCTAAATCACTCCCATCAAATTTATACGGAAGGCTGGTTGAAAACGGTTCACTTTGTCCCTCATAAGTAATTGTCACATTACTAATATCACCAAGACTATCCGAAAGAGTGTATCCTGTGATATCCTGCTTTGCCTGATTTACTGTAACAGTCCAAGTGATATAAGTGCCATCGTCGCTAAGTTTCCCTTCCTTAGCAATATGAGTAAGAGAAACATTCAAACCACTATAAGCTTGCTTATATAAACTATCAGATACTACCGTCACTGTATTTTGAAGATTTGTATAATCTCCAGCAAGTGTGAGATCCCCCGTAACAGTTATAACATACTTATCCCCAGCAGACATTTGATCAAGAACCAAACTCAGGTCATTCCCACTCAACGATACTTCCGAATAAATTGTCGTCCCATCTGCATCCAGAGAAGTATATTTTACCACAGTATACGTTATATTCTTTAAATAGGTAGGTATGGGATCAGTGACCGTTACATCCTCATTTGTACCATTCGTACTTTCAATTGTAATTGTATATGTAGCTGTAGAATAGTCTTCAGATACCTCTCCTACCTTTCCTACAGTAAGATCACTCGTGTCATACTTTAATGTTATTGTTTGACCATTTATTGTATATGACGCGCCATCGGCGTTTTCTTTTAAATCTTCACTTGCCGTAATACCAAAATCAACGTAACCTGAGACAGCTCCAGTTACATCAATTTTTGATGTATCATATGTAATAGTAATAATTCCGTCAGCTGAAATTGTATAAGTTCCTACTGCAACCTTTGAATCATTAAATACCGTTCCAGATGACTCCCCAAAAGTCCCCAAATCCAGAAGGCCACTCACATCAAATGTTAAAGTTGGATTCTCCGCTGTTAAAGTCCCTTCTCCAAACGCAAAGGTCAAATTCACATAAAACGTCGAAGTATCAGAAGGAATATAGGTACCTGTGGTTATAGCTATCTGTTCTGTTCCACTGTAATAATAACCTGAAATCCCAGTAATCAAATCATTGTTATTTGTTGTCGATGTATTATCCTGTGTAACAATAATTGCGCCCGTTGTCGAGAAGCTATCCTGCGTAAACCCCATCGCGGTCACGTCGCCATTCGCGTTGACGTTAACGTAATCAGTTACGACCTCAGCTTCACCGCTATCCTTGACGTGAACAACTTCTGAGCCGACGATCTCGCCAGTCAGCCCCAGGTCGACTGCCGAGCGGAATACCATGCTCACGCTCACGGTGCCGTCTTCCGGCTCGATGCGTTCGCCGTTGTACAGGAAATAGACATCGTACAGAACGTACGCTGTCTCAACGTTTTCATCATTCAGTCCGAGTGTGCTGCCGAGCTGGCTCTCAATCTGGCTGACTGCTTCGTTATAGGCATCGGTACCCGGCTCGATGTAATCTGCCATCAGTTCCGAGCCCTGCGGAAGGTTTGCTCCCACGGTGGCTGTCGCTGTGATCACGACACGGCTGTCAGAATAGCTAAAGGAAGTCTTCGGAGCTTCGGCTTCCGTTTCAGTCTCCGTCTCTGCTTCGGTCTCGTCCTCAGCATCCGCGTCCCCGGCATCTGCATTCTCAGCGTCCGCACCCTGCGCTGCTTCGGAATCGTCTGCCTCAGATGCCTCTGCACTGCTCTCGGCTGCGTCCGCATCCGCCTCGCCTTCTGCGTCCGTCAGTGCGTCAGCTTCATCCGCTGCTTCCGTTCCCGCCTCTGTCTGATCTTCCGAATCAGCAGCATCAGCCGTCACGTCGCCAGATTCAGAAACTGCCTCTGTGATTTCTTCGGTCTCTGTGTCTGCTGCTTCTGTCGTGTCCTCAGTCACGGCTTCGGCTGTATTGTCGTTTTCGTTCTGGGTATTGTCTGAAGGAGTTTCTTCTATATTAGAAGACTCCGATGAATTCTTTGATGCATCATCTCCGGACGCTGCGGATGTGTCCGCTTCTGCGCCGGCTGCCGCGTCCGTATCGGATGTACTTTTCGCATTCGAATCGGATGTGGTGGATGCTGAAGTGTCGGCAGCAGCGGTGTCTGCTGTCGTTTCTTCTGATGATGCAAATGTGGCAGGTTCTGCTGCCTCTGTATCAGATGTGTTGTCAGAATTGGTTTCTGCCGCTTCTGTGGCGCTCTCCGTCACGGCTGTCTCGGCGGCCAGTGTGGTGCCGTCGTCAGCGAGCGTGGTGATCCCAGCCTGCTGGAATACCATTGCCATAGCTAATACTATAGCTAGAAACCGCCCCCCCCGAGATGATTTTGTGCCTCTCAACATAGTTCTTTCCCCTTTCTTTTTCAAGGAATGCCGCAGCTTTTAAAATCGGATCTTTTCTGGCTGTCCCTTCTTACATGAGGATACGAATCCTTTTCAAGAACCGGTTTCTCTTCAGCCGGCGTTCCTTTGGTTCTGCTTTTGATAGTGCTGTTTTCATGCAATTTGGGCTTGCAACGTTCGGTCTTTCCAGCTTCGCAGCCGTATGCAGACACTGCTAGCCGGAAAGATACTATTAGCATCATCATAAACCGTCCGCAAGATTTTTGCAACACTATTTTCATATTTTTTTCAAATTTTTTTGTGCGATTTACACTAACTTAACGTTTTCGTAGTTACGAAATTTGTTAAGTTTTGTGTGGATAACCCATTTTTTGTCCACAGGGGGCTATCCGCTTTTGTTGACCAACATTATACTTCTTAAATAAAACGCCATTTTAATACAACACATCTT
>JAJQFO010000335.1 GCA_021201095.1 Lachnospiraceae bacterium
GATACGCATCGTCTCGATAAGGATAATCTGCCCGGTAATGATAGCCGCGGCTTTCCTTCCGCTCCAGGCTGGCCCGCAGCTTCATCTGGGCGCAGAGCGTCTTATGCTGCATTTCATGGCAAAGGCGAAGCTCATGCGCATTCCTCGCGCGAAGCAGCGGGAGCACTTCCCGTTGAAAATTCTCTACCAGTCCAAGGGTATGCGTCAGAGATTCTTCTGTTTTGACGATCGTCACCCAGCCTGGCGACATAATCGCATGCAGCTGGTCACAGGCCCACGAAGGGTTGAACCCTTTTTCCTTCCCCAGCGGTTCCAGGATTTCCTCCTGATAATGCTTCCAGACCTCTTCCTTTATCTCGGAGCGTTCCCGGCCCCTGATAAATGTTCCTGCTGCTTCCCCGGCCAGATACCCTTGCGTGGAGCAGAAATTAGAGGTAAATCCGGTCGCAGCCAGATAAGAGCCGCCGGAAACGCAGGATCCATTGCAGCCGTCCCCGGCCACCCAGAGACCTTCCAGAGCGGTTTTCCCCTCCAGGTCGTCGAGCCCGCAGAAAATCCCACACCCCAGGTGAAGCTGCATGCCTACCGCCGCGCCATAGGTGTCGCCTTTCGGGAGATCACTGGTCCATTTTCCTTTCCGCGGATCCTCGAACTTTCCTGACCGGCTTTTCCCGCGTCCGGACGAGGGCTGCACATCCGTCCTGTGATAATCCGCCAGTCCCTTTGTCACCGATTCAATCCGTGGCAAAATCAGATTCTGAGCCTCGCCCTGCGCCCTTCCAAGAAGCGTTTCTCTGGAAATATCGCCTCCGGTCAGCCAGATATTCTCCAGATAAGTCCAGGAATTACACGTCAGTACATTGTCCGGGGCAAAAGAAGCGCTGAAATGGAAATCATCAAATTCCTTTCCTACAATGGGAAGTCCATGCTGGTAACCAATCCAGTCACTGTCAAAGGTATCGCAGCTTGTCGGAAATCCGGCCGGCTTGATCGAACCGCCTCCCATACACATCACCACGGCTTTGGCCGAAAAACGGATGACCGTCGCCGTCGGCACATGAAATCCCACAGCTCCCACAATCCTGTTATCGTCTTCAATCACATCGTAAATCATCGTTTGTGAGACATACGGAATCCCATTCTCCGTAAGTACCTCTGTCCAGCGCGCCCGCCGGTCCGCATACAGAAATTCTTCATGATAGCCAGTCAGATCATCATGCCGCCAGTCGCCATCTACCCAGTGCCCGGATTCACAGCCGGTCGGATACTGCGTCAGCAGCCCCCAGTCCATCAGGCGCTGGTAGGTCTGTTTGGAATGTTTTGCCCATTCTTTGTACCATCCGATATTTGCAAGATATTCATTAGCCATGACCATTTCGTCCAGGCATGCCTGAAGATCATCCCCCATTTCCGGATCATACCATTGATGAGAGGATGAAAAAGAGCTCAGCCCCGAATATCCCGGCGTTCCCTTGTCTACAACCAGGACGTCCGCTCCTGTTTTTCTGGCCGCGTAAGCCGCATTCAGACCTGCCCACCCGCAGCCAATCACAAGAACATCACAGCAATAGTCTGTGACCTCCGGAGCCTGCATCAGCGGGATGTCCAGTTCGCCTGCTGCCAGGCTTTCTGTATTTCCGTAACGTTCCTCCATTTCTACCTCCTCCTTTAGCTGACTGCCGGCTCAAATGTGATTGACACCGGGATGTCTATTTTCGTCTGCGTGAGAGTATCTCCGGCCCATTTACCGGTGCTGCCGTTATACTCCCTGGCGTTTCCTACTACAGACCGATAATTTCTGGGCGGATCCAGACACAGCTTTCCTTCTGAAGCGCGAATCGCGTTGGTTTTGGCTGCGGCGACCACCTTTCCTCCGGTGATACGTATTAATCCGGTATCCGGAACCACGCGGAAGCGTCCGCCGGCATAAATCCCGCTGCATTTTCCGGCATTTCCGGCAAACGCATAGATCGTCCCGCCCTCAATGGTCAGATTGCCGAATCTCGCACAGATGCAGCGGCTCCACAATCCCTGTGACGTCTGTGCCAGACAATTCAGTTCCCCGTCATCCTCGCCGGAGATGCTCATGCTGCCGTCACTGTAAAGCACAGCCACATTCGCGGTCTCTCTGTCATTGATCACCATGAGTTCATTTTTCCCCTTCAGAAAAATCTTCGTGCCGTGAGGAACAATCAGGGCAATATCCGCCGAAGTATGAAAACAGAAATTATGAAGAATTAAATGCTCTCCATCGCCCTGATAATCATCTGAAGGATAAATTTCATCACTGATTCCTCCCACAAGTCCCTCATTTTCTTCCGTACACGAATCACCACTGTGTAATTTTCCATCCTGTGGGCAATAAAACAGACTATACTCTTCCACTTTTATCATTTTCGGTTCCTCCATCTTAAAAAAATATGAGTGATGCCGGATGATACGGCCTGATGCCCGCATCCTTTTCTGAGAGACTCAAAAGGCCTTCTTCATTGACGTGTAATACAACAACTCTGTCCTCGGGCAGAATTCCGACAATCAGGTATTTCGCGTCCGGAGAAAGTGCAAATCCCCGGATCGTATCCATTTCCCCCTGTCTTGCGGGTATCTCCAGTCTCTGTTTTTGGGTAAGCCTCCCATCCTCCGGATGAATCTGCCAGGTGTCAATCCAGTTCAGCCCGCGGGTGATGTTATAGAGATACCTTCCGTTGGGGTGAATGCAAATGTCTGACGACTGGACACGTCTTTGCTGTTCCCTGTCTGTCAAAACCAGATTATCCGGTAATATATTCACTGTCTGGATCCGGGCAATCTCTCCGCTTTGTTCATATTGAAAAACGGAAATCTGATTTTTTCCTTCATAGTTTATATAAAGATATTTTTTACAGGGATGAAATACGCAGTATCTCGGCGCACTGCCGCTTTCCAGCAGATATGGCGAGCTATCGCAGGAAGAAAGCCGCTCTTTCTCATAATCAATCCTGTAAAAATACAGGGAATCCGCGCCCTTGTCACAGACACAAAACAGATTCCCGGATGGTGCAGCTCTGACACAATGCGGGTGTGCCTGCAGCGCGGGCCATGGTGTCCCGCACCCGGAATGCCTGCGGATATCCTTTATTTTCCCGACTGCTCCGTCTGCTTCCAGAGAATACAGTACAAGATTGGTTTCATCATATTCCAGCCGGATTTGATATTCCCCATTTTCATCCTGCACGGTGTGAATGACCGGTCGTTTTCCTCCATGATTGGCCACCAGAAGATACTGCCCCGTCCCGTCCATGGTCACAGAACAGGTACGGGATCCGCAGGCAGGCGCTTCACCGATCAGCGATACCTTTCCCTTTTCTGTATCTGCCGCAAAGGAAAGCACTCTCCCACCGGTATTTCTCCCAGGCTCAATCTCCCGTTCATCCACACAGTATAAAACCTTCCTGCCGGCATCAAAGTACATTGCTCCCACACACACATCCGCTGCCGCGGTATCTGTCCGTGTAAAACCTTCTTCCGAAAACCTGTATATCCGGATTCCAAGCTCATGTCCGCTTCGGTCATGTTCCCAGCTTCCGATACCGATCAAATATGTATTCTCCGGTTCTTTCATTTTTCTTTATCCCCGCATCCATGCAAATGGTATCCCGGCCTGTGACTTGGCCGTTTGTTTTTCAGCCCGGACTTATTCCTCGTCCGTAAACATTTTTATAAATTTAACGGCAGCGTTATTCAGTTTCTTTTTCTTATTATAAAGCAGATAAATCGAGGTCTCTACTTTTGGAACAATGTCTACCAGAACCACATCCGAAGGTGCCGAAAATTCTGCGGCACGTCTCATAAGCAAAGCTACTCCCATTCCTTTTTTCACCAGATCAATATTTGTTGAAACCCCACGGCTGGTAAAGGACATTTTGGGTTCAAATTTTGCTTTTCTGCAGGCCTTTATACAGGTAGAGTAGGTCCTCGTATCTTTTACGGGCAGCAGGAAGGGTTCATCCTTCAATTCTTCCAGGGCAATCGTTTCTCTGGATGCGAGCGGATGAGTAACAGGCAATACCGCTACCAGCCAGTCATTTGTAATCAGAATGTGCTTAAACTCTTCTATACTTTCATCGTTTTCCCTGACAAACGCGAAATCACATTTATTGTCCCGCAAAAGCTCCAGCATCTGGTAGTAGGTCCCCTCTACCACATTCATCCCCACATCCGGATTTTCCCTGCGGAATTTTGCCAGCCAGTCGGTAATTCCATACTGTGTCATCATTGGAATAGAGGCGATCGCCAGACTGTTATGCCCGGACTTTGCAATATCCAGGAACGCTTCTGTACACTCATCGTAGGTCTCAATCAGACGGTTCGCATAGGTAAGAAATAATTCGCCTGCTTCATTCAGATACGCCCTCCGCGAGGAGCGTTCAAAAAGCTGCACCCCCAGTTCCGCCTCAATTGCCTGAATGTGTTTTGACAGGGCAGATTGTGAAATATACAGATTATCTGCTGCCTCCATGTAATTTTTAATTTTAGCCAGACATACAAATTCTTTTACATATTCCAGATCCATGAGCGCTTCCTTTCTTAATATATATAAGCACACATCTTTCTATCTCAGATTATGTTTTATCCTCTTTGCCATCCATCAGCCTGATTGCCGCGTGCGCCATCGGCAGAGCAATAAACAGACTTGCCAGGTCAGCCGCTGCCTGACAGCTTGCGAGCCCATAGGTTCCAAACAGCCTGGGCAGAATCAGGAGCGCAGGTATATAGAGATATCCCTGCCTCGATGTACTCAGCAAAATAGCATTCCTCGCACGTCCGATCCCAGCGTAAAACATGTTAATCACAGACACCCAGGCGTGGATCGGAAGCACTACGCATTGCATTCTTACGCAAATACTGCCTATTTGCAACATTTCAGAATCCGCCTCTGTAAAGATTCCAATTAACGGTTTTGCGAAAATAAAAATTACAACGCACATGACCGCAGAGCCGACCACCGAGATTACCGAGCTAAAGCGAAATGCTTCCTTTACCCGGTCAAACCGTTTTGCCCCCCAGTTATAGCCTACCACTGGCTGATATCCTTGTCCAAAGCCCAGTATAACGCCAAACGGAAACTGCATAATCCGGTTTGATACAGAAATCGCCGCAAGTGCCGAAGTAGAAAATCCGCCGGCAATACGATTCATCACGGTGTTTGCCACAACTGACAGTGCCTGTCGGAAAAATGAGGTTGACCCGATCTTCAGCACCTCCGTGACCCCCTGCACTGTATAATGGACATTTTTCAGTGAGAGCTCCACATGCGCCCTCTTCCGCAGATACGGAAAAATCAGAATTACACAGCTCACCATCTTTGAAATACAGGTAGATATGGAAGCACCGGAAATACCCAGGTTCAGCCCGAAAATAAACAGAGGATCCAACAGACAGTTAAGCACGCCTCCAAATCCAATCCCAACCATGGCATATACTGCGCTGCCTTCACTTCGAAGGCACATATTCATGATAAGGCTGCAGATCATAAAAGGTGCCGCGTAAATCACATATCTCGCGTACTGTATCGAATATTCTCTGCATTCTGGTGTAGCTCCTAAAAGATTTACAATACCGGAAATATTCCAGGCGCCAATCAGGATCACAGCCACTCCGATCAGAACACCGCTGATCAATGCAGTGCTGAATATCTCATCAGCCTCCTTATTCTTTTTTGCTCCGAGAAGCCGCGAGATATAGCTGCAGGCTCCTGTCCCGATCAGACTGCCTGCAAGCGTGATCGTCTGCTCCAGACTGCTGTTTACCCCGACTGCGGCTGTCGCGTTTGTACCCAGCGAGCTGACAAAAAACGTGTCTACAAGGTTATAGATGATCGTAATCATCTGCGCAACAATTGTCGGAACCGCCATAACAGGGATCAGTCTGTTGATCGGTTCTGTCAGCAGGGACTGATTCTTTCCCTTTATTTCTGACTTTGGCATAGCATTCCTTCTTTCAAAATTATAGTAAACCACCACGCAGTGGTTTTCGCCGCACCAATGCGATATAAAATGCCGTGCTTTGGTCGCGGTCGTTTTTTAGCCGGGTTCTTCCGCGAGTTCCCGTTCAGCGCCCCGGGTCATAAAAAACCATCATCTGAGGCACCGGAAACCGCAGGGAAATAGCTTCTTTGGGGCATTCCAGCACACAGGCGTTGCAATGCTTGCATTCTTTTGGATATTGTACCTGCGGAACCTTCACGCCCGGCTTTTGCAAACCAAACGTATCATTCGGGCAGATATTCACACAATTCATACAGCCCACGCAGCGTGACTTTTGAATTACTGGCGGCATACTTACACTTCCTTTCTGTGCGGGCGCAAAAATGCAGTTGGCTTTCCATCTTTCTTCTGCACAGCAACATAATTACTGTCATAAGCCCTGTCTGGTTCCGGATAGCCCTTATAGCGGTACGCTCCGCGGCTTTCCCGCCGGAATCGGCCTGCCGTCATCGCCAGCTCAGCGTTTTGAGCCACATCCTCTACCGCAAGGCACTGCATCAGGTCATGAGGCGTGGCAGCCTGCATATCTTTCATTTTGCCCTCGATTCTCTTCAGGTGCTGCCATCCCACATCAAACAATTCCTCGCTTAAGATACCGCTTCCACAGTAATCCCACATCACCTGGATAATAGCGACATTGATTTCCTCCCAGGTCGGGCTTGCTGTGGTGCGTTCATTGGACAGATAGCGGGAATATCTTTGCAGGCATTCTTCTACAACCGGGGATTCTTCTGCCGGCCGGAATCCTTTTGTCTGACTGTATTTCGCGGCATTGCGTCCCGCAATTCTGCCGCCCACAGCCGCAGGTGAGAGACCAGGCAGGTTATTTCCCATGCACTCTCCGGCCGCGTAAAGACCTGCAACTGTCGTCTCCTGCCTGTCATTGATGACATCCGGTCCTCCCGGGCGTCCGCCGCCCACATCCCGCGCAGTCGCAAATTCCAGCATTTTCCGGTCAAAATCGAATCCCTCATCTTCCAGATGCTTTACAATGCCCGAGCTTCCTTCATGTTGCAGAGCCCACTTCATATATTCGGTGTCTTCCGTCGTGTTATAGCTGAAATTCATAAAAACAGGCTGCCCATTCGCATATGCTTCCTTCATTTTATTTTCCGGAAGATACTGGGTATATTCTCCGGTTTCCCAGCCCGGTCTGGTTATGACATGCGGTTCTCCCGGAGACTTCGGATTCAGGACGTCATAAGTCGTAATCTCACCGATCGGCGCATACGGTTTCCCCTCAATATCTGTGTACACGCCTACCCACGTGCGGGTACCGCCATATTCAAAATACCGGCTTACGCCAATGTTGGGACCTGACTCGCCCCCGGTCACACCGGCATTGACAATCCGCGCGCCGACACGATAGGCCGCCGCAGTCCCCACTCCGGATTCCGGACCATATTGCGCCCAGCCTATGCGGTTATCGCCCGTTAAGCGCTTTCCCTTTGCCGTGCACAGAATCAGGCTTTTGCAGCGGATCACCTGAAGCCTTGGCGGATCCGAAGAGAGATCCACTGCGATCGCGCCGCATACGCTTCCGTCCTCATCTGTAAGGATTTCCGTCAGCGGATGACGGTTTAATAGGTTCACCCCGCGTTTACGCGCCTCATTGGTAAAAATCGGTTTCTGGTTGATTCCTTCATATTTTAAATGGGTACCCAGAATCCACGGCAGGGTATGTCCGGTAAACTCCCACTTCCCATGCGGCATCATCTGAATTCCCCAGGACTGCCATTGTTTTACAACGTCAAAGCTTTCCTTTACAAAAGCCTCCATCAGATCCTTGTCTTTACAGGCTCCGGGACCTGGCCGGTCGTGAAGATACAGCTTCATAAACTCATCATAACTGCCATGCACTTCCGGGATATAGCACTGAAAATGGTCATTCCCGGTCGATCCGGCGCCGCTGCGCCTCGTATTTGCTTTTTCAATCAATATGACGCTGCTTCCGGCCTCCGCCGCTGAGATCGCAGCCATCATTCCGGCCGTTCCTCCGCCTGCCACGAGCACATCGCACTCTAAAGTTTTCTTTACTTCCATAACTGTTT
Organism: Lachnospiraceae bacterium; assembly: GCA_021201095.1. Classification (GTDB taxonomy): domain Bacteria; phylum Bacillota; class Clostridia; order Lachnospirales; family Lachnospiraceae; genus Choladousia. The sequence goes on from JAJQFO010000335.1 coordinate 8,078, forward strand.
TCCTTTTCTATGCGCAAAAAACCGGTGGGAAATCTGGTCTCCCCGGATTCTGCGAAAATCAGGATAGGAAACGCATACCCCCAAAGCTCAGCGTCCTAAAATCGTCTTCCAGTAATTCTGATAATCCTGCGTGCCGTAAAAAACATCTCTCAGATTTACCAGCCGGATGCCCGTTTCCTTTATCCAGTCAGCCAGCTCCGGGCTGCATAATACCTGTACATCCTTCAGGCGGTGAATGCTGATCGAGCTGCGCGGCCCCTCCAGCGTATTTCTTAAGACATAATCATCTAAGAAACCCGGCTGCAAAGTCACCATAGGGATTTTTCCTTCCTCTGCGGACGCTTCCTTAATCACAGTCAACGGGTCATAACAGTCATAATTCTCAAAATTGAGGGTACTTCTGTACTCCTCCCCGCAGCATGAAATCTTTTTGCCTTCTCCGCAATAGTCATAAATCACGCCGAAGTGCCGGCATACCCGCTCTTTTACCTGGTCCACTGCCGCGCTGCCTGACGGCATTGCGGAGAAGGGCGCTTTGCCATAATTCAGGATGCAATATCGGATTTCTGCTTCCAGCTCCATCTCCAGCTCATGCTCGTTGATCTGGGAAAGCTGCAGCAGATCTCTCCGGAAGTATCCATCCGCACCGACCAGATCCGGGACGCGGTCCGCTTCCAACACAGGTTTTCCCCAGAATTTTGCGGACCAGTCCAGGGAAACCCATGGACAGTCCTGCAATCGGGCAAGCGCGTCTGTCGCCCCTTCCGTATCCAGCATCACAGAAGCCACCGTCACGCAGCCTTCCTTTATTGCCTGAAAAGCTCCGTCATTGCAGGTTTCGGTATATCCTACGTCATCCGCGCGAATGATCATATTCATCAGCTGCACCTCCCATCAAAGCAGACGCTCATACGCCAGATCGCTTCCCGCCGCCAGTAAATAATTCTGATATTCCTGTGAGCCGTACAGAGCATCCCTGAGGTTGACAAGCTCCACATGCTTCTTGCGGATCCAGTCTTTTAGCTCAGGAGAGCACAGGGCTTCTACATCTTTACATCTCTGGATGCTGCAGATTTCGGCTGTGTCCTCCCATATTCTGGTGTCCACATACCCCGGATGCTCAGAGCGCATCCAGACATAATCGCCCTCCGGCATTGTCCTGATCATTTCCAGGGGATCATACTGCTTATAGTCTTTCAGCCACAGACCGGGCCGTCCGAAATTTTCGTATTCATAAATTTTTTTATCCTCATATTTCGGATCCCAGTCTTCAGGCAGGTTCACGCCAGGTTTGTGTCCAGCCGCTTCGGGTCCATAATGATAATAGCGGTTATATCCATAGACAATCCCGTATTCATCACACACCGCCTTTTTGGCCCGCCCGATCACGCTATTGCCCACATTGGTCGCGTCCGGAACCCGCCCCATTTTTCTTAAATAGAGTTCCACCTCTGCGCGGCACTCTCTGAGCATATCCTCATAATCAATCCCGCTGACTCCAAAGCGGTGGGAGTTCCCCAGATCCTTGCGAAAATGCCCCGAGGCGTCTACGAGAGACGGTACATTTTCCGCCCCTGCGACCGGAGTCCCCCACCAGTGCGTATGCCAGTTTACAGAAATCCATGGCCGCTCCTTCAAAAACTCCATCGCTTCTGCCGAACCGGGACAGTCTACCATCAGCTCTACCAGCGAAACGACTCCTTCCTCTACGCTGCGAAAGGCGCCGCGGTTGCTGACCGGGGTATAGCCCACATCATCCGCTCTGAAAATGACTTTCACGTTTCCGCCCCTTTCTCTTTTACCGCAGAGAGCATTTTCACTGTCTTTTCTACCCAGGCCTCCGCCGCTCCCGGCATCAGGGCAGAGCTCAGCGCTTCCCAGGTCCCCTTTTCAAACGCGGACTGATCCGGTACATATCTCATACCGCCGTTTACCATCGACATCAACAGCGTGTGCTTATACGGTGATTTTTCTTTCAGCTGCAGTTCTGTAACCGCATTCGTCTCCGGTTTGATCGCTACAAAAGCCAGATCCAGGTCTTCCAGCACCAGAGCATGCGCATCCATCTCCCGTTCTTCTTCCTCCGGTATGTATTCCGGCTTCCTGGTCGGGCGCATTTCACTTCGTTTCTTTCCCTTCCAGAAAATAGACGTGGATGCATATTTTACCGGCGTTTCCAGGGGACTGCATTCTATTTTATCAATGATCGCTTCCATATCGGACGCCATCTCCCGGCCGAGCCTGGATACCATCTCCAGACCTTTTTCTACGCCCTGATCAATCTTCTCAACGCTCCCGTCTTCCCGGACGACCTCCAGAAGTGCCTGCTCTCTCGGCACCTGATCGCCGGCTGCACTCATGGTAAACATGACCGGAGCGCCGTATTTTTCTTCCAGTGCAGTACAGGCAAATCCAGTCACATCCGCAGAAATCAGCCGTGTATTCTTCTCTTTCTCAGAATTGTCAATCGTGCTGGGTTTTAAACCATAATTGATCAGCATGCCGATCGGCTTTCCATCCATGGAATCCAGCCTTACCACGGTGGCCGTCTTATTCGAAATTCCTTCCCGGTTTATATGAATCCACCAGCCGGCAGGCGTTTCCACATCGCGGTTGGAATTGACATCACAAAATCCTGTCCCTACTCCCATTCTGGCTTCTGTGAACGATGCAAGCATCCTATCCAGTGCAGCCGCCGCTGCCTCTCTGACTGCAGCCATAAATTCTCTTCTTTTCCTGGGCGCCTCCGGATCTTCCGGCGGAGCATTGCGCGCGTTTCTCTTTTTCTCTTCTTCTGTTTCCTTTGGGAAAGGCGGGAATGGAACCGCCGGATCGCGCGGAGCATGCGGCGTTGTTATGTTATGGTTTACATGCAGCCAGATATTTTCCCGCGGCGTCCCGGTCTTTCCCGCGATCATATCACGAACCATATTCAATATGTCTTCCGGGACATTTACCAGCTCCAGTACCGCGATCACCATTCTGGATCCGCTCTCTAACATGAGCATCCGCACCTGAGGCGCGTCATGGACCCCCATAAACCCATCTGTGGGAAACATAGTCGCCGGAAAGTGGATCTCGCAACGCCCGGCACCTGCTTTTAAATGATTCATCAGTTCTCCTCCTTTATTTTTTTAAACCGGAATAACGTTTCGTTCTGTGAGGAACTCCAAAATCATGTCATCCAGTTTTCGCCTGTGATCAATTCCGACAATAGACTCTCCAAGCTCAATATAACCATATGATTCGTCGCTTTTCGGCCAGAGCGGCAGACCCTCTCCGTTCGGATCGCCGGTTCTGATAAAATTCGCCCAGTAGCTGCTCATCTGATCCGCCAGAAAAACATCTGCATCCTCCCACGGACGAACCGGTGGAATCCCCCTGCGCATAGAGGCAAACGCGTACCAGAGTTCTCCAGAGTGCCACGCCAAAAGTGCCTTTGGGTCGCGAACGGTATCAACATCCTCCGGCCGCCCCGGAATTATCCGGGTAAATAGATAGTTGAAGGTGTTTTTCCCTGGTGCCGTTTGTGCGCGATGCATGCCAAAATAACGGTTCAGCGCCAGGCCGCCCATCCGCGGTCCCTCGCACAATCCATAGGAAGCCAGCCTGCAGGATACTTCATGTACCGTCTCATCTGTAACAGGCACCAGATGTTCAAAATCATATTGGTCATACAACGGACCAAGAAGTGCTCTGCAGCAAGAATAGTATTCTGACGCATTCGTAAACATCTGCCGATCCGGCCGCATCCTGCGCTCACCCATATTGGTACCTGCCAGATAATCAAGCCGGCTCCCATACTTTTCTGTGCTCTCTGCCAGTGACAGATCCGGAATCAGAGCACCGTCATAAATCAGAGATTTCGGCAGGAGATGACGTGCCTTCTGATCCAGGAACACATGCGCATTTATCCTCCGCAGTTCTTCCGGAGAAGTTTCCGGATCAATCCCGAGAGCGGCAAGATAATCTCTGCAGCGCAGTTCAGCAGCTTCTCTTTCCTCATATTTGCGGTTCCATGCCAGTCCGCTCTCATGGATCATGCGCTTAACGTACATTCTCCCCAAAGGAGAGAATGCCAGAGCTGCTGCTTTCCCGGTACCCGCCGACTGCCCTCCTACAGTGATATTGTCTGGATCTCCGCCAAAGGCTTCAATGTTTTCTACGACCCACTGCAGCGCCATGATCTCATCCATCAGGATATAATTTCCGCTCTCTCCCTGTTCGGCAGTCAGCTGAGGGAGAGCCAGATACCCAAAAGCCCCCAGCCTCTGCGCGGCACTGACCACGATAATCCCCTTTTTAGCCAGCTCGGCAGGATTAAATTCCACCTCGTACGAATAGCCATGATCGGAACCGCCTCCGTGGAACCACAGATATACCGGCCGTTTTTCACCGGCACCTGCAGCTTTTGTACACAGATTCAGATATAAACAATCCTCGCTCATTGCAGGCAGACCCATATAATAAAAGTCTCCCGCCCAGGGTTCCGCGCCCATATCTCCATTGGCAGGCTGCACACAGATGGGAGCATAGCTGACACAGTCACGTACGCCGTTCCATCCCGAAGGTGCCTGCGGCGGCCGCCACCGAAGCGGCCCCACCGGAGGCGCGGCAAAAGGAATTCCGCGAAATTCTGTAATCCCGGCATAGCGTCCGGTCAGTTCAACACCGCGCACTGCTCCATACTTTGTGAAAACGGTCCCAATATAAGCAGACATTTTCTCATCCCCCGCTTTCCTGCCTTTAAAGAATAAAATTTCACTCTAATCTCAGATATCCACCGCGGCCTTTCCATAGACTGCCATTTTGCGCAATCCTCCAAATACTTTCCGCTCTTCGATCACCGGGTTTCCGTCTACGATGCTCTGGTAAGCTCCGATGACATCATCCAACAGCTCCGGGCTCTGGCTGAAGTTTGCCGTATTATAGCCCACTGCCGTATGTCCGGGATACATCCGGTCAAAGTCCTTTCGATAAGATCTGAGTTTTTTCAGCAGCCGAAGATTCAGCGCAGCTGAATTTCCTTCCAGAACAAAGCTCGAATTAAACGCATCTCCTGTGAAAGCAATCCTCGTCTTTGGATCGATAAATACCGCGCTGCCTCTTGTGTGACCCGGAATGTTGATGACCGTCACCTGACGATTTCCAAGGTCAAATATCTGACCCTCGCTCAGTTCCAGAATTTCGGGCAGATTTTCCTCCTGCACACCCATAAAGGTCAGATTGGTATAATCATAATAATTCCATCCGCCGCTGTCGCAGCCCGGGAAATTCATCCGCGTCCCATCCGGATAGGATGGCGGGAAGTTTCTCCAGATATTGGGATTTTCCCACAGCTGCTGATTGACCCGGAAGGTATTGTGCACCAGCGGGATGTCCTGCGGGAACATCCAGACCCTGTCAAACTGGCAGATGCCTCCGCAATGGTCGCCATGTGCATGGGTGATCGCCACATCATAGGGCAGCGGGCAAAGATGGGAAATCAATTCCCTGGCGTCAAAGGAGCCGCAGCCGCTGTCTATAACCAGGCCGCGTTTCTCTCCCACCAGTACATAAAGATTGACCATTCCAAACTCATTGATCTGGTAGGTATGATCGCCGATCTCATAGATGATCGGGAAATTCGGCAGCGTCCGGTGCCGGGATTCCTTTACAAAATCCGGCGTCACATGGGGATCGACATAAATGCTGTAGTCTTTGCTTTTTCCCGGTCCCATCATATCTTCCGTGATCTTGCTCAGATCCGACAGCAATGGTTTATTCGGGCGCATATTTCCCATTCGTTCCCGCCTTGCCAGGCTCCGTTTACGGTATTTCTGCATCCGTTCATCGAGAATAACTCCATTCCAGTTCATACCGTATCCAAAATCCCAGCTGTGCTCCGCCGCATCCAGATAGGGCACCATATCCTGCGGCATATCTTCAAAATGCTCTTCCACCGTACTCATGCTCTCCGGCATCTGGAACGGCAGCAGTCCGCTCGGCTCAAACTGCCCCGCCATGGCTTCCAGCAGTACCTGGTTCGGCGTCCCCGCAAAGGCGACCAGGACAGCATCTACATAAGGCTCAAATTCTGCCGGCACGACCGGATTCTTGCAATTGAGCACCAGGATGACCGGCTTGTCCCCCATCAATTTCTTTGTTTCCAGCAGATGATCCAGGTCATACGCATTGTAGGTCTCCACTGTTTTGCCGCGATAGCTGCGGTTTTCCCGGATTCCATCCACCAGATCACCGGCTATACTTTTCTCGCGGGCGTTTACTGCCGTATAGGGCCGGTACTGGAGGGAAATTGGCTGATACTCACCGGTCTTTTCGTTGTAACCGTTTCCACTGTCCGGGGAATCCATAAACACCACCGCACAGTCCGCCTCTTCCGGTGAAGCGGCTGCCTGGAAGTACTTCTCTAATTCTTCCGTACGGATTGGCTGATCCTTTGTGATCGGCTCCAGCATGCCGGCACGGTTTGGAACGCCGCCGTGATACTTATCAGCCACCCATACTCTGGTCTTTGCCTCCATCGGAAGAATGCCAGTGTTTTTCAGCATGACGATAGACTTTCTGTGCGCATCCAGCGCAAGCTTCTGATATTCCTGGTTGTTCACAACCCTGCGCGCATTCTCCGGATCCGCATACGGATTCTCGAAGCTGCCCACGCGGAATCCGTACGTCAGGACACGCTCTGCTACCTCATTTACCTTCTTCTCGGCCCAGTCGCTGCCGTGTTTTTCCTGTGCCAGGCTGTATGCTTCTCTGACAATTTCAATTTCGTTGGCTCCGCCAAACTGATCGACACCGCTCTCCCACTCTTTCAGAGCGCGCTCGGCAGGCGTGAGATCCGTATACCCCCAGGCATTGATCTCCGGACGGGTCGTGCGCTCTTTCTTGATGCTGCCGGTCAGCCAGAAATCTGAGCAGACAAATCCTTCAAACTGGTTCTTCTCACGCAGAAGTGTATCGATCAAATAGGGATTAAAGCTGGCTCCTGCACATTTTCCATCTTCATCCCCAATCCCCCAAATGGCATCATAGCAGGACATGACCGCTCCGCACTGTCTGGTAGGTCCATCAAGCTGAAAAGCTCCTTTTGTCCATGGATCCGTGTGCTTACTAAAACATCCTCCGGGGTATACCGCGTATTTCCCGGATTCGCTGTGGGATTCCCTTCCGCCTTCTCCGGTAGAGCCTGGCCAGTGCTTGCACATGGTCAGCACACTGTCCCGTCCCCAGCCATCTGAAATGGCGCTATCGCCTTCTGAAGTCTGCATCCCGTCGCAGATCGCTCTAGCCATGTCCGCGTTCAGCTGTTCATCCGAGCCAAAGGTCGCGGACATCCGGTTCCAGCGCGGATCGCTTGCCAGATCTACCTGCGGTCCCAACTCCATCGTAATGCCCATCGCGCGGTATTCCTTCGATACCGTCTCAGCCTGCTGCTTCGCAATCGATGGATCAAAGGTCGCCCCCAGTCCCAAGTTGGACGGCCAGCAGGTGACATCATCCTTTTCCTTATCGCTGTGCGTATCGAAAAACGCGCGGGGGTTGGTGCTGAACCAGACCGGAATTCCATATTTATGTCCTTCCGCGATTTTCTGAATATTGTTATTAAACTGCGCCGCATATCCAGGTCCTTCAATCGCGGACATCAGCCAGCAGCGCATCTCATCATGAGTAATCAGTTCCTCATGGTACTCCGTGGCTTCTGTCGGATCCAGAGCCATCATTTCCTCCGGAGTCTTTTTCATTAAAGCCATCCGCGCCTTTAAGGCCGGGCTGCGCAGGCTTCTTTCCGACAGACGAAGCACCATAAACATGCCGCCATGCAGGGACAGCCCCAGCCTGCTGTCCAGATCCATCTGGCCGACCAGATCTTTTACTCTCTCTTCTACAGGCAAGCGCCAGTCTTCATAGGGATCCAGCTCGCCATTCTGATTCATATCCTTAAAGGCATATCCATCTCTTTCCAGAATATGGACACCGCTGCTTTCCGAAAAGCCCAGAGTCGCGCCGCCTTCATTCACGACCAGCGTATACCCATCCTTTTCTTCCAGATGCCATTTTTTCATCTTCTCACCTCATTTACTGATACGTAACTATTTTGAATAGTTACACTTATACATCTATAAATCCTTTATTAGCCGATTTATAAATAGCTTCTATTATCTCTACAAACTCCACCGCATTGTCAATGGACACCCCGCTGTTGCTTAAAGGATCCTTGCCAACGATGTCATTATCCGGATGGTTCAGCAGCATTTCCACAAAATAACGGATATGTCTGGTCGGCATCGGCGGCAGTTCGTCTCCGCACCAGGTCTGGACCTGATCCCTGCCCAGCTTCACCGTCACCATCTCCGCATTTTTTTCGGTTCCATAAGGGGTAACGATGGCGGCCCCTTTGGTGCCGTATATTTCCTCTGCGCTTGTCATCGCACCACTCACCCAGCTGCACTCCATCGTCACCAGTACATCCTTCGGATACTGCATAACAACAATGGCGTTCTCCTCAATTCCGTTCGCTTTGCCCTTCTCCGTATAATAACCCAGACTGGCACTCAGCTTCTGCGGTTTTCCGAAAAGGAAATGTGCCTTGTGAATCATATGTCCGCCGACATCTGCCATGATGCCGCCCTGGACTTTCGCCTTGTCATAGTCCACATGATTGCGCACTGCATTGCCCATGCCAAGCCGGAATCTGGCGCCGGTGATTTCTCCCAATACACCTTCCTCGATCAATTCTTTTACCTTTAAGGTCCCCCGTCTCACAAACGGATCGGACATGAAAAAGGGAATGCCGCTTTCTGATACCGCCCGCTGAATTTCCCGCGCGTCCGCCGCCGATACACACAGAGGCTTTTCTACAAAAACACCTACGCCCGCCTTTGCCGCTTTTAAAATCAGTTCTTTATGCAATGCATTTTCTGCCGCAATGATGACGCCATCCAGAGAATACTCTGCCAGCAGCCGGTCATAATCACTTTCCAGTGAACAGCCAAATTGCTCCGCGATCTGTGCGCCGCGGCCATCCTTTCCAGGATCCCAGACGGCAGCAATCTCGCTTTCTTCATATCCATTTACCAGCTCTACAAAGGTCTCTGCCTTGCCTCGGCAGCCGCATAATGCCAAACGTAATTTCTTCATAGTACCCGTTTCACCTCAGTTCTTTTTTTCAAAGCCTGCCACCATCTGTTCTGCTGCTTCCATCAGAGCAGACTCTATATAGCCCACTTCATATTTGGGCGGGGTCCCCGGCAATGACATCACGCCGGCCGGAACACGGCTGGCCCGATACCAGGCGTCATCATCCAGAATGTAGTTGGCATCCTCGATCAGGCTGGCGTCATGGTTTATGACTATCACATCATAATCCGGAAACTTTTCTTTCAATTTCAAAGCGTAGGAGGAATAAAGCTCCCCGCCGATACCAAATACCATCAGCCTGCCGATCTGGAGCAGGTGGAGGCGGATCCGATAAGGCTTCTCATCCGGTCCGGAATGGATTTCAATTTTCTGATTCGGCCACCTTCCGATTCTGACGATGGCGCGCCCCGGCGTCTCCAGCCATGTTAAGCCGGCATTCAAGGTGGTTCCTTCGAAGGGTTCTGACGCATTTTTGATCGCCGTCAGAGCTGCCGCATACTGGTTGTTGCAGATATAGGTCAGCATACCCTGCTGCTGGCGCTGCGCAAATGCTGCCTCCGATTCTTCCGGTTCCCGGTGCAGATCAAGAGAAGGTCTCACTGGTGATACATCTCCGGCCGCACCGCTGCACCAGAGAGCCACGCTCCCCGGGAAATATTTTTCAATCATCTGGCTGACATTACCGCCGACATCGCCGCTGATCGCGCCGTTTTCCCTGTCTTCATGATTGTTCATAAACATAACCGTGTTATGCATCGCATAATTCATCAGATAAGCGATCGGCTTACCTTTCAGGCTTTCAAACGTCACCACATAAAAATTATGATCTACCGGTCCTAACGGATTCGGCCCGCCGCTGGCATATGTTGTGACCGTTCCGTCCTCTGCCACCTGGCAGTAATCCGCGCATCGGTTGATATTGCAGCCGCACGGACACGCGCCAAACCGAACCGTCGCCGGTTCCAGACGTTCCAGAGCCTCTGAGACGGCCGCCATTAATAAGGTATGTACGTATGCCTCGTAGCGGTCGGTCGCTTCCGATACTTTCTCGCCCCATTTTCTCGGATCATTTAACGGCTCTCTCTCCCGGTTGCCCAGAGCCGGAGCTGTATGTGTGTGAATCCCATAAAAAGTAATACACTCCTCGGAGATCCCGAAGCTTTCCGCGATTGCCGTCATGGAACGCTCCGGATTGGGCGCCTTATCCAGGTCAAATCCGCAGAACAGCAGGGTTTTCTCCACATTTTCTACGGCCAGGACCCGCACATAAATATCATCCGATACCGACGTAAATTTTGTTCCCATAAGCCCGCGCACTTCGCTAAGCAGCTCCGCCGGCGGAGTGATGACTCTCCTGGCTGCTCCGCAGCGCAAAGCTCTCTTTTCATTTCCAATCATTCTCTTCTACTCCTAACTATGCGTTTTTTGGCAACCATTTTTAATACGTGATTTCTACAAATTCGTTCCAGTCTTTCAGCTTGATATCATTTTTGATCTGGCAATACTGATTCTGCTCTTCCAGCTGGTAAAGCCGCAGCATGGTCAAACCTGAAAAGGCATAACCTGCAAGGCAGATCATCGCTTTCATCTGAAAGCCGGAGCGATTCAGAACCATATTTACCAAAACCGCTCCGGCAGTCAGAAGCATCGTAACCGAAGTAAATCTCACCCGCTTCTGATACTGCTCTGACGCGCTGCGGTATACACGTGCAATCATATCCCGCTGCGCGGTCAGTTTCGTGACAACATTGATCGTCGCAAAGATTACGGCAGCGAGCGTAATTCCGGAAAATAAAATGACATACCAGCAGCTATTTGCCTCACAGTTGACCGTCCCGCATGCAAAATACAGCAAAAGTGCCATTGCATACAGGCCGCCTGTCGCCCATTTTCGTCTTTTCCAGGTGTCATCAGGAACATCTTCCCTGTAATAAGCACCCGTATAAAACCGTTCGATCTTTACTTTTCCTTTAGAAGTAACGACTTCCCGTTCACTGAAGCCGTCAAAGTACTGATTATAGCTTTTTGTCGCATGTCTGTTCATATAGAACCTCCGGTTTTCCTTCCCTGCAGATATCAAACAGCTTCTTTCCTAATTGATTTCTCTGACCCGGCAGCAGGATACGAAATGTCCATCCTCGATTTCGACCAGCTGCTGCGGCTCCCTGCACTGTTCGGTGGCGTAAGGGCACCTGGCAAGGAATCTGCACCCCGGCTTGGGGTTGATCGGCGATGTCAGCTCTCCCTGAATCAGGATTCTCTTCGCCGGATGATCCACATCCACGGAAGGCACCGCTGAAAGCAGCGCTTTCGTATACGGGTGCAGCGGCATATCGAAAATCTTTTTGGTCGAGCTGGTCTCCACCAGCTGCCCCAGATACATTACGCAAATATTGTCCGCAATCAGCTTCACAACGCTTAAGTCATGCGTCACAAACATCAGAGTAAGTCCGGACTTTTCCTGTAAATCCATCAGAAGATTCAGCACCTGCGCCTGAATGGACACATCCAGTGCGGAGACCGGCTCGTCACAGACGATAAACTGCGGATCCAGCGCAAGCGCCCTGGCGATGCCGACTCTCTGGCGGCGTCCGCCATCCAGCTCATGCGGATAGGACATCCTCAGACGGTCTTCCACGCCGGTAAACTCCATCAGCTCTGTGACCTTATCACTTAGCTCCTTTTTCTTCCACCCGTAGCTTTTCAGCGGATCCGCGATAATCTCTTCAATCGTCATACGCGGATTGATCGATGAATACGGATCCTGGAAAATGATCTGCATCTGCTGGCGGATTTTTTTCAGTTCTCTGGAATTTACTACCGTAATGTCTTCCCCGTTCAGCAGGATCTGGCCGTCCGTACTGTCCTGCAGATGGATGATGGTGCGGCCCAGAGTGGATTTCCCGCAGCCAGACTCCCCGACCACTCCCATCGTCGTTCCTTTTTCAATTTTAAAAGAGACATCATCCACGGCATGCAGCAGGCCGCCGTGAACCTCAAAATACTTCTTTAAATGTCTTACTTCCACGGCTGGATTCATATGCTGCCCTCCTTCCGGTTCTGACAATTCTGACAGCGACATACATGTCCCGGTTCAATCTCGATCAACTGACCCTCTGCGCTTCTGCAGTGATCATCCGCATAAGGACACCTCGGGCTAAAATAACATCCTTTCGGAAGTCTGGTCGGATCCGGCGGCAGTCCGGGAATCGGATGCAGCCTTCTGTCATTCCCCGCAAACTGCGGCAGTGAATTAAACAGTCCTCTTGTATACGGGTGCGACGGATTGTGGAAAACCTGATATTTATCACCAGACTCTACGATCTGACCGGCATAGACGACCGCTACATCGTCACAGCACTCCGCCACAACGCCAAGATCATGTGTGATCAGAATCATGGATGTACCGCGTTCTTCTTTTAATTTCATCATCAGATCCAGGACCTGTGCCTGTATCGTCACATCCAGAGCCGTCGTCGGCTCATCAGCCAGCAGCAGTTCCGGGTTACAGGCCAGCGCGATCGCGATCACGATACGCTGTTTCATACCGCCTGAAAACTCATGGGGATAATTCAGGAACCGTTCCTTCGGGATTCCAACCATCTCCAGCAGCTCCATTCCTTTTGCCATCGCTTCCTTTTTGTTTACTTCTTCGTGCGCCTGAATCGCTTCCATGATCTGCTCGCCCACCGAATGAATCGGATTCAGCGCGGTCATAGGATCCTGGCTGATCAGGGCAATCTTGTCTCCGCGCACTTTCTGCATTTCTTTTTCCGACAGCTCCAGTATGCTCTGTCCATCCAGCTCAACCGTTCCTTCACATTTCTTTGTAGAAGCCTCCGGCAGGACACGTATAATCGACTTCGCAATGGTGGTTTTTCCTGCTCCGGTCTCTCCTACCAGTCCGAGCACGGATCCCTTTTTCATGGAAAAGGAGACACCGTTTACAGCCTGTATCGGAACACCGCCGGAAGTATATTCTACTACCAGGTCTTTTACTGTTAAAAAATCGCTCATCGTTTTGCCTCCCTCAGTTCTTCAGTTTTGGATCCATGGCATCCCGAAGGCCATCACCGAACAGATTGACACACCAGCAGAAGATCATAATTACCAGACCCGGGAATAAAATCAGCGTCGGACAATTGCGCAGATAATCGCGGCCAGCACTCAGCATAGCGCCCCACTCCGGTGTCGGTGGCTGAATACCCAGTCCAAGGAAGCTTAAGGTAGCTGCCGAGTTGATTGTCCCGCTGACGCCCATGGTAAGATTGACCAGCAGAGGAGAAACGACATTCGGCAATAAGTGAACAAACATGATCTTTGATTTTTTACAGTTGTAGGCCTCCGCCGCTTCCAGGTATTCCTGCCCGCGCTCCCGGAGAATCTGCGCGCGAAGCATTCGCACCTGATTGAAAATACCTCCGAAGGAAAGGGCGACCAGCGTTACGAAAAAGCCGCTTCCCAGTACTGCCGAGATTATGATCGTCAGCAGTGTCCCGGGGATGGACATCATGACATCGCAGATACGCATGATCAGCGACTCAATCCATCCGCCGAAATAGCCGGCAATGCATCCGAGCACGCAGGCACAGGCAAAGCTCATCAGAGAGCCCAGGACACCCAGAGCCAGGGAATATCTGGTCCCGTAAATCAGTCGGCTCAGCACATCGCGCCCCAGCTCATCGGTTCCCATCCAATGTTTCCAGCTCGGTCCGGTCAGCATGGCTGTAATATCCAGCTCATAGGGGTCATAGGGCGCAATCTGCTCCGCAAAAATGGCGATAAACACGAAAAACAAAATCCCGATCAGTCCGATCGTTGCTCCCCGGTCTTTTAAAATCCGTTTGAATATCATCACAATCTGTGACTCTTTTTTTCGCCTTACCGGCGTAGTTTCTATTGTATTCACCTCAGCTTTTTGCACTTTTAGACGCCCTCCTTCCTTTATTCGTCGAGCTGACATACTGCGCTTTAATACGCGGATCCACAAAGCCATAGGTCAGATCCACGAGCAGCATGCTCAGGGCGTTTACGGCAGCCAGAAGAATCGTGACGGTTTCCACCACCGGATAATCCCGGTTATTGATGGCTGAGAGCAGATACGTACCCACGCCCGGTATGGAAAAGGTCTTCTCCAGTACAAGCGCCCCGCCAACGATACCGCCGATTGCTCCGCCCACCATGGTGATGATCGGCATCAGCGCATTCGGAAGCATATGGTGCATAATCACTCTGCTCTCCGGCAGGCCTTTTGCCCGAGCCGTCGTAATATAGTCATCCCGCATAACCTCCAGCATGGACTGGCGTGTCGTCCTTGCGTTTCCGCACCAGCCGCCCAGCAGTCCGCTCATGATCGGCAGAATATAATGTCTCCAGCTGCCTATACCGGAAGCCGGCAGCCATTTCAATCTCACTGCAAACAGAAGGATCAATTCCATACTCAGCCAGAAGCTGGGGATTGCCTGAAATAACATCGCCAGAGACAGGACGCCTCTGTCCTGCCATTTTCCTCTCTTCAAAGCAGCCAGGATTCCGACCGGAATACCAACCACAAGGCTGATCGCCAGATTAATCAGGCTGATAAATACGGTCCTGGGAAGCCGTACGGCTACTTCGTTGATAATTGGTGTCCCGTAAAACCAGGACGTACCAAAATCCCACTTGATAAAAAAGTTATATAAATACTGGCCCAGCCGGACCATAAACGGCCCATCCAGGCCCATCGCCTGCCTTTTCGCGAGAATCTCCTCGTAGGTTGCATTATCTCCCAGCAGCGCCGCTGCCGGATCTCCGGGCACCACATTCATAATGGTAAATATCAGAATCGCAGCGACAAGAATTACAACCAGAGACATCAGCAGTCTTTTTAGAACGTATCTGTACATATTTTATCCTCTCTGCCTTGTATCAAACAGGGATGGTTCTCTCCCCCTGTCCGCCCGCGCGGGCTGCGTCCGGCAGCAGCCGGAAAAACTTCCTGCGCAGCCCTGTGCATAAGAGTGAAGCGCCGCCGGTCTCCAGCGGTGCTTCACCTCGACCGCCTGTCTTATACAGTTTGTTTGTCAGACTATTGATTATTCCCAGTAGAACGCATTCCAGTAAATCTTCTGCCCGGTCGGATCTGTCACAGTCTGGATTCCGCTTCTGACTACAATATTGTCATAGGCATTGCAGAGGCCATAAGAGAGGCAAAGACTAATCGTGTACTCATGGAACTCTTCAACTGCTTCTTCATTATATCCGTCATAGCTGCATACATTCGCAAGCATTTCCGCAAGTGTATCATCCTGATAGTATCCGGACGTACCGTCCCATGAATTGCTGGTCTGGCTATATACCTTACTCCATGCGTTTACAATATAGTCATCCGATCCATTGACCTTTAATATCAGATCCCAGTTAGAGGCGGATTCTCGGTATTCTGAGAAAACATTTCCTTCCAGCGGCATCAGCTCCAGATCCACTCCGATCTCACGAAGCAGAGACTGAAGGACAACGCCCGTATCCGAAAGTGCTGTGGAATTCTGGCTGATCAGAGTCAGGCTCAGGCCATCGCCATATCCGGCTTCCTCCAGCAATTCTTTCGCTTTTTCCAGATCATACTGATAATAATTATCCTCCGTATCCCAGTCCTCATTATAATCGATCAGGAAGGAACCGCCTACTTCATGAGTTTCCAGAGCCTCGCCTTTAAATACCATCTGCACGATATATTCATTATTGATCGCGTAACTGAGTGCCTGGCGCACTCGAATATCTGAGAGAGGACTGCTTTCATCCGTATTATAATCAATTACATAAGTCAGGCCGTTGACTCTGTTCCAGACGTCATACTCATCGGACATGTCGCCGCCATCCTCAAACAGTTCAATGTCATCGCCGGATACGCTCGCCGAATAATCGATGTCTCCTGTCTCTAGCGCAATTGTCATCTGCGTAGTCTCACTGATTACATAAAGCTCGATTTCATCCCAATTAGCTGTCCAGATATTGCCGCAAACCGATTCTACAGCCTCAATCTGCTCATCCGTAGCCCAGAAATCTTCGTTCCGTTCCAGCACCAGTTTATAATCTGACGTAAATTCCTTCACTTTGTAGATCGAGCAGCTGACCGGCATTGTCACAAAACCATCGGAGCTGTTTTCATAAGCTGTCTGAGAATAAATATAGACAGGAAGCTTCTGACCAGCCATGTCTGGCACCTCCTTCAGATGGAACTCCAGAGAGTATTCTCCTGTCTGCTCCCAGCTTTCAAAATCAGAAATCAGATTCGAACCTTCTTCTTTTGCCCTGTCCCAACAAAACAGAGCGTCGCTGGCTGTGATGTGGTTTCCATCTGCGTCATAAATGTTATCCCACATTTCAAAATAGATGGTCAGTCTGTCATCTGACCAGCTGACATCACCCATAAGGCCGACGGTTTCTCCCGTACTGTAATCAACCGTGGCAAGAGGCATATAAAACAGATCGCTGTAATCGGAAGTCGTCGAGTTCGGCTCCAGGCTGCTAAAAAGGGAGCTCACACCAATAGTGAAGTGGCTGTAATCACCATCTGATTCCTCGGCAGAGGCTGTAACTGCAGTCATCATGGAAATGACCATTACAGCCGTAAGAAGCATTGCCCATATTTTGTTGCTGATAGTTTTTGTTTTCATGTTGTTTTCATCCTTTCTGAGAATTTGAAAATAAGAAATGAATAGTTGCCTGAATGGTTGTTGCTTTTTATAGAAGAAACCGACAAACGCCCCCTGCAAAGTGCTATGTACTTTCCACCTCCCTTCTTAAGCCAGAATCTTATATACCTGACCAGGTCCTACGTCGATCTGTTTCTACCCTTTTCGCGCTTCGCACTTCTGATGCCATTTCCGGTGATGTTTCCAGCTGATTTGCGTATTCTTCTCTCGATAATCTGACTTTATCGCAATCTATTTTATTAATCAATTCGATTTCTTGTCGAAAATTTACAAAAATAGAATAAGTCGCCGAGTTTTTCTTTTGGCGACTTATTATAAAATTATCTTCTTTTTCTTTGTTTATCTGTCTATTATTACAAGTAATGATTTTGATTAGCAATACAGATTTTGGAGAAGATTTATTTCGCCCGGTCTGCCCGTTCTTTGTACCAGTCGTGTTCTTTCGTATAAGCCACATTCTCTGCGTGCCGCACCGGCTTACCCGGAACGATCAAAGCGGTGCGGTCAGTCTCCGGCTCTTCGGCCTCCCCTCCCAGGCTCTTTTTGTAAGCCTGGAACATTTTAGAAAGGCTGGCCCGAAATTCCCGGTAAATCGGCTCGTGATAGACATACTCCTCACTGCAGTTGATCAACTCCCCCGCATCGTGGCGCGTCGCCAGGAGCGGGGACGGACGGCCGTCCTGATCCAGATGATCCTTATTGTAGCTCATCATATACGGAAGCCCCACCTGAAGGGCTCTGTGTACGATTCCGTTTTCGTCGGTATCTTCCACGAGAACGTCTTTGCTCCATGCCTGGCTGGTCTTATTTGTATTCTGAATGAGCGCGCCGGGAAAATATTTTTCCCAGAGTTCTATATAATAGCTCCGCATCGGCGGGCAGGTCAGAGTCAGTTCATTTCTCCTGGGGTATTGCCAGAAGTCAATGGCATGCTTACTGTCGAGGCGGCTGTCTGTCATATAGACGCGGACGTTGTTAGCCACTGCATAATCATTCATCGTCGCCACAGAGCCCTGGGAATAAGCACACCATGGGCCGGCCAGCTCCAGGACAAAGCTGCCTCTTTGCTGAAGGATCCAGCGAAAGATCGGGTAGCTGACCATGCAAAGATTGATTTTTTCATCCGCACGGAAGGCATCTTCGGTCTTGAAGGAATGCCCTCTCTCGTTTTTGGCGAAAGATTCCCGGAAGTAGTCTTCCATGGTATATGGTGTGAGCGTATCTTTTGCCTCAGCGACATGGCTGAAAATCTTTTCTTCCAGTATGCCATCGGTATCCGCATCAGCGTATCCGAGCTCCACCGCCCGGAGAATCGGGCAGGTGCCAGTCTGGCCGCCGCTCCCGGAATAATCTACGGTATTATCTTTATTAAAGAGAAACAGGAACGGCTCGGTCAGGTTCGGGACGCTGACGGCATCCTGGAACCGGTTCAGATACGTGAGGTCGTTTTTGCCCTCCGCCTTATTTACCACCCAGTCATTCAGATTCTTCAGATGCCTGGTAACCATTTCACCATAAAGATAGTTATAAATGGCAAACGGATTGCTCTCTTTTTTATCCGGTCCGTCATAGGTTTCCTGCTCGGTCAGATCCCGTTTGATACTGCCGTGTTCCGTTCCATCGGCAGAAAAATCGTACAGGTAAATGGTGTCCACGCCGTATCTGTGCGCAAAGTAGTTGATCCGCCCGATCACACTCTGCGTCGCCTGGCTCCAGACACCTCCAAACAGGATCAGATGCGTGCCTTCACTCATAAAGAGATAGCACAGGGTATCAAAATCCACCGGCTGGAACACCACTTCCTTCGCGCTTTCCACGCCATAGAGGGGATCCTGAGATTTTCGCAGCTGCGGATAATTCCAGAAGACGTATTCTCTGGACATATCGATGTCCACGTCAGAGGAAAAAGTCTGTGCTCCGGTCGGATTCTTTGTGAGATTGACGGCCTTCGGATCCTCGGGTTCTTTATACCAGTCGTGTTCCTTATAGTAGGCGACGGTTTCCACATGTCTGGCAGGGGCGCCGGATACGATGGGTGCCGTGCGGTCGATCATGATCTCCTGAACCTTCTGTCCCAGATCCGCTTTATAGGCATAAAATACCTTATAGACGCTGGCTTTGAATTCCCGATAGGTGGG
>JAJQFO010000118.1 GCA_021201095.1 Lachnospiraceae bacterium
TGTTCAGTTCTTCATCGCCGGCCACCGCTTTCAAGTTCTCCAGCTGAGTTTTGAAAATATATTCTGATGGTGAGAGCCAGAGGATGCGCTTATCCGGATGATCCGCGCACAACCGGAAGGCAATGAACGACTTGCCGGTCCCGGTTGGATGAATCACAGCCGCTTTTCCAGTCTGCCGCATCATGTCTAATGCAGCGTCATAGGCCGATTGATTATGCTCAAACAGCGTAATCTCCAACATTCTCACCTCCCCATTCGAAATGTTATTTGTATTGATATCCTTCACTTTGTTTTTCATAAGAAAAAAGCCTTTCGATAGTTAATATCGGGCTTTTTATTTGAAAAATTCGTCTCTATAGTTTCTTCAATATGTCCGTAGCATATAGCTTCGCCATTCTGCCCCTCTCTTGGCGCAGTTCGAAGTACCACTATGACATCCGGCACCGGCAACAGCGACGGCGCGACATGCTACAGAAAACCAGAATTTGTAATCTGCACATCACGACCATTTTGATATGTGATGGTATGAATGCGCAGTGCATGGGCAAGATAACTATCGTATTGCTCTCGTATGTATCGGAGTTATCCCTTAGTACAATATTGTGGGAGTATATGTTCAGAATCCCTTGATTTTACAGCCTTACCGTTCTCCGGTCTTTAATTTTGACCACGAATTTGACCACTTGGGACGCATGATCAGAATCTTATTACTGATTACGATCCATAAAGGTTGTCAGTTTATTGACCTCCGCTTTTTTTGACTCCATAGATGGATGAACGTACCGCTGGAGTGTGATGTTTATATCCGAATGACCAAGATTTTCACTCAGGACTTTAATATTTACACCATCTGCCACACAATTTGTTGCGTACGTATGACGGAGAATATGAAAATTATGGTGTTTTACTCCCGCTCTTTTTTCAAGACGGGAAAAGCGATCACGACATACACGGGGTTCCATGTATTTTTCAGTACCAGTGAGTACATAATCGGCCTCCGTCCCGGCACGTTCCTTAATATATGAAACAATATTCGTTGGAATCGGTATTGTACGGATGGAGCATACAGTCTTCGGCTTTCCAATTACTACACGAGTCTTAGTATCGGATTCGGGGTCAGTATTAGAAATGCGTGACACTGTTCTACTGATAGATATAGTTTCGTCTGCCCAGTTAAAATCTGCCCACTGGAGGCCGCAAAGCTCTCCTTCACGGACTCCTGTATTCAAACAGAGAAGTACACCCAGGCTGAACGCGGTATCTTCTTCTGATGCTTTTGCTTCAAGAGTTTTCTGTTCCTGCTTCGTGAGTACTTCAATCGGAGGCTGCTTCACACTGACGGGCATAGAATCTGGCACGGAATCAATGATGTTGTGTGATTTTGCATATCGGAGAACCCGATTCAAAGTTCCCTTGATTTCGGAAACGGTCTTATCCGAGAGGGCATTTCCGCCTCTGAGGCCACCATGTTCCTTTTTATCCAGCAAAAATGCTCCAATCCGGTCAGTATCTACTTTTTTTATTCCCAGGTCTCCCATATCCGGGAAAAGATGCTTCTCTACCATAAACAAATATGTTGCATAGGTAGATTCTTTCACAGAAAGCTTTTTCGTTGCCAGCCACTCATAAGCGACAGTTCGGAAAAGAGGAGATGATTCTTCCGCCTCGGATGTTTCGCTCGTTGTCAACCTATCGTTTTCTGTCGGCAGTTCTGCTGAGATTAGATTCACCAAAGCTGTCTGTGGCGGCTCTGGTGGCTTGGAATTTACCGAAGCTGTTTCAATCGGCTCTGGCAGAGAGCTTAGATTTAAAAGAAATTCTTTCTTTAGTGTCTTCACTTCGTGATAGCTGTGACCGTACAAATACTTGTAGTTTGTCTTTCCATTCTTTGGCGGGCCGCATATAACCCTGGCTTCCCATCGCCCATCACTTCTTTTACGGATATTTTCGCCGCGTCTTCCCATACTCTTACCTCTTTCGATAATTAGTGGTCAAAATTTAAAGGAGCTGTTGGCAGGGGGAATCCCACCCTGTCCGTAATACTGATTGTATCCAGATCTGGTTGCGCTTATATTAAAGAAAAAGAAGATTTTTAATATCTTCTTTTCGAAATGTTGTATGAATATTTCATCATAAGGGTGTAAAAATTCTGTTTGCAAAAAAGTGGTCAGATTCTGACCACTTTTTTGACCACCAGCGTTAAATATTCTTTTCATAAATGTGTACATATGCAATTAAATTCATTACATCAGGCGCGTAAAAATCGCGTAAAAATCAGGTATTTTTGCGTTACATATCTTGACAGATACAGGATTATGATGTAGAATTCATGCGTATTAAGGCATAAATATGGATTGTTCTCTAGGAAAAGCACTACTCCCTTAGTATTGTACTAAGGGATAAATTATGGCTCAGGTTTCCCATCAAAATATGATTTTGCAGCCATCACCGCAGACTTCGGTGATGGCTTTTTATGTCCGAAGTGGTTTAATAGATCTTTTCCCTCAACATAGCATCTGTCCACACTGGAACATAAATGCCAACATATGCACCCCACTATGACACACTTCTGTGAAAGGTTTGATAACACCAGTACTATATCATGATGGGTGCAAAGATAGTAATAGCAGGAAAGGGGGGTTATTGGCGACTATCAGCATCCCCTTCTGTTTGCGTGGGAATTTTCCTGCTCCAGACAGGCGTTGGCCTGCCCGGTAAAAGGCTGTCGTTATACTTGTATGAACCGCTCTGCCTGACCTCCAGAAGCAGATATGGATCATATTGCAAAAGATCACCAACCGCCTTTATCCCTGCATGCCACTGAGATATTGAATTATCAATTCTTGTCAAAAAATTTCCCCTTGCTGCTTTAAAAGGCAGTCCATATTCTGAACTGCCTTTTGTTCCAGCTTGCTTTAATATCCCGGTTCTATCTTTGCATTGCTCACTGATAGGTATATGAATTCGCATCCAGATCATATATCCCTGTCACGCTGCTCCCGTCCGACAATATAAAATAGATAGTCGCACACCGAGCATCCGGATCGATCTCATAATCCGATACACTGGTGCTGACATTATTCCTGTAGCCTTTCTTCCAAAGAAAATCATACAGGGTATACTGCAGCTCATATCGGTTAGCAATATAGTTCAGCAGCGTATTCGGGATCCCGGTGACAGATAATGAAGCTGCATTGTACTGTGCTTCCGCCTGGATTGAGACGCTCCCGGTCTGGGGTGACTGTCCCTGGGCCTGCATACCCGATCCATTCACATCTGCCTGTGAGGAATCTTCTATCTGTGCTGTCGGCTCTTCCGAAGCTGTCCCTGTACGTGTGTCGTCCTGATCCGTATCCGGCTCATCCGAAGGATCCGATGCATCAGTGCTTTCCGATACTGCGGCAATTTCTGTTTCTTCAGCGGTCTCGGAGAGATTCCCGCTTTCCGTTTCTGTCTCCTGCTTTAAATCAGTCGCTGATTTCATTTCGGCTTCAGATTCTATTTCGTCTTTAGACTCTGTTTCGGTTATTGTTTCCCTTTCCGTTTTCCTCTCCGTTTCCGCTTCTCCTCCAGAAGAAACAGCATTTTCGTCCTCATCAGCCGCGCCTGCTCCATCCTGCACCATTTCAGAAAGCGATTCTGTCTGTATGGAATCACTGTCATCCGGTAAAACAGATTGGGCATACGGCATCAGCATGATGGCAATCACCAGGCAGAGGGATGCAAGAATCGTTTTTAAGAACACACCGCTTTTATCATCCGGATTCTCTTTCGTGTTTTCTGTCCTTTTCTTCTCCTCGCCCGGGATTTTTTCATCAGATTTTCCGCAAACTTCTTTTTCCCCTTGTCTCTTTTTCATACAGCACCGCCTTTCCTTATTAAAGTCCGGAAAAGGCGTAGGTGTTGCCCGCCTTATCATAAATCCCGGTGATGGTCGCGCCTGTATTGAGCAGAATTTTTACCGTTGCCGTCTTATTTTCCGGATCGATGCTATAGCCGGACATCGTGCCGATAATCTCTCCAGTCAGCCCTTTCTCCAGCACATAGCTAAAGGCCGCCTGATAGAATGCGTCTTCATCCGAGACGTAGGATAAAAAGACGGTCGATACGGATAAAATATCAAAGCTTGTGGTCGTGGAATTGGTGCTGCCGGTGCCCGAACCTGCAGAATTTGTGCTACCGGTTCCTGTGCTGCCAGAACTTGTGATGCCTGAGTCTGTGCTGTCTGAATCCGTGTTTCCTGCGTCCGCGCTGCCTGAATCCGAACTGCCGGAATCCGTATTTCCTGAGTCCGCGCTGCCTGTTCCTGATGAGGATGCGGTTCCGGCAGCCAAACCTGAAGTACCCGCCGAGGCAGAATCGTTAGAAGCATCTGACGAATCGCACGCAATTATATCAATATCCGCCTGCTCAGTCTCTGTTTCCGTGATGGGTTCGGTTTCCGGCTCCGTCTCATCTGCCGGGGCATCGGATGCAGACTCTGCAGCCAATGTTTCCGCCTCTGTCGGTTCCGCTTCCGCTGTAACTTCCGCTGCAACTTCTGTCACAGCTTCCGTCTCTGGCTCTGCGTCCGCATAATTGAAATTGATGATAACGTCATAGGAAGGCATGACAAAGTTGAGCCTCATCTGCTCTGTGCCGTTGCCAGTCAGGCCGGATACTGTCCGAAGGTCGGATTCAATCATCCGAAACTCATAATCCGTCACATCCACGCCGGTTAACAGTTTCCCATCCGACGGTGTAATTAGAAGCGTGACAAGGCTCCCCTCCTTCACTTTCAGGCAGGTTTCGGAATCCGTCTCCGATACAAGCCATTCTTCATTAAATTCTATAGTACCAGCTCCGGTCTTATAGATCAGGATGCCGTATTCCGGCAGTTCGCTCTCGGATTCTGTTTCCGTCTCGATTTCCTCTTGTGCAGCGGTGTCATCGGCTGATTTTCTTTGTGATACAGCCTGCACCAGGGTAAGAAGCAGAATAAAGCATACTGCGATCCCGATCGCGATATAAATCCATGTGTTGCTGTTCTTCCTGTACAATTTGACCTCCTCTCTAAGGGTAAGGGGCGGATCGATATAAATCCGCCCCGGATAGAAGCAAAGCTTCCTGTTACTTTTTCTTAGTTGGACTGCTTACTGATCGCTCTTTTTACTCATCTTTCCGGGTTTCTTCCTTTTTCCGTTCTTCCCTTTTCTTGTGAAAACAAAGGTTCCGGATACACCAAGTGCAATCAGCAAGATAGCCGGCAGGTAGCGGAACGCATCACCCGTTTTCACTGCGGAAGCCAGAAATCCTCCCGCTGTGGTCATGATCTTCCCTGTCAGGTCTACGGTTCCTTCTTTCGGGCTGTCGTACATCGTCACAATCTGGATTTTGATCGTATCCTCTACGGTGAATTCGATGGTCTCCGCAACTTCGTAGCCGTCCGGTGCGGTCACCTCGGTCAGGGTATAAGTACCCAGTGCAAGATTGACGATCTGGTGCGGTTCGGAGGTGGAAATCCACTCCTCTACCACGTTTCCATCCTCGTCCCTTATGAAAAGATGCGCCCCGGGCAGTTCCTCGTCGTTTGTGATATCCTTTTTGCTGATCTCTACCGTGATATCATACGGCGTGATCTCCACCGTCTGCGCTTCATCGTTAATATCCGCATGGTTAAGAACATCCACTCCGTCCCGGCTGATGGTCTCAAAGACGACCGTTGTCTTACCAGACAGGTTCAGAGCAGAGAACGTGAACTGCAGCGGAAGATAACCACTCACAGAGTCCTCATAATCATCGCTTAAGATACCCGTATCAAGGCTCTCCGTCACAGTAATCGCGTTGCCGTCGTCATCAACAGCAGCTTCCCATGCAGTCGGATTCCCATCTTCGTCAGTCTCAGTAATGACCATCAGCGTTCCCGTCACAGTGT
>JAJQFO010000246.1 GCA_021201095.1 Lachnospiraceae bacterium
TTACTCGTCAGCATCTCCCCGCAGCCCTGATAAATATAATAAAGCAGCAAAAGCTGTGCAGATGGAAGCATTGCTTCCACATCTGGCCGCTCCCCGTTACATCGTTCCTGAAGATATACGGCCATAAACGGAAGATAAATCTGCTTTTCATCTACGATAAACGGTATCCGTTCACGCAGCAGATATTCTTTCTGACGGTAAGTAAGGGATTCCGGCACAAGAACAGCTGGCATCCCTGCTGCCCTTTGGATTCGGTCAATCTGTTTCCTGATTGCACTCGCAGCATCTAATTCCGTCTTTGGATAAAGAAATATTGCTCCTTTTCCATCAAGAGTGACCATCTGCATCCGATACCGGGCATGAATAAAATTCGGCAAGGGTCCTATTTTATCGTCTTTGTATATCACACGAATACCAAGTACACGATTTAAAAATTCCAACGAAGCATTTCCTCCTTCTCAACTTTTATTTGTATTATAACTTGTTTCATGTTTTTAATCAATAAAAAGTTAAAATAAGGTTGCTCGTTTCGTCATGATGATCCCCCATCACCACATAATCTGCTTCCAGTTCTTTTACAAAATAAGGGTTTTTCCCTTCCTTAATCAACTGAATTCTGTCTCAAATCAGGCACACAATATTGCCCATACTTTCTATTTATAAATATCAAAAATATTTTAAAAGCTCCGACAAATGATTTATTTCCAAATCTGCTTTTTCACTCTCGTCTGTAATTTTCCAGAGACTTCCAAAGCCCTGTTTCAGCCATACTGTTTTCATTCCCATCTGTTTCGCCGGTACAATATCATTATCAATGCGGTCTCCAATCATAACTGCATGCTCAGATCTGCAGCCACTTCTTTCCAACGCGATTTCAAATATCCGCATATCCGGTTTTGCAACTCCTTCCTCTGCGGAAGCGACAACCAGATCTATGTATTTGAGAATACCGAGTTTTTCCAATCTTTCTGCTGTTCCCATGGGCTGATTTGCAATCACTCCAACCTTATAATACCGGCTTATTTTTCTCAAACATTCCTCCGCATCCTCATACAACCGTTCCTTCTCGGAGTTCCATTTGGGTTTTTCAGCGCCCAACAGCTTCATGGTCTCCAAATCACCTTTTTTATTCTCCCGATAGAACGCTATAACAGTTTCATAGACATATTCATACGGCACCTTTGCTATTTGTGCAATCTTTTTCATTCGTTCTTCATAAGCCCTGCTTTCGTCCACAAGAGTGGAGCCAACATCAAAGAACAGCCATTTTATTTCATTTTTCATTAACAAGTACCCTCTTCTACTTGCTTCCTCTATCAGTTTTAAAATATTTTGAGCTACGCCCACCGTTTCCGGCAGGCGCTCCGTCAATTTCATTTTCAGTTATTTCTTCACAATCAGATCATAGCTTTCCGCCCCATCCGCTTTACCTCGTCATCCGGGATGCTCCCGTCCAGGATGATCGTATTCCAGTGTTCCTTATTCTGATGATACCCCGGCAGGACAGACGCATACGCGCTCCGCCAGAAATCCCGCCACTCCGGATCCACCTTCACATTGACGCAAATGTTCCCATTCCGCTCATACGTCCACGCGAAAGCCCGCTTGTTTTTCCTATATCGAAGCAGGATCCAGTTATCGTCATGGAACGGCGCGTCCACGTACACATCTTTTGTCGTCAATCTCTGATTGACGGCGTGGGCAGCGTCATTCCATAGTCCAGAATTTCCTTTCGTTCCGTCACAAGATCACCTCACAGCCTGGGATTTGTATTGTTCTGCATGCACCATTTCTTTGAGAAGCAAAGCATACTCATGTCATTCCCGCTTCTTCAGTCTGCCTTAAATGAAATTGTCTTTTTACCACAAACTGTAAATTTGAAATCTCCAATCACAAATGCATTGCCTGATACCTTCTCGAAGAGCTGCCTGCTCTCGATAAACTCATCCGTGACCATCACCAGAAACTGCCTGTCATCTGTATTTACCAGATAAAATTCCTTGTCAACATTCTTCACACTGTTGATAAAATCAGGCACTCCAAAAAACGGACCTGTAAGCCCCAGGCCCCAGTCAATTGCTTTTTCGGCTTTCGTCAGGATCTGTTTTGCAAGCAGCGGCCAGATCCTGGCATCCGGATATTTCTCTGCTACCACCATATCTTTCCTGCCGGTTTTTTGAGGCAGTCTGGGACAGTTTGCCTTTTTCTTATCATAATAATACCGGCTCAGATCAATTTTCTCTCTCATAACAGAAAAATCCAGCTTCTTTCCGTCATCCAGAAGATAATCGATACTGACATTCAGCAGGCCAGCGAGTTTCCGCAGGTTTTCAATATCCGGCATACCCTTGTCCGATTCCCATTTTGTAATAGCCTGCCTCGATACCAGGATCTTTTCTGCCAGCTGCTGCTGTGTCAATCCCGCACTTTTTCTTGCCTGTGCAATTTTTTCTCCAAGCGTTAATGATTCGCCTTTGTTCTGTGTCTCCATAATATAAAACACCTCCGTAATAAAATCAGCTCCCGCTGTCGCTTTCACTATACGGCCAGGCACAGCAAATCGCAAGAAACGCCCGTTTTCCTGGATGCTACGCTTCGTAGCAGCAGTTCTCCCTGAACCCCAGCCCTTGTACACAGACACACAACTGCATTATATAGGAAACCTGTCTCCAGTTAAAGAAGATTTTTAATTCTTTCAACGAAAAAGCCAGTTTCCCACAACCCTTGATAACTCGTATCTGCCGTCTCCTCTTCACTCTCCGTTCAGAAATTTCTGTTAGCTCAAAAATTTCGATTGTATTTCAAATTTTCAAAATTATTTCGGACTTTCCGTCAGGCGCTCTGTTTTTCAGACTTCCGTTCTTGTTCTTTTTCTTCATTCGTATTAAGATAAAATGAAAGCCGCGCAACTAAAAATCGCTGCGCGATGGTATATCCCATACGAAGTGTGGGATGCCACCCCGGCGAGGGGCGCGGCCTGCATCCATACTTGCTGCGCAAATACGGACATGTGATACTATAAGAAAACCGCTTCGCATAATGCTCCAGAATCTGGCGATTCTTTCGTAAATATACCTGTCGTTAATATGCAGGCAGTTATGGCACCCGAATTACAATGCAGCTCACAAACATAACATGTAACCAAATCCATAGTAAAATTCCCCTACCATAAAGGAGGCGCACCCATGGCAGCATTTGAAAAAATAAAAAGCGGTCTTGCCGGTCTGGACCGGGTACTGGACAATATCCGGCTCGGCGACAATGTCGTCTGGCAGGTGACGGATTTATCCGAATATCGGTTTTTCGTAGAGCCGTATATCCGGCAGGCCATCGCGGATCAAAGGAACCTTGTCTACATCCGCTTCGCGCAGCATCCGCCGATCATCCCTCTTCCTGAAGAGCCAGAGCTTTCGAAGGACTGCGAGGTCTCCTGCATCCTTCCGGAAGGAGGGATTCATGTCTATCGGTTTGATCCGGAGGTCGGCTTTGAGCAGTTTACGGTCGCCATCCACGATGTGATCACGAAGGAGGGCCGGGACGCTTTTTACGTGTTCGACAGCCTCTCCGAGCTGCAGTCCGCCTGGTACACGGATCTGATGATGGGCAACTTTTTCTGCGTGACCTGCCCTTATCTGTTTATCCTCGACACGGTTGCGTTTTTCCCGCTGATCCGGGGGCGGCATTCTTTTGACGCGGTCGCGCGCATCCGCGAGACGACGCAGCTTTTGCTGGATGTCCATTCGGACGGCTCCGCCATCTATGTCCACCCGCTCAAGGTCTGGAAGCGCTATACATCCACGATGTTCTTGCCGCATTTTTGCAGCGGAGCAGACGACAACTTTGAGCCGCTGACCGACCCGGTGGAGGCCAGCCGCTACTACTCTCTGATCAAATCCTCCTCGACCTTCAGTCAGGAGCAGTCCTACGACAGCTATGACCGCTTCTTTTCCAAGGCAAAGGCGGACTATCAGGCGGGATATTTTACAAAAAATACCGAATCTATGATCATCGAAAGCATGATGAGCCGCGACCCGAAAATGCAGGAACTGATCCACCAGTTTTTCGAGGCGGAGGATTATTTTACCCTGCGCGACCGGATGATCGGCAGCGGCGCGATCGGCGGCAAGGCCTGCGGTATGCTGCTGGCCCGAAAGATTGTAGAAAAAAAGCTGGACGGCTACCACAAACACGCGGAGCAGCACGATTCCTTCTACATCGGCTCCGATATTTTTTACACCTACATTGTCTCCAACGGCTGCTGGAACCTGCGCATCGAACAGCGCACCAGCGAGGGCTACATGGCAAAAGCCGCAGAATTAAAGGAAGGCCTGCTCCACGGCAAATTTTCCGCAGCAACCGAAGAACAATTCCGGAACATGCTGGAGTATTACGGGCAGAACCCGATCATTGTCCGCTCCTCGAGCCTTTTAGAGGACGGCTTCGGCAATGCCTTCGCCGGAAAATATGAGTCCGTCTTCTGCCCCAACCGCGGCGAAATTGAAGAACGCATGGAGGCCTTTGAAAATGCCGTGCGCATCGTCTACGCCAGCACGATGGACCCATCGGCTCTGGAATACCGCCGCAACCGCGGCCTTGATCATAAGGACGAGCAGATGGCCATCCTGGTGCAGCGCGTCTCCGGCGCCTATTACGGCCCCTATTTTATGCCGTGCACGGCCGGCGTGGGCTACAGCTACAGTGCCTACAAATGGATGCCTGACATGGATCCGTCCGCCGGCATGCTGCGCATCGTGATGGGCCTGGGTACCAAGGCGGTCGACCGCACAGAAAATGACTACCCGCGCCTGGTCAATCTCGACCGCCCAGAGGTGACCATGCTGACCAATGTCGCAGATAAGCACCGTTTTTCCCAGCACAAAATCGACGTCATCAATATGGAGAAAAATCAGGTGGAGGAGGTGCCTCTCTCCGCCCTCGTCCCCTACATGCCCCGCTGGTACAAAAATACTGTTCTGGAGCATGACACCGAGGCGGAGGACCGCCTGCGCGAGGCCGGACGCTACCGGGATGTTTACTTTGTCAGCTGTCAGCAGCTGCTGGCAAACCGAAAGTTCACCTCGATGATGAAAAAGACCCTGCACGAGCTCCAGGAAGCCTACGGGAATCCGGTTGATATCGAGTACACGGTAAACTTAAGCAAGGAAAACGATTTCGTTGTCAACCTCCTGCAGTGCCGTCCGCTGTATGTCGGCAAGGACGGCGGCAAGATCCAGATGCCCTCCCTGCCGCCGGAAAATCTGTTTTTCGAAATCCGGGACTCCTCCATGGGAAACTCCTGCATCCGTCCGATCGACATCGTCATTCAGGTCGAACCGAAGGAGTATTACGAATTTGAGCATGTAAAAAAGCCCCTGGTCGCGGAGGCGATCGGGGCCGTCAATCAATATTATAAAGGAAAAGGACGCCACATCCTGCTCACCGTACCCGGCCGTATCGGCACCAGCTCGCCGGAGCTCGGCGTACCGGTGCGCTTCGTGGACATCTCCGGCGTCGACGCCATCTGCGAGGTGACTGACAACCGCGCCGGGTACATGCCGGAGCTCAGCTACGGCAGCCACATGTTCCAGGATCTCGTAGAGGCCGACATCTTCTACGGAGCGATCTTCGGCGACCGCCGCACTCTTTCCTATCAGAGAGACTTCTTTGAGGGACAGCCAAATCTCTTCCCGCAGATCTGCCCCGACCGCGCGGAGCTCTCCTCCATCGTGCGCGTATACGAGGCGAATGACATGCGGCTATGGGTCGACGGGATACAGAATCATGTGATCTGTGCGGTGGGAAATTAGATTAACAAAATCACGAAAACAGAGGGATACCGGGGAATAATTATTTTTCCAGGGTTGTTTCATGAAGAAAATTTAAGCTTGAGAAAAACGTAGATTTTATCGA
>JAJQFO010000190.1:0-4251 GCA_021201095.1 Lachnospiraceae bacterium
TCGCTCTCTTTCACATCCGTTCTCATCAGGTCTGTCTGCCCTCTGGATGCGCTTGTACGGTAAAACGGCTCATGAAAGAAATCATCAAAAAACTCATCCCATATATTTTCTCTGTAAAAACTCGGTTTCAACATATCTCATCTCTCCTTTTATCATTCACAACAATTTTGTTTTTATCTGCATTGGAACCGGATCAAAATGGAATCTGCTTTTGTTCTCCATCTCTTTCCTTTGTTCTACGAGAGTTATAACACCTATTGTTAGCAATGTCAAGAGTCGAGTGCTAATTTTGTGTGAAAAATTTGTGAATTGTCTGATTATTTGCATCATTTCCATTTCTACTTCTCCGTTATCACAGTCCTACATCTTTTTTCGCTCCATAAGCTGCCTTTGGTTCTGCTACCATTAATAGATCATCGCTATTGTCAAAGGAGTAGGTGAAAGGTTTCTTTTCCGGCTCCGCTTTAAATGCACCGCCTATTCCGAAGAACCGCTCAAAGAATGCTTTCAGCTTGTCTATGACAGTCTGCTTTTTCTTCGCCCGTCCTCCGCCGCCGAAACGGGATACCGGAGGCATCAGCCGGTCTATATCCGTCCCCGTAGTTTTGATTTCGCCATCGCGGAAAGCATTCTCGACAAAGCGCCTGGTCTCTGGCGCTTTCAGCTTTTCTTCAGCAATTATCTGAGTCAGCTCCCGTTCACGTTCCTCGGCAACATAGGTCTGCCATTCTCCCATGACATCCTCGACCTCATTCAGGCTCCCGATGAACGTTTCTATCAATTCTTTTTTGCTGCGGAGTTCCGGGCTTGCGTCAACCGCTTTGCGGATGGTCACAAGCACTTCCTTGTCTTCACAGTGGCTTTCATGATATTTGGCAACGAGCATAAGGATGTAGTCGATATTGATTTCGACCTGCCTGATCAGTTCAATTTCAAAAATGATATCATCAGTAATGTCCTTTTTATCTTTATTCTTAGGCTGCCACTCATCACGCAGGTCCTGATAACGACCGAGGTAATCCTGCAAGTCCCGTTCGCTTATCAGCTCTTTGCCTTTAAAATCATCAAAGGCCGAAAGCAGATTGCGCATCCGGAGAATTGCTCCAAAAAGCATGATAAAATCTTTCTGATTCTGCTCGCCCTCGATCCGTGGCTCGGACAATGGAAATTTGGTTGTAAGGTCTTCCATCATGTCTACATAACCGGGATGAGGCTTGTCATCCTTATCCACATAGCCATGATAATAATCATCAAATTTCTTCAATAGAACAATCCCGCCGGCATCCCTGTCTCCAAAAAGGGCGATGGCATCATCCACACGTTTCTGCAGATTCCGGAAGCACACAATGTTTCCGAAGGTCTTGATGGAATTCAAAATCCGGTTGGTTCTGGAAAATGCCTGAATTAGTCCATGCATCTTCAGATTCTTATCCACCCACAACGTATTCAGAGTGGTGGCATCAAAACCAGTCAGGAACATATTCACCACAATTAGCAGATCGAGTTCTTTGTTTTTCATACGGAGGGATACATCTTTATAGTAGCTCTGAAATTTGTCACTGTCCGTGCTGTAATTTGTATGGAACATCTTGTTATAATCAAGGATGGCTTCATCCAGAAAGTCACGGGCGGTCTGGTCAAGTCCGTTCGTGTCCTCGGAATTTTCCTCATCAAGAATTCCATCAGACTCAGCTTCGTTTGCACCGTAACTGTATATAATAGCAACTCGGAGTGCCTTGGTTGGATCAGCCGCCATCTGTTTCTGAAATTCACGATAATATTTCATTGCAACAGGCACAGAAGCCACCGCAAAAATGGAATTGAATCCGCTGACACGCTGCTTCGCCTTGATTTCTTCCACCGCGCCATTTTTCCCGGATGCAACTTCCGAAATGTTCTGCAGGACAGAATATTCAAAGGTCTTGTCGCCACGGTATGTCTTCTGGTCGAAGTGCTCCAGAATATATTTCGTGACGAGCGCAATCCGCTCCGGCGATTCCAGCGCCTTTTTGCGGTCAATGTCCCAGACATCCTCGTCGTCAATATCCGCATCGGTATCCATTGTCTTTATATAGTCCACGCGGAATGGAAGGACATTCTTATCGTTGATAGCATCCACGATGGTATATGCGTGAAGCTGATCGCCAAAAGTCTGTGCCGTTGTAAAAAACTGCGGATCGCGGACCGAACCGGTATTCTTTGCAAAAATCGGTGTACCGGTAAAGCCAAAAATATAGTAATTCTTGAAGTTCTTCACAATCGCCTTATGCATATCCCCGAACTGGCTGCGGTGGCATTCATCAAAAATCATAACCACCCGTTTCGTATAGGCTTCGTGTGTCTTGTATTTCTTGATAAAAGCAGAAAGTTTCTGAATCGTTGTAATGATAATCTTCGCGTTGGGATCGCGGAGCTGTCTCTCCAGAACAACCGAAGAAGTATTGCTGTTGGCCGCACCCTTTTCAAAGCGGTCATACTCTTTCATGGTCTGGTAATCGAGGTCTTTACGGTCTACGACGAACAGCACTTTATCTATGTACGGAAGCTGGGATGCAAGCCGGGCCGTCTTAAAGGATGTCAGGGTTTTCCCGCTGCCTGTTGTATGCCAGATATAGCCGCCGCCCGCAACAGTACCGTATTTTTTATAATTATTAGCAATTTCGATGCGATTCAAAATCCGCTCGGTCGCCGTAATCTGATACGGGCGCATCACCATCAGCATGTTTTCCGCAGTAAATATGCAATATTTCGTCAGAATATTCAGAATCGTGTGTTTGGCAAAAAATGTCTTTGTAAAGTCGATAAGGTCCGGAATCACCTTATTCCCGGCATCCGCCCAGAAAGAGGTAAACTCAAAGCTGTTGCTGGTCTTTTCCTTCTTCGTACTCCTGGAATTTGAATCCTTGATGGCATTGTAACGGGTACTATTGGAGTAATATTTTGTGTTCGTGCCATTAGAAATGACAAAAATCTGGACATACTCGTACAGCCCGCTCCCAGCCCAGAAAGAATCCCTCTGATAGCGGTTAATCTGGTTGAACGCCTCCCGAATGGGAACGCCACGCCGCTTCAGTTCAATATGTACAAGCGGCAGACCATTGACCAGCACAGTCACATCATAACGGTTGTCATGCCGTGCGCCCTCATCCATACCGATCACATACTGGTTAATCACCTGCAGGCTGTTGCTGTGAATGTTCTTCCTGTCGATCAGAGTGATGTTCTTCGTGCTGCCATCATCCCGTTTCAGGACCTGTACATTGTCCTCCTGAATTTTACGAGTCTTTTCCACAATATGCTCGTTTGGATTAGCAACGTTATCTTTGAAAAACCGTTCCCACTCGGCATCAGAAAAATGATAATCATTCAGTCTTTCCAACTCAGCTCGCAGATTGACAATCAGATCCGTCTCGGAATGGATTGGCAGATACGTATATCCCTGCTCACACAGCAGCCGGATAAACTCTTTTTCCAGTGCAGCCTCGCTCTGATAGCTGTCGGATCGTGCGGTGACAGGCTCGTATTCCGTCACCACGGTATTCTCACTGGTAGCAGCAACGATATTAAAATATGGCATGGCTGCACCCTCCTCTTATCTTTTGTTTCCTGTCATAATTCTCACTCTGTCTTTTCTTTAAAAGTCAGAAGTTTATCACGGTAGTATTCGTACTGCTTCTGGCGGGCTTCGATTTCTGCGGGCAGGCCGGAAGAAATGTCATTGCACAGAGTGTCGAAGCGGTCAATGGTTTCAGCTAAACCAACCTGTTTATGATAGCATGGAACTGGAATTTTGATATTCATAATCGCATCGCCTCTTACATGAGGAACCCCGCTGCCACGCTTCATGCTATGAAGCTCTGTTTGCATATTTTTCAGGCAATGATAGATATATCGTATGTCATTTTCATCCTTTGCCTCAATGATAAAACCGTCTGTCACAAAAATAGGTTCATCCCAATAGGATACGAATCCAGCATACGCTCCACTGCGTGAAATAACAATTGCTTTTCCTTCATGATTGCTGCTGTCACAATAATATGCCGGTTCCTGTCCACCCAGGATGACTGGGATATTCCCGGGACGTGTATCTTTCTGCGTAACATAGGTTCCACGGCTCATTACAGCTACATCGCTTAGGCGGAGATAGACTGTGCCAAAAACATATTGGCAGAGTTTAATCAGAGCATTATACTCCGTTGCTGCTTGCTGCTTGCTGCTTGCTGCTTGCTGCTTGCTGCTTGCTGCTTGCTG
>JAJQFO010000190.1:4351-26949 GCA_021201095.1 Lachnospiraceae bacterium
TTGCTGCTTGCTGCTTGCTGCTTGCTGCTTGCTGCTTGCTGCTTGCTGCTTGCTGCTTGCTCAAAAATTGTCGTGTCGAAAGCTGCAAATGTCAACAACTTGTCCCGATAAAATTCATATTGTTTTTGTCGAGCTTCGATCTCAGCAGGAAGACCGATATTAAGGTCAGAACAAATAGAGTCAAAGTTATCAAGAACACGGACGAGTCGCTCCTGTATATCCAGTGGCGGAACGGGAACCGGAAATGCATTTAGCATCGGTCTGCGAATCGAAGCCACAGAACCATGGTACATAGTTTTTTGTATATAAGGAAGAAACGCTGATCTCATGTAATGATAATAGTATCTTGGCATAACATCAGGTGTGTTAATGTGAATCCTGTAAGCTCTTTGGTGCAGAGCATATTTCCCTTCCACATAATGATATACTTTCCCCACACCCACTCCATCTCCAGCTGTTATTATAGCTGTCTCATCATACTCATATTCATTCTTTCTTAATGGTTCTGGCGACCGAACATAAAACGGATACAATCCTTCCTCCACCGCCTCATCGGTATTACTGCTGCCAGTTCCAATATCTGCTATTTGGGAGAGAACTGTCCATCGGATGTCACTACTTGCCCCCCCTAGAAGAATGTCGAAGGATAGTAATTTGTCCCTATAATATTCATACTGCTTCTGCCTTGCTGTAAGCTCCGCTGTAAGCTCCGCTGTAAGCTCCGTGAAATTGTCCAGAATCCGGACAATTTCACGTTGTACTTCTAAGGGAGGCACAGGAATTTTAACATCCAGCAACTTATCTGGCGTAACTTCAATTACTTTTGTCCCATGCGCAAGTTTCCGCTTTTGTGCAAAAAACATCTCTGTATGGAAATAATAAGTCAAATACTTGGCATCCTGATTATGATGAATAATAGCGCTATGCCCACTTACAGCCACATCAGAATCCCCCAGCCATGTAAGACATTTACATACATCTTCAACATTCTCGCTCGTAACAGCCATAATAATATCACCCGTGACAGCCATTTTCTGGCGTCTAGCGCAATCTTCACTGATGAACGTGAATGTCTTGTCTGCAAAAAGTCCGTACCGAGTATATATCTGTCCATAATGAATACAAGGTACTCCCTCAGGTATAAAATCTTTCTTTTGGAAATTTCCACCGCGAGAAACGGTCGCAAATTCCTTCAACAATTTATACTCAACCCCATCCGGACAAAGCTCCAGAATCAATTCGTCCAATCTGCTCATATGCTTCCCTCTCCATCCTCAAGAAGTCTTTTCACTTCCCTGTCGAAATCAGAAGTGATCTGCTGGGTTTTATTATACTCATCGTATTCTGCCTCTGCTTTTGCCCTGGCCTGACTGGCGGTAACTCTGCCTTTATCTTTCAGAATATCATACCGGCGGAATGCGAGAAATTCATTGACACTGGCGGCAAACTCTTCCATCGTAAATGTATTTTCCCGTTCGATCAGATCTTCAATATAATCAAAGTATCCGCTGACCGCACGTTCCAGCTGCCGGATCTGTTTTTCGTCCAGATAATTCTTGGCAACTGATACATCCGATTTCAGGATTCTGCCATCCGGTGAATTTTTCCATGTGGTCAGCCCCATGTGTTCTTTCGTCCTGTCGGCGCGTGTGTATACGATCTCTGCGGCGGTCTGTCCCACAATGGCAAAATGAAATTTGTTCTGAACCATGGCATAAAAGTTCCGGGTCGTTTGAGAATCCTTGTCGTAATCAATACTGCACTCGGCAAAAATATCGGTAATCTGCTGCCAGATGCGACGCTCGCTTGCGCGAATTGAACGTACCCGCTCCAGCAATTCTTTGAAATAATCCTTGCCAAATGCTGTCTTTCCCTGCTTTAAACGGTCATCATCCAGCACAAAGCCCTTCGTCATGTATTCCTTTAAAATTCCGGTTGCCCAGATACGGAATTTTGTCGCTTTGCGTGAATTTACTCTGTAGCCAACAGAGATAATCGCATCAAGATTATAAAATTTTTGCTTTCTCCGTACCTGTCTGCTTCCTTCCGTCTGAACTACCGAGATTTCCTCGGCAGTTGCCGTTTCGTCCAGCTCGCCATCCGAATATATATTCTTCAAATGCAGGGAAATATTGTCTGATGAGCAGCCAAACAATTCTGCCATGGATTTCTGTGTCAGCCAGACACTTTCGTCTTTAATAACGGCATTCACAGAAACATCTTCGTCCGCGGCTTTATAAATCAAAAACTGCATTTCATTATACATATTTACCCCTCAATTTCCGAGATGATCTTCGCAATCTCATCCCTCAGAACCTGTTCACGGGCAACAATCTGCTCAATCTCCGCATTCAGTTTTACAATATCTATTTTCTCCCGTGTATCCTCTGCTTCTACATAAGTTGACACGGAGAGGTTGTACTCGTTTTCCACAACCTCATTATAAGAAGCGAGATGGGTAAAATGTGCCTCATCCACACGAGCTGTAAAAGCCGCAACAATTCTGTCAATATTATCAGCTGTCAGCTTATTGTTGTTCGTAACCTTGACGCACTCATTAGACGCATCAATAAACAGAACCTTGTTATCGGCTTTGCCTTTCTTCAGCACCATAATACAAGTAGCAATGGATGTGCCGAAAAACAGATTGCTGGGGAGCTGAATCACACAGTCCACGAAGTTGTTATCAATCAGATATTTGCGGATTTTCTGTTCCGCGCCACCTCGATACATAATGCCGGGAAAGCATACAATCGCAGCAGTTCCGTTGGGGGCCAACCAGGAAAGGCTATGCATGATAAACGCCATGTCAGCCTTGCTTTTGGGCGCAAGCACACCGGCAGGAGCAAAGCGGGGATCATTGATCAGGAGCGGGTTGCTGTCACCTTCCCACTTTATTGAGTAGGGTGGATTTGAGACGATCAATTCGAACGGTTCATCGTCCCAGTGCTGAGGTGCTGTCAGCGTATCCTCACACGCAATGGAAAATTTATCAAACCCCACATCATGCAGGAACATATTAATACGGCAGAGGTTATAAGTAGTGATGTTAATTTCCTGTCCATAAAATCCATTGCGAACAGCATCTTTTCCGAGAATTTTTTCAGCCTTCAAAAGTAGAGAACCGCTGCCACACGCAGGATCTATCCGGACGCTATCTTTGATACAAACACTATCTGTAGAAGTGGGGCAAAAGCCGCCAGAAAAGCCCGGAAAACGGGCATTTTCGCAGGATTCCCAGCCGAAAAGAGCCGAGAGAAGTCCGCTGACTGACACTGTTGGATTGTAATCATATGTTGCTGCCAACATCGGTTTTGTCCCCACCTTTCCGTAAGAATGAGCTATTGCCAAAAAGTACAGGCTATTGCCAAATTGTAGAGCTAATGCCAAAAGGTATGAGCTATCGCCAAATGGTTTAGCTACCGCCAAAAAGTTAATGCTTATATTTCTCTGGAGTGATTACATCACTCAGCAAGTACCGCAGGCTCTTCCAGAAGCCATTCCATGTCAAAAAATGTACTTCTTCCAAAAGAGAAGGACACTCTTGAAGGACTACATTTAAAATTTCAAGCTCAGTTATTTTATCCCGAACAGCCAACATTTCCTTTAAATTCTGTTTAACAACAGAAAGGCTCTTCTTGGTAATCGGGAGATTGAGCGCGTCATAATATTCTCCGGAACCCACATTAACAATCTCATCTGTTGCTGCTAAAATCTGTTCAATTTTGTCGCCTGGAATATACCAGTACGCAGTGGTCAGCTCTGATATATGAAGCGGATGCAGATGCTGCTTTATTTCAGAAATAATCTCTTTCTCTGGTTCCGCAACACGCCTTCCATAGCACAAATAATTTCTTTTTAACGAATAGGTTTTATCCAATTGAGCCGTAATCATTTCTGTCAGTGCTTCTGCGGAAAATATATTAAAGTGCTCCGCCAAGGCATCTTTATAGCGTTCATAGACCGTCTGAACATAGATGCAGGTCGCACCTGATTCAAATGTGCTGTTAATCAGCTGTAATATTTCATCTAAAACTCTTCTTTGCTCACTGGACGTTTGAGCATAAATGCGGCCATCTAAAGGTGTTGCAATACACAGAAGTATTTTGGTCAGCTGTTCATCATTGATTTCAAGTTCCTCTTTATAATCGTCCTGATATCGGCTGCGCAGTTTATTCATATCAATCCAGCTTTCTGCCCGATATCCTTTTGGAAAATATTTTTTCAACAGCTTTTTACATCTGCGAAGAGTCTTCGTATCTACATCCTCTACAGATGGTAATGGTTCTTTTCCATAAAGTTCCTCTAAGAAATCTGCTTCCTTTTGTTTATCGTCAAACCCAAACTTTATAATAGCCTGCTCTGGTTCAACATTGCAAAAATCAAGAAAGTAATACATTCGGTCGATAAGTGCATCCACCGTACCAAAGGTCTCGAGAATGAGTCCATCTCCTATATTCTGCGGCCTGCGGAAGCTGTTTTTCTTTGTGGCCAAGATAATATCCGGAGATCGACGACCTCTAGCCGCAAGACCGCTCTTTATCTTTCGTGGAAATTCTTCACGCAAATCTGAAAGAAGCTCCCGATAAATAGCCGCCCATGAATCCAACTTACGTGTACGTTTGTTTTTATATCTATAAGATATGGGCATTGCACCGTTATAAGAAACCAGCGTATTCCAATCGAGCGTGTACACTTTAGGCTTCTGTTCTGCTAACAGTCTCCGTTCTTCCTGCGCTTTTCTTCGTTCTTCGTCTATACGATACAAAATGGTCAGATGGCTGAATGGTATTTGGCAAGCCACCAGCATATCTCTGATTCTGCGAAGAATGGTTTCTGTTCCCAGCTCGGTTTCTATATAAGTGCCTCTCCGAACGGCCACAGGTTTTCTAAACCCTTTTGCTTTTTGCAAATCACCAATTTCTGTTTCCGGGAATACGCATTCATCGTTTCCAAAGCAGAAGCATTCGGAATGAATTCGCGCAAGGTCTTTCATCACAAGCAGATACAATTCTTTCCACGAATCTACAGCCTTCTCCTGTTTTCTGAAGAAGCGAAACG
Organism: Lachnospiraceae bacterium; assembly: GCA_021201095.1. Classification (GTDB taxonomy): domain Bacteria; phylum Bacillota; class Clostridia; order Lachnospirales; family Lachnospiraceae; genus Choladousia. The sequence continues at coordinate 9,413 of JAJQFO010000190.1, forward strand.
AAACAGGCACAGTGAACGACATGGTTTTGATTTCTTCAAAATTCACATTTTTGATATCTGCTCCATCCATGGCTGTATCTCCTCCGGCCATTATTTACCATTTTTTGCTGCACTTAGGGCATCCGCATAGTCATCTGCAGTTTCAAAATCCTCTGGCCGAATTCTATATTGCGATCCATCTTCACAATATTTTCGCCATCGATACTTCCCATCATCTCCGAATGTGCGCGGTTGCAAATCCGGTGCAGATTTATCCATTTCAACCGACTGTTCCAGGTCATCACCTGATTCTGATAAATCATCAGCTGTTTCCGATTTTTTCTTTGCTTCCTTCAATGCATATTCATAATCATCAGCTGTTTCATGGTCCTCAGGATTCACTCCATATATGCTGCCGTCCTCGCAATGTTCCCTCCATACTCCAGTCTTTACAGGGTGCTTGATTGCAGGAGTCGGAGGTGCAATAGGGCTGACATACGGTGTGGTATCACAAACATAGGTAGCCGTGCTTTGCGCTGCCTGCTGTTTCTCAATGCTACTTAAGGCACTATTAAGACCAATCAGACCACCTAATCCGACCATTCCATCGCCGCCTCTGCGCATTGCTCCTATACCGCAAACCGTGGCGGCTGCTTTTGCTGATTCTTCTCCGCATCCCTTTTTGAAATCCTGTTTAACTTTATGATTTACATACAGTCCCATAGCAGCCGCACCAGCCAAATCAATCATCGTATTGATTGGCTCTGGACACTGACTGGATTTCTTTCGGTGACTCTTTTTTCTTCTTTTACTCATAACACACCTCTGATATCATCGAAGAATTCTCAGTAACGCATTCGCGATTTCCTGTACATCACTTTCTGTATTATACTTGCTCAACGAAATCCGTATTGTTCCCTTTGCATAGACTTCATCAAGGCCAATCGCCTGCAGTACATGGGATATCTGCGTGTTCTGGCTGTCACAAGCTGAGCCTGTGGATACACAGATACCAAGCAAATCCAGACGATGAAGCAGCGCCTCTCCATCCATATTCCGAAAAGAAAGACTAATGTTTCCAGGGAGGTGGTTCTTGCTTCCATTCCTGACAAAATCAATATTGCCGGAATGGAGCACATTCAACAGCTTTTTCTCAAGCTTATCTAAATAAATTTCTGTGTCTTCCAATCCTGCAACATTCTTTTGTAATGCCTCAGCCATTCCCACAATAGAAGCGACATTTTCAGTACCGGCTCTCATTCCTGACTCCTGCGCCCCGCCGCTAATATAGGAGCGGAGAGGGGTGCCTTTTCTCAGATATAAAAAACCGATTCCTTTTGGCCCATTAAATTTATGTGCTGATGCAGAAAGCATGTCTACGCCAAGAGCGTCTACATCAACTTTAATATGCCCAACTGCCTGAACAGCATCTGTATGAAATAAGGCTCCTGCAAGATGACTTATTTCTGCGAGCGCAGCAATATCCTGAATGGAGCCAATTTCATTGTTTGCTAACATCACCGATACAAGGCGAGTCTTTGAAGATATTTTTTCAGAAAGTTCTTCCGGCTGAACAGTTCCACTTGGATCTGTCGAGAGGTAAGTGACAGGATAGCCTATCCGCTCTATATCCTCACATGCCCGTAAAATTGCGTGATGTTCAATTGAAGATGTGATGGTTTCCTGCTTTTTTTCATCATAAAAAGCACTACCTTTAATCACCCAGTTATCACTTTCGGTTCCTCCGGATGTAAAAAGAATTTCCTCCGGACTTGCTCCGATGCACCTTGCTATCGTTTCTCTCGAATTGCGGATGGCATTTTTCGCAGCTCTTGAAAAAGAGTAGGGCTGTGAAGCATTTCCGTACTCGTTTAAAAGAAACGGTTGCATTGCCTCAAACGCATTCTTATCCAATTGTGTTGTGGCCGCATTATCGGCGTAAATCAACCGTTTCATATTCTCACCTCATTTAAACAGCTTACAGCCTTCTTCTTTAAATTCCTCGATTTTATCCAGAAGCTCCTGAACCGTACATCCAAGATAATCAGCAAGGCAATCCATGCAATAAAAATTATCAATCTTTTCGCCCAAAAGCTTCTTATTTATTCCGATTGTATCCTTGTCAAGGCGTTCTTTTCCGCAAATCACACAATCAATCATCTTCCGAAATCTCCTTCAGAGAAAACGTTGGCACGTCTTTCCCCTTATACTCCTTGTCAAGAATGGCAAGCTGTTTTTTGATAATCTTACGCATATTCACAGCCGGTCGGAGACAATATTTCTGAAAACGCCTTGGATTGATATCCTGAACCTTCCGTACATTTGGGAAGAGCAATTTCAAATAAGCCGTTGTGATTCGCTTGATGGCCTCTGTGTCACGAGTGTCCGCCCTTTCCGGGACTTCCACAATCTGATCAACAATAGCCCTGTAACTGACATCATTCCGCAGCTCATGCAAAATCGTGCAAAAATACTCAGAATTAAGCGCCCAGCCTGACAGTTTTAGGTCATCGTTCATTCTCGGAATTTCCCAGCCTTTTATAAAACCATGAATACGGTCTACCAAAGCGCTTTCCTGAAACAGGGAAGGAAGCTCGGAAAACATATTCTGATACTCGTCCATATTGTCCTGCGCAATGTTCCCAAGGAAAATAATGCCAGCATCAGATTTTCCTTCATACCCGCTTATATTAAACTGGCCGTATTCCATGTATCCCTGCATAATAGAGCGCATCTCATTCACATCACCAAACTGAACGAGTTTCACTTCATCTATCGCCACAAAATCGTTCCCTGTAATAAAGCCAGGCGTCTTTCGCTGCATATCATAGAACATTTTGGCACGGGTAACCTTGCCGCCGTCTGTCAATAATCCATATTTGCTCACATGCCCGAAGACATACGACTTTCCTGTCCCTTTTGGAGCGAGCTCAATCAGGTTCAACCGCTTCTCTACAAATGGAAGGATACGGGTCAGCATCGCAAGCTTTTGCTCTTCCGATTCGTAGCCATCGGCATTATAATCAATCGCTCCCAGTAAAACATCAATCCACTCCGATGTAGTGAATTCGTTGCGAACATCTTTATAATAATCAAGGTCAATCGTATATGGGCAGAAATTCGTAAAACCAGTCAGACGAATTTTTCCGGGAATCTTCGGTTTCGCAAATTCATCCGGAGGACGGTAGCCTAATTCAACAACCCCCCATACTTCCTGTCCACTGGCCAGCTCACCGCGATATTCCTCCCAGGTGGCATGATCAATCATCGTTTCCTTACTTGTTAAGCCAAAATCAGGAAGTTCGAACGTAATCTCGCCGGTCTTGATACTAATATCTACCGATATTCTGGTGAGAAGCTGAATGCGCTCATTGTCATTGATGATTCTATCCTTAATACTTACCCATTCTTCCTTGTTGGGCAGATATGTATGAATAAAGTCTGTAAGCTCATCAATGTCCAGATTTCCCTCATCATCAGAAAACTTTTTCAAAAGCCAGTCCCTCAAAAATGAAGGAAGCCCAAGTGCTGAAAAGAAGTTGCTTTTCTTCAGGTCTTTGTAAACAACCATTTCGTCAAAACATTCTCTTAATTTTTCTACCACAGGTATTCCTCCTTACAATATGCTCTTTTCACTCATGCCTTCCTTTTTAACTTGAAGCGGAAGACCGGCAACAATTCTATTGCCACAAGTAAAAACGTCCACATGATATAGCTTCGCGCGGCGGATTTCAGGCATTTCTTTGACAACATAGAAATTATCGTCCGTCATTACAGCAGGATAGTTATGTCCGTCAATTTCAATGCTGACATCCATCAGCTTCTGCGATGCATAAATTTTGAGAGCAGCCGGTTTGCGGAAGCCTACTTTGATTTCAGGCACACCAGTAAAAGTCGCCGGTGCATCAATAGCCATAATTCTCACTTCAACTTCTCCGCGGATATATGTAATCTCTATAATCGGAACTGTAACCTCCTCTAATGTCGCACCTCCGTGTACCTCAACATTGGCTTTTCTGCTGCCTTTGAAGCGATCATAATTAGCCAGCGCCCAAAAATCGTCTGCATCCGCAGCGCTTTCCGGTTTTTCATCAACCTCATTCTTTGGGCAACATCTGCCAGAATGATTTCCGTTTTCTGCCATTTCCAACAGGTTTTCTGTTTCGTGGATGACAGCAAGCCGACTCGCACCATGGTCAGAAATCAGAATAGCCTTGCTGTATTTATCCTGCGACAAATCTATCCAAACCTTGTCCAAAAGATTATCTATGATTTCAAGCTCTTTTATCAGATGAATCGGCAATTTTGTTTTTTCATAATCATAGTCATACTTGCCATGATGTTTAATTTCATCTATATCGCTGATTGTGCGGATTGGGTGCTGCTCAGAAGAAAGCACGTCCCAAAACTCTTTGTTACGGCATGTTATAGACGGCAATTCACATCGGCATACAGTGACCTTTGCCATCAGAGAAAGCTCCTGACACTTGGCCATTATAAAGCCGAGATATTCCACACCCATAGCATCCGTAAAATAAGCTTGCGCATTTGTACGGTCAATTCCCTCAATGACGGAGCTTCGCGGCTGAAGAATTGTATTATAATCCCGATCAACAGCCTGCTGTTCCACAACAGTCATAAATTCTGGTAATATCTTATTGATAACTTTCTGATACTTATAATCCTGAAAATATGTATCCAACAGCTTATTTTTAAAATGGAATGGTTCCATATAATGCTGCAAATCCGGATACACTTTTCCCAAAATATCAAATAATTCTTTCCTGTCGTAGTCAAGGCCATATCTATCCAACAGCCGGAACACAAGCTCGCGTTCCTGAATAGTATTGTCTGTCAGATAGTAGATGGCATCTCTTTCCTTGCTGAGAACAATTTTACAGAAATCAACAAGCTCATTGCCCGGATTTCCTATCGCTTTCAAAACTGCCTTTCGACGCTCGTATGCATCCGAAAACATCGCATCCTGTGGGGACAATTCCAATAAAGAGCGATATATATTCCTTATAAAATCTGCTGGCGATTGTGCTTTTTTTGACGCAGTATTCAGGCACCAGTCTGTCCCCGCCCCAAACAGCTTTAATCCGATAAAATACATCCATAACCACTGATGATTTGACTTATGGTACTCATAATTGGAAATTACAAGTTCAAGGCTGTTACTGTTCCCAACCTTTGCATCAATCAGAAGCTCCCAAGAAGGATACGTCTGAAATTCGGACAAAGCATACTGCCAGTCATCCTCTGTGCCAAGACTTTTTTCCAGTTCTGTTGTAGCCTTATCCTTCTGGCAGAGTACCTCATATGGATCCTTCATATCGGATATCGCATAAAGAGAATACGGATAAATGCTTTTATCTTTATTTGTCTCCACATAAATCGTGTTTGCCAGTTCTTTTTCAACCGCCCATGCAATACGATCAATGCCAATTACACTTGCTACAGAAGTTCCAAGACTGATCCCTTTCATAGCAAACACAAGTCGAGGTCTGACTGACAGAGTGCCCTCTGCAATACATATTCTGTTCTCCAGTCTCCGGTCATTTTTTACGAGCTTTTTTAAATAATCCGCACACTGCCAGGTTATGATAACTGCATGACCAGCAATATTCATTGAGAGAAGTTCCGTTAATATCTGCATAAGGGCATTTTCACCCTGCAGAAGATAAAACGAAGACACTTCCCTGACAAAGAAATGCTTATCCTCACGATGGAGCCGGTCAATCAATGTCGCTATTGCCGGAAATTCATCTCGATTACAGAATGCTGAATCAGAGGCAGAGATAAAGGTATTCTGAGGCAGCTGGTAGTGTGTTACCAGCACCTCTAAATCCTCTTTATTCTGTACATCCACTACAAGAGAGCCAATATTTTCTTTCTTCAAATACCTGTCTATTTTCCTGAAAACCGCATCAATAGCCATAGTGTCTCTCCTTAGTTTCCTTTGATGATTTCCATGCCAACGATCATGTTATCCTTGATAAGCTCCTTCAAATATCTTTTCACATCTGTGATGTCCATGTTGTCAATCTTCTCCAACGCGCGATCGCACCCGCCCTGGTTATACTTGGCCTCTGCCATTTCCTTCAGACGCTTATCAACTTCCGGAAGTCCAAACCAGTCGTATGGATCAGCTGAAATACGTCTGTCTAAATAATCCTTCACTTCCTGAATGTCTGTAAGCATAACCGCATAGCTCTTGATAATACCGTCTCTAAAAGCTTTATCTAAAGCGTTTTCGTCATCGAGAAGATTGAAAAAGCTCGCTGTCTCAAAATACTCCATGGCCTTATCAACGGCTGTTGCATCCGGTTTTTTCCGGTTAGCAGCGCCAAAAGCGGCCTTTGCTTTCGACATTTCCGAATCTGGTATAAGGCAAAGGATCGGCATCTTATGCTTCTTCGACCATTCGCGTGGAGTTTCCGAATGAGTCTTCTCTCGCCATACTTTCTTCAGCTGTGCACTCTTTAAGCTCTCTTTATAAGAATGTACACTGCTTTCCACTTTGTTAAGATAATCCGACTTTTCATAAGTGAAAGAATCGGCAGGCATCAACTTATATACTTCCTGAATATCCTCATCACTTAATTCGTCTAAATAATATCCGCATACTCGCTTAAACGTCTGCACCTGATTGTTATAGAAATTGCGGAAATTTTCGCCATTTGCAACCAGGGCATCTAAAAATGGTTTCTTCTGTGAATCTAAAAGCGTTCCGGCCTTTTTCAAATTATAAAGCATTCCGAGAAACGTTCCCAGTTCATCGAAATAATTCTTACCTGCAGCATACGAGATGCGGATGTATCTGCACTTATCACACCACTCTCGAAGCGTTGCATCATACGTAATGCTCTTAGAGATAACCTTATTACTTTCCTCAATAATGCGGTATTCTAAAACCACCTCACGAATTTTCTGCTGCGCTGTCTCGATATTCCATACCCAATTTGCAGCATCCGCATCAAACTTCCTGCGGACTACATTGATATACTGGCCACCATCACCAACGGCTTCTGCCAGAGCTACAAGCTCACCGTCATCGAAGGTTCTGAGATAGGCAACCATTCCCTCCGTGCACTTTTCTTTGGTCAGCAAATGCTTTAAATCTTCAGCAGCATCCGGATGAGCAAGGTAAAGCTTTCCGATAGACATAGCAATATCACTGTCCGATTTTACCTTCCCCATGTTATTACTATTCGCGATACCACAGAAAGAATCAATCATCTCAGCCAAAACTATACGGTCAGTTTTTAAGTCTTCCGAATCCAGAATCGACTTCAATGTCCAGATTGGGAAAGAATATTCCTTCATCTTGCTACGAATGCGCTCCCGTGTGCTTGTGACAGAGGTACACATATTAAGTGGAATTCCGAACGCTGTGGACGTAATCTCATTAAAAGCTTTTTCTTCCGACGTAACCGCCACAATGTACTTATCCTTGTATCTCGGATTTGGAGTGATATCCAGACGAATCACTTCGTCAATCATTTCTTTAAGTTTGTTAACATCCAGTATGTCATTTGTGAGGCCATCGCTCCAGCTATAGGATCCGTCAGCATATTCTTTCAATACAAATCCCAACATAAATGCCGATAAATTGCATGGCATAAAGCCATATGGAGCAGCTTTCAGGATGTCATAAATACTCCGAATTGATACCCGTCCGGCTTTTTTAAATCCATCCTCAATAATCTCGTCTACACGAATTTTAATCTTTGAAATATGCTTATGCGGATTTACTTTCCAATATCCATCCTCTCTCCATGCTCCCGCTAACGCATTTTCAAGCTTTGTCGCAGGGTTACCTGAGGAAAATCTTCCCTTGGTTTTTTGTTCAAAAGCCGACTCTACGCCCTGTTTTAAACTACTTGGAGTATACATCTCCGCATTGACTGTATATTCTCCTTCCAAACACTCCGGGAATTTTTTCTTATTTATCTCCGCAAGCAATTCATATAATGCATCAATGGTAGTTGCCCGCTCACCATCTGGCTTGTCAGCAGTATAAACAATAAATTCTCCTGACATAACGCGAATTTTCCACTTTTTAAGAGAATCCTTTGCGTTATTTGCATACTGCGTTGCTAAACCATCATCTTTTCTCACTTGAGATAATGACAATGCCATGTCATGTCGGTAATTTTCATAACCATCTGCTCCAAATGGCGTTCTCGAAGCATCAATATAAATCATATTATATACACCAGCAGTGATTGCATCTGAAATTTTCTTTCCAATTACGACACTTTCCTGGTCAGTCTTCGCGAAGCAGACAACTGCAACTATTTTATTCACATACTTTTCTTCTGTGTTTCGGAGTTGCCTAATCGTTGAGTCAAAATCTGATGAAGATACATACCGCAGTTCATACCGCAACTTTAATGCTCCGCCAAGAGCAATCGCATCCACAATTTTTGTCTTATCCGATAATTCTTCAGTAATAAGAGCAGTAGTGCTCCTTTTGTCAATCTGTTCTTCGTAAGGTCTGATGTCGATTTCGCCCTCATTATTATAAGCGGCGTACTGGAACTTTCCTCCTCCGAGAGATTTTGAGAATAATACCTTATCTCTTACCAACTGGTCTGCACAGCGCGATGCACTGTTTTCCATGTCAGAGCCTTCAAACGCATTATTAATATTCTTTTCATTGGGAATGAAAAGATCTACAGAATCTCCTGCATATTGAGATATAGCTTGCAGCAATAAAACAGTCTTTAAAACTCTCTTTTGGTCGGAATCAAGGCTTTGTCTTTCAGCACGCTGATAGTAGTCCAATATGGAGCGAATATCGTGTGCGAGATACTCCTTTCCCTTGTCATAGAAGAATTCCCACAACATATCCACAGTGAGCAAAGGATTATCATCCAACGGTCCGTAATTGTCAATAAACCATTGGAAGCCCTTAATCTCATCACCACGATCATTTTTTATAAAATCAAACATACTTCGCTGATTAGAATCGAACGCAGAAGATATATATTTCAGGAGAAGCGCCGCATACGGATGGATCGGTAGGATATCTTTCATTTCCTTATCCGAAATACGAGCAACTGATTTTACAACCTTCCTGGACTCTTTAGTCCGATCGACCAAGTCATCCAGTATCTCATCCCAGTCCTCAGCTACTTCCTTATCTGTGTTTTTCTCCATTGCAGCTCCCATCAACTGGAAAGCAATATTCTCAGGCAAGCTGATGATGCTATGCGGACTCACAAAACGCCCATTTAGCTTGATGAAGTCCTGATCGCGCTCATGGAAAAGTCCCTGTGTCAAATGAGTTACAAGAATAAAGTAAAATGGATCCGTCTCACTGATTTCGCAGAGTTCCTGGAAACCAGTCAGCTTTCTCGCATTGTTATAAAAATACTCAGTAAATTCATCCCAGATAAACACGATTGCCTTTAAGTCATTTACTCTAATGACTTCACGAATCCAATGAGCCAAATCAGAGACGCTTAATGTCAATGCTCTAATCTGACGTTCATCTGCAACTTTGAAAATGTTATCCATAATTTTTGATAATGCATCGCCGGTAAAAGTATGAAGTTTTTCGACCACACCTTCAACATTATCGCCACCAAATAAGTCAGAATAGGCACCAGTTATCAAACCATTAAAGTATGCTCTATTGTCTTTATCAGAAAGCCACGCAATCGTAGCTTCCTTCAGCGCGTTTCCGCCCTTGTTGTCAATGCCTGCATCTATGAGTGCTTTTTCTACACTTTCCTGTATAGCGAACACAAGATTATGGTCTCCATGAATTGTAGCGGAGCCATAACGATGTACTGTCAGGATTTTCCCACTCGTTTTTACAGCCTGAAAACGCTTATATAAGTCGTTATCAATGTTATACTTCTGAAAATATTCCCGCGTATCTTCCTCGTTTGCATCCAACAACTTTTTCAGTGTCAGGACAGCATGGGACTTTCCTGTCCCGTATGCACCCTCCACCCAAAGGGAGAGTTTCTGTCTGCGTTCCAATACGTCCACCGTATTTTTTATCAGTTTGATGAAAGTCTCGTGTGGGTAGAATTTCTTCCACATATCAGGGTTTCTCATAATCACTGATTCGTTCACGGCAGGGAAATAATCTGGATCTATATCGAAATAATCACGGTATTTTTCCAACATCGGCATAGCTCTTTCCTCCTTAGAAAAGCTGCAGGACATCTTTAGATGTCTTCTCGCTGCTTAAAGTAATATTATCAAGATCCAGCGTGAAACTGGCGTTAATAAAATCCGGATAATTAATGGACAGACCATTAAGAATTTTCTCCATTTGGTCGCGTTCTACCCCAAAAATCTCGGTCGGACTTATTCCATCACTGTCTACACTATAGTCGAGCAATCTTGAAAGTGTAAACTGATAATATCCTTCACAAGCTTCCGCAAACTTGTAAAGCGAATAAAGGATAACCTTCGGATCTGGATTAGCCCATTCCCCCCTAACAAAAGATTTTAAGGTGATGGTTTCAATACCGGAAGCGCTGACCTTCTCGTCATAATCTGCTTTACCCAGACCTAATGGTTCACCAAAAGGTGTCTTAACCAAAAACATTTTAAACGCATCAGAAACATTTCGCTTTCCTAAGCCCTTTGTGTCATTTTCCATTACATCTTCCAACATGAATTTAAATTGTTCAGGAGTTACAACCTCATTTCTTCTGATGTTTTTTATGTACCAATTAAACTCCGGCGTATAAGCCAAATTGCAAAGCATTAGTGCCCATGAACTTTCCGAGTCGCTTCCTAAAGAAAAAAGTGTTTTCGCAAACTCGCTGGGAACATTTTTAACATATTTATCTCCGGAAATAGTTTTATCTACTATAACCATTCCTGAATCTTTCAGAAAATTCAGAAATGCATCTTTCTTTTTATTCGGGACATCGCCATGTCCATCAGTGAGCCAGAATTCCGAATCACCCTCGTCCTTGAAATATAAATCCATCCAATTTTTTCTAATGCCGAAGCTAAAATATCTGTCTAATCCTTTCATTTTTCGTTCTCCTCCTACTTTATTTCTGATAGAATTATATCGCAAGCAGCTTTCGTATATATTATGACATTGATGGCAATGACAACAATTGTCAGAAATTGAAAGGGAATCCGTCATATCTATGCATCCCATGGAGCAATTAGCTGCACATACACCGCAGTTCACACAATAGATACTTTTAATAATTACTCCTCGAAAGAGCGATAGGAACTTAATATCGTCTTTTCCGGTTCCACAATTTAGTAAGGAAAATACTGATGTATTTTCATCACTAAATGAACGTCTGATTTGGTAAATCTTGCCCTTGTAGTCAATTGTATAGTTTTCATCGTCCATTTTTATAACTTGGCCTATTGTTTTTGCCCATTCTTCCCATGTCGGATTTTTGACAAAAACAGTTATGGTTGTCTTGTATTTATCGCTTTCAACCATATGTTTATCCTGGCCAAAGTTTAATTCCCGTCCAGATTTTCGCGTTTTCCATCCGCCATCATCAATAAACCGGTTCATTTCAGATTCAGTGTAATCTGTCTTACCACTGGTCTCCTTAATTCTATCTACAAAAGAACTTAGTTCTTCCGGGTAGCATTGGTGTTTCATGAACTCATGCTTTCCTGAAGACATTGGGCAAACCAAACATCCTACACGGCTGTTTCCCTTCAGATAAGCATCATTAATAATTAAATCCTCCTGATAAATATACAAAAACAACTCTGCTGAATTCCATTCAATTATAGGATGGCAGCTATATTGTCCTCTATGTTTTTCTCCAAAGCTCACATCCTCATATTCACTTCTGGCCGTGCTTTCATCACCGCGGATACCGGTAAACGCCATTCCTGTAAATCCTTGTTTTTGTGTTTGAATTTGCAGTAGCCTAATCTGCGGTGAAGTCTTATGAACACTGCAACACCAGCGATTAGTTACTGCCGGAGGCCCAAACATTTTCCAAGTCTCTTCTGTTGATAGAGAAGACTTTGCCCGTAAAAACTGTATCCCATTTTCCAGACAAAATTCCTCTGTTTTTTTTATCGTCTCATATGTATCCGGGAACTCCATCCCCGTATCTCCGAATAAAACCTTAAATTTATTATGCGGTAGTGCCCGCTGTACAAGGTCTAGTGCAACAACACTATCTTTTCCACCACTGAAAGCTACGTAAAAAACGTCAACTTTATCTATATATTCAACATATGTGTTATATATTTTTTTGATTGTTTCTGCCGCAAGTTTCTCAATGATATCACGGTTCTTATCAACCATAGCCGGGATATCTATATACCTTAGAGGCAGTCCGTCCGGTTCTGGTTCATCTAACAAGATTATTTCCGGAGTAGTGTATAAACTTCCTCCTTTTGTCTTTGCAACCAGTCTTCCTCGATAAAAGTAATTATTCGCTTCAGCCCACATATAAGGATAAGCGTCGTTCTTAGCATAATTCCAGTACTTATCAAACCCTAAAATATCCAGTTCCTTGTAATATACCGGTCGAGGTTCCTTACTAAATGGCAACGGTGAGCTGTTTAGCAGTAGTCCTCCTGTATCGGCATCCCAACTATACGAATACATATTTAATCCGTTTCCTTCCTGTTCCTTTGTGCTTTTGCTCGAATGATGAGATCCTCTATATTAGCATATCTGCGTCTCACCAAATATCCCTCCTGAACTAACATCTGAAGCACGGGAGTTTTCTTCAATTCCACGTCTGTGTTTTTCAAAAACTCCACAATAAAATCATCAAAACTATTAATATTCGCCGAACGCTTTACTATAGCGCCAGCACATTCTGCTCGGTTAAAGCCAGAGTGAAGTAATGTATACTTTTTGCTATATGCGGCGACATAATGCTCTAATAAAAAGCTGTTCCACGGAAAGCCCACATATGGAAAAACAGCAAAATTATTTACCTGCTTGATTGCCATATAATCTCCGGAACATATTCTGTCCATTGCTGCATCTACCTCCGGAACATTAAACTGTGCCCGATACTTTGATACAAACTGCTCTTGGCTGATGCGAAGGCTATTCTCGTATACGGAATCAAAATATATCGTTGACGCTAATTCGTGCGCTAAAGTTTCAAGTTCTGTAAGTGTAAAACTTTCATGCTTCCTGGCATAGTTTGCAAATACATCAGCCATAGCCAGTTCCTTACCGGCAGCGCTTATAATGTTTCCTTTGAAGGAAAAGCGGTCTCCAAACTTATATTTGAGTGCATCCCGGAAGCCATACACAGATAGCTCCGAATTTTCCTCAATAATGTATGGATACATTACCTTGATTTCATCATACAGCTCATTGCCGCCAATGAAATCCTTTTCTTCAATTGTCTGCTCGATTATTGATGCAATATTTTCAAACTCTTCGTCTGAAAGCCGAACAGTGCTTTCATGAAAATATGTTCCCTGTCCATTGCTCACGAACTCAGCATTTGCTGCCAACAGAAACTTTATCTTGCTCTGAGGCAAATGGGGCAAAGCAGCAAAAAGCTCCTCAAATTTTACGGGACGACCAAATTCCTTCAGGCACTCGCGAATTTCCGTCAATGGATCTGTCGTCACATTAGCCTCTTTAGAGATGCAGGTTCGATTAATGTAAAACTTTCCATAGCCCACATCGCTGAGATACACTTTTAAGGCATCCGGATTGTTGTGGAGAGGATAGTCAATGAACTCTTCCGCAAATTCCGTGCATAACGCCTGGTAATATATGGTCGTTTTTCCGTCATCAAAACATTTTTCAATATAGTCAAGAAGCTTTGTCTTTAACTCCGGGCTGAGCATCACGTCCGGATGATAAGCTCTGTCGTCGCATAGAATACAAAGCCGTCGAATAATGCTAATGATTTCGTTATCGTCTTCTTTCACATCCATTCCATGCATATCTGCATAGAATTTTCTGAACCTGCGAAGCTCAATGGCAGAATCCAAGCGGAAACCGCGCCGGAATTTCTCTTTAAGAACCTCTTCATAGGGTTCGTTCCTATAACTGAAATCCCTCGCCGGTGTCGGTGACGCTGTCCTTGGCGCTATTACATCTATTTCTATGTTTTCAGTGCCATCACCGATAAAAACAAGAAGCTTGGCAATCGCGGCTCTGAGCTGATTATGCCATCGGTCATTATATTCTATAAAATCTGCATCGCGGAACAAGGCGTCGACAGTTGCTTTCGCCTCCGTCAAATCTGATGTATATAACCGCCAGGATTCGTAATGATGTTCTCTGGCAAATGTCTCACAACTTCCTATTGCAGATGAATAGCTTCGGCTGGTTGCCACTGATAAATTCTGTTTTTTAATCAGATAGTGATAAAACGAGAGGCGGTCAATCATTGCTGCCTTCTGCTCACCTTGTATTGGATGAACGATAACAGTGTCTGGTGCCTCACCAGCAGGAGTTCTTCGGCAATATTTAATCACCACATTTTCATAATCCACAGAACAAAAATCCAACAAATATTTCATCTTTCGGACAATATCTGTTGCACTAATATTTGTTTCAATTGCATAATTAGTGCCCGGCACATCCTTGGGTGCGGCCATAAATCCTGCTTCGCTCCTGACAGCCAGTTCAACTCTTCCCCTGTTCACCGAAAAGGACATTCCTGGTTTGAAAAGGTGCGGATAGTCCTCGTATAGCGCAGCAAAAAAAGATACATACAATTCCGTCCATGATGAGCAAGAGCCTTTATTCTCTTCAAAATAAGTAAAGAAACTCGGCTTTGTATGAGCAAAACTGCCCAGATTATCAAAGTCAATAGTCCATTCATTTTGTTCTTTTGTCTCTTCGACAGAATCCTCGTTTTCCTCCTGCATTTCATCGTCATGTATTATAATTTCATCTGAGAAATGATAGCCGCCGTCCACACTTTTCGACCAGCTCGCATTATCTAATATTTCTTCGATATCAGAGGCTCGTCCTATGCGTTGCGTCAATTCCTGTATTTCGCCAATGCTTACACCGTTTTCTCTGATAGAAGACTCTTTAACAGCAAAAAAGACCCGCTTGTAAATAATGGGATATTTTGCCAACAGCCTTTCGTCCTCGCTTGTCCTTACAAGAGGGGTTTCTGCTTTCTTCTGTTCCACCTCGCTCTTTTCTGAGTTATCTGTTTTCCTTTTAACCACTGGCGTTTCCTGCTGCGGTTCTTCTGCATAATAATATCGTCCATATTGCAGTCTGGCCCAGGGAGCCTGCTCCAATATCTGTTTCACCTTTCTTTCGTCTGTGCATTTCACCTGTCGCATTAAGAAGACCAGAGTCGTTCCAAAGCGATTTCTCGCCGACTCTGCTTCCAATTCTTTTTTCAGTTGGCTCTCAAGTGTCTCTTGTCCTAGCGTAGAGAATCTCTTCTCATCAATCTTTGTATCTTTTACATCAGTCTTGTTGACAGAAACTAAAGCAACCGGCTTTTCAACAGTTTTCGTTTCCTCATGTTTGTCGACAGGTTCTGATACGTTTTTCTCGTTATCCAATTGCTTTGTGGCCATTTCCTTCGTATATGCCAGGTAATGCCTTCCTGCAGTTATCAGCTTTGAAAACTGCCGTCGATGCATGGCGTGAAAGAACTTATTCTGCTCTATATACCTTTGTACTGCTTGAACTGTTTCATAATCCGTGGTCTCAAACAATGGTTTTTTCAATATTTTAACGCTAAGACAGGAGGACTCGATTTCTGTGTAACACCAATATAGCTCCGATAGCTGCGCCGGGGACACCTTACTCGAAAGCCATGTCATAAAATCAGACTCACATGACTGTGTATTATTGATCATAGCTCTTGCCTCCCCCAATAGTTTATCGTATTCCGGCCTATTCTGCTGGTACATTTCAACGGCAGCCAAAAATAATTTTGTGGCTGGTTTGGATATCGTGTATCCTTTGTAAGCCGATTCCATGCTTTGCAATTGAAATGATATTCCATTTTCGTTGCGAAATATCTCGTCTATGTCTTCGCCTTGCTGTCTCGCCATCTCTCTTAAATCACGAGAGACTCGCCTGATTATATCTTTGCGCGGAACGCCATCATTTAATATTTCCAAAAGCCCTTCGAGCAGAATCACCGCTTCGTAGATATTCCACCCCCGTTGTCTCTCAGGCATTTACAGCAACTCCTCCAGAAATGATTTCAGCTGAATCAGCTCTTCTTTCGTCAGCGTGACTCCCTTACCCATTTTTGTATGGTCTGCTGACCATGCACGAATATCGTACTTCGCTTCCTTATCATTCCAGGAAATCATGTTCAGCTCTTTCGTCCAACCGTTACTGCTTTCCGAAAGACAGCCAATGGATTGAACAATTTCAAATTTGATGTCAGCCATATCTTTATCCTCTACGGCAACAGCAATTCCGCTGCCCGTGCTTTATATTCTTCCGTCACGCTGCTCGGCGACAATACCCTCATCTTGGCTCCAAATTGAAACAACCAGCCCCAAAAGGTAGGCGAAAGCTGCACCTTGACGGTTGCCAATATCTTGTCCTCGCTGGACGGCATCATGTTCACGCCTTCTCCAAAACGGTCATAGATTACGCCTGTCAGTTTGCTGTCAAATTCCAAAACGACAGTCTGCGGCTCTCCGCCATACATCTTTATTGCCTGTTCTGTATATTCGCCAACCTTATCCTTCAGTGTCACTGCTTTTTCTGAGATAGCATCTTCGATCACTTCGACGCTATCCATTCGGTCGACCCGGTAATTTGCTGTATTGTCATGCCTTTCACTGTAGACAACGACATAATAATTGTCTTCGTTATAGACAAGTGCCACCGGTTCCACAACATAGTGATGTCCATCACGCCGATAGCTTTTTTCACCCTTTATGTCCAGATCGAAATACCGGAAAATGATTTTCTTTTGGTGCTGTATGGCATCCTCGATTGCATCAACATTATAGTAAATACTTTCATTACTGTGTTTGCGCGTGTTGAAGTGCGTGAGGTTGCTTTTCAGTATCTCCGCTCGGTTTGTCCCGCCCAGGCTGGCAAGTTTATTTACCAGATCCTCGGTTTTCTTTTCGGTGATAAAGCTGGCAGCCTGTACAGCATCAATCAGAATCTTCAGCTCCGGGACAGAGAAATTACGGTCTTCGACATAATAGCCTTTTCCTTTTCCAACCCATGTCCATAGGACTTCGACTCCGTTATCATTTAAAAGGTCAATATCCTTACTCAGAACCCGCCGGTCACATGGGATGTCCATTGCTCTCAGCCTTTCACAAATCTGTGCTGTGGTGAGAGGATGCTGCTCATCTGTTTCCTGACGCAGCAAATCAACCAGTTTCAGTAATTTCAGCTTCTGCCAGTTTTCTTTCGGCATAAAATCTTCTTCCTCCAATAGTTCGATCAGGCTCCGCACAAGTCTCAAAAATTACGTAATATTATACCAAAATCCGTCACAACCCGCAACAAGTTTTTGGCTTTTTTGCCTATATTTCCGGCCTACTGTCCCAAGTTCGGGACACATTTTTCATTCTTTATGTGATTTTGCAATTTTCCATCATCTGTCCCAAATCAGGGACATCTGACCGCTCGATGAAAAAAACTG
>JAJQFO010000341.1 GCA_021201095.1 Lachnospiraceae bacterium
TGTTGACTGACATTATAGTCATTAGCTTTCAGAGTGGTTCTGCACAATATAAATTTTAAATTAACAATAAAGATTGAAATTATTATCCGGAGAATTCTTGCCGATGTTCATCGTGTCTGCAATGACTGCTTCGCCAAAGTTTTCTGCATCTCCAAACAGGTAGTGAATGGTCAAAATCCAGGTTGGGAAGAAGCCAGAGTAAAAGGGAAATGAATTGTTGCTGTCTATGTCATCTCTTTTTAAATTGTATCTTGTTATGTATATAACTTCCATTTTTTTCTTGAATGCAGCAGACGTGTGATACATGAGGAGTTCTTTTCTGGCATAAAACGCACCATAATGGATATCCTTCCCCTGGCGGTAGAAGGCGTTAGATGTAAGCCTCTTTATTGTATTGTAGTCCAGAATGGCACCATGGTTAAGAAACCAGTAGACATCTTTGGAGAATGCAAGAGATTCACAATCCAGTTCTGTGTATGCATAGGCAGGACGCTCCTGTGCAAGCTCTTGGCTGGATAAGACCTGCGAGGCTGGTATCAGAGAACTGCGGATGTCGTTCCTGGAAACGGAACTGTCGCACAGGTGACAGCCATGTACAGGGCAGAAATCAACACCGTCAATCTGGGCGATAACGCTCCAGTAAGGCTCGCCGTAAAGTTCCATTTCTTCTTTGACACACATGGGACAGTAGCGAAGATGATGGAAAAAGCAGCTGATTTCTCTGGCCATATGCACAGCCGGCTTGTAGTTCTCTGCCGTGCCCTGACAGAATGCTTCATAGTATTTTTCTTTCCTTTCTGGACGGCAAACGAGACAATAATACTGGAACCCGGTGTGATATAAAAGCAGTTTCTTCGCGACGGTTTCTGCATCCTGCGGATACCAGCGCTGCACAAACTCAAGACGGTAGGGGGTAGTGACAGATGAATGGAAGGCGTACATCGGATTGCCAAACAAATCTTCTGCAGTGTTCTGGAATGAAACGTTTCCGCTCCGCGCGTGATAGCGGCTGAAAAGGCTGTAAAGGCACTCGCCAGGGTATGGTATTGGAAAGTTACGTATTGTTTTTGAGATAGCCATGGTCATACCTCCTCGCTGGCGATCATCCCGCTTTCTTTTAGCTTGTCATATCCGGTCGGGACATTTGTTTTGGATTGGGATTTGGAAGTATGACTGTCCTGAAAACAGAGCATGGCTGCTTTGCGGGCTACCAGTTCAGCGGGGGCGTTTTCTTTCATATCGCCCATAACGAGGATGACTGCTTCTTCGGCCTCTTTTTTGGCAATACCGAGTAGAAGCAGCCTGGCAACAGCATCCTGATGGACGGATTCTTTTGGGACGGTATGGACTGCCGCTTTTGTTTTTTCCAGGTCAGTCGGGGCGGATTCCCACGTCTTTGCGTGGATGGATGCTATTTCCAAGGCGTTAAGGTCAACATCCTCGCCGCGGCGCATGGCATCCCGGAGCGGTTTGGTAAGCCCCAGGTATCCATCTGCAACGCGGTGGATATCCTTTACATCAAAAGATTCCTTTCCACTGCTCATGGCATCTTCCTGTGTGAGTTTATAGAGATGGGATGCGAGGAAAGGGAGCCCCTGGGATTCGTCATAGATTGCATCGGAGATTTCTTTTGTGAGGGCTACGGGGATTCTGGTGTACTGGTAACGGAAGACGGATTTCAGGTAGAGATCCCAGTTCGGGCTTTTCTGTTCTGTCCGCCCCCAGAGTATGCTGCCTTGGCCGGAGCCGCGTTTTGCCTGCTGGAACTCATGCCTCAAAAGCTTAAGCGCGGATGGCGTTCCGATCAGGACTACCGGGATGCCTATCGTGTTGGACAGGGAAACGAAAAAGTTCAGGGCTGCCTGGGAGGCTTCCTTTTTGGAAGCGCACAGGTGCTGGATCTCATCAATGACGAGAAGACCGACATTCAGGTGTGCGCAGACCTGGGACATCCGGATCTGCATCACATCAAGAGTCGTACGGCGCTCGTTCTGTTTCTGGTACTGTGTCCCGACAAGCAGGTCCACCTGCCCGAAGAATTCTATGCAGAGTGATTTAAGAGACCCGTCCTTGGGGCAGTCGAGCTTTAACCAGCTGATTTGTGTGACTGGAAACGGGATGCCTTTGTAAACGGTATGTTCAATGACCTGGGGATATTTCTGGAGGATGGCTTCAACGGTGGTAGTCTTACCGACACCGGAAACACCAATGATAGAGAACCCCTGTGCAGCGGCATGGTAACCGCCGTGGTAATTCAGGGAGCCGTCGCATATGGCGTTATAGTTCCCGGCAAGCGTGGCGGCGTACTTCTTCGCTAAAGGGTTCCGCTTTGCATAACCCCAGCGCATGCACCGACTAACCATAGTGGAAATGTCCAGGTCCCAGTGGCTGGGTGCGTGGCAGCTGATGATCCGCTGCGTCGCTTCCATCCGCCATTCGTAAGGCCTGTCCCTGTCACTTTCCGAATAGGGCGGGTATACCATCAGGGACTGCATGGTTTTCTCGCGGCCAAGGGGAAGAGGGAGGGCCTCCACAAGTGGGTTATACCTGAATTCGGCCATATCGGCTTCTTTATAGGAGGCTTTTGTGGCATAGACGTTCTCAAACCGGTAGTCTTTCATGGGGCATGCTCCTTTCTGCTTCTGGACCTCCGGCACCCAGTACTCTGTTATAGTGCCGGGAGGAATGCAATCAGCTTTCTGTACTGCTGCTGAACTGTATATCGGGCAGGATCTTCTGGACCTGCTCGGCGATCATGCGGTCTACGATGTCAGCAGAACTTTCGCTCCTGGCCGGGGCGGATGTTTCCTCCTTTTTCCGTAGGGCAGCGGCATTGCATGCCGCGCCGCGGATTTCCATACTTTTTTGGGTCTGCCACTCCAACTCGGCTTCGATTTCCCTGCGGCGGCTCTCGCGGATGTCAGATAACCGCTCCGTTTTGCTCCTGGAGACGCAGGAGTTTTTCATGAGCTCTTCGGCTTCTTTTGTCTTTTTATCAATAAAGCTGTTGAGCTTTGCCTTAGAGTCAAGTTCCGTATGCTCAAACGCGGCTTTTTCGTCAAGGTCTGCTTCATGGATCCGGTCAAGTTCCGCTTCCGAGAGTCCGCGGTACATGTTCTCATGTTCCCTCAGGTGGCATAATACCGGGGCAGTGTCAGCCTTTGGACGTACAAAAATGCGGTCCATATCTGTCGGGTCATAGGAAACCGTGATCTTTTCAGTACCGGAGATCCTTGCGCGGGAAAACCAGTCTTCCTCCTCGGCCCGGGGGCAGGTATAATACATCCGGCGGAAACAGATCCCTTTCCCGGTGATGCTCGCCTCACCGCGGGGGAGGAGCGCCGCGTTCATTACATTTTCATCTACAACCTGCAGCCCTCCGGAACGGTAACGGATGCCGTAGTTCCAAAGTTCCAGCGGCACAGGCCGGACGCCGAGGGAGCGCATCTGCATATCCCTGGCATAGCCGTCCATGTAATGGCGGTTGTTGTAGTGGAGTACGCAGCGGATGATGATGGCGGTAAACTGGTGCAGGTCAAGCTTTGCGTCCAGCCGGTAGTCATGGCTTCCACGCTGCCCGAAATCGGGCTGCACCTTTCCGGGGAGGGTATTGGTCATGTCGATGTTGACTGTGCGGAAATGCTGTTCAATGATGCCTTTCAGGTCGCCACGGTAAGGCGGGGTATTGACGACCTGGATGCCGAGTTCGTTGGCCAGCACGTCAGCGTGGCTGCTTTCCAGCTCGCCGCGGTCGCCGATGATGGACCGTGGGATATGGAAGCAGGGCCATTCTTCCGGTGTGATGTCAATCCCGTAGCGTTTACAGTAATCCGCCTTGTTTGTGGCGCTGTTCCGGATCGCTAGGGATTCGGCCTCCCAGGAAGGGTTATTCAGGGTGATGTGCATCCCCGTTACCATGTGGGAGTATGCATCCATGACAAAATACATCGCCGGGCGCCCGACAATCATGGAGCGGTCGTTCTGGGAGACAAGATAAATATCGGCAATGGTTGCGTCAATCTGTACGGCGTCACCCGGGCCGTAAAGGTGTTCCTCTGTCTTCCCGTTAAGGCCGCGGTACTTAAGGTCCAATGCCTTCTGGCCGTCACGCTTTTTGATTTCCTGGAAACGGTCGCGGTTATTGAAATACCAGTTCTGGTATTGCCGGAATGACGGAATGTCATCCGGGGGAAGGAGGTCCACTTCCCCGTCCGGCCGCTTTACAGAATACCATTCCTTCAGCATCTGGCTGTAGGAACTCTTAAAGGAACTGTGTTCCGGCGTGAGGTAATACTTGGAAACGGCATCCGAAAAATGCCGGATATCATCATTTGTCAGCTTTTTACCGGCGGCACCCGCACGCTTCTTCCTGCCGCTCCTTTTTGCGGATTCCTTGTAAACATCGCGGGTTTTGCCTGTGTGGTCATAGTCGGGAAGCAGTGCGTTCGGCACCATGCCGCGTTTCCAGTATCTGCCGAGGTAGCCGTACAGGGAAGGAAGGCTGATAGGCTCCGGTGAGTTTTCAGAAATCTCATCGGCGATCTTCCTGCGGCAGTTCCGGTCATAGATCTCCGGCTCCATCCGGACTGCTTTTTCGATAAAACCGTAGGCTTTGCCCCGGCGCTGCTTCCATTTAAAAGGAATATCGCTTTCACTGACACATGGCATCCAGGTATCTTTGATGAACTCAAAGGTTCCGGCTTCAAGCCCTGCTTCAAGCCCTGCCGGGCTGAATTTTTCAGGGATGTTGCTTTTCCCGTCCGGGTCAATCCAGTACCCATAGCTGCAGTCCGGGCTGATCCAGAGTACACGGTAAGCTTTCTGGGCCGATCGATCCAAGACGACCTGTTTTACCTGTATATTTTTGCTGTCATTGCTCATGGTTTTCTGCCTCCGTGGGATGATTCGGGTCAATTTTTGCATCAAGGCTGACTTCGATACGGCCTTCCAGTACAAGTGATTTGTAGATGGCCATCACAGCCCCTCCCTCCAGATGGTGGTTCTCTTCCATGTCCCGGACAATGACGGCAAACGGGAGACGTTTTTGCAGATACAGAAAGAGGAATTCATCTATGCAGTACTGTCTTAAGGGATCATCAGGGATCATTTCGTCAGGATTCCTGCCGGAGGTAAGCCACCGGAAGTTCTCCGCCTTCGTCCGGTTGATCTCATCTTCCGTAACGATCGCCCAGTCAACCCCGTGCTGCAGCCAGTATTCCCGTTCGATAAGAAATTTCTCAACCGTACGGGGGTTATCGAGTTCTTTCTTTAACTTAATGGTCCTGGCGTGGTATCCGTCACCGCAGGTGATCATAAAGTCTGTGGTCATAACCGCCGGAAAGCTGCAGCCGGGGTAACGGGGATGCCGGATATTCATTTCCCTGGCAATGCGCAGGGTATCGGCCAGCTTCATGGGAAACTGCTCCCGGATATCCAAAACATCCGGATTGAAATCCAGCAGGTAAAAATAGTACTCTTCATTATGGGAAAGAAGATGATGGATGCGCCCGGTTTTCCGGCCGGGAATCCGCGATACGGTACCTTTTGACGCAAAGCTGTGGATGGTCAGCCAGGGTTTATAGTCAGCACCTTCGCCCTGGCCGCGGCCTTCTTTGAGATAACGTTCATAAGTTGATTCAGACCATTTGGTACGGGGTTTTGCCATGTGGGGACCTCCTTCCAGATGCAGGTCAACGGAAATATATTTAGAATCTATAATGAAGTTTAATATATATGTTGTATTATGTCAATATAATTTAAATAATATAATGTAATTTCGGCATTTTTGACAATAAAATAAGGACTATATTGTGCAGATAGTCCTTAAGGCATCGTATTTAAGATGTGTTGTATTAAAATGGCGTTTTATTTAAGAAGTATAATGTTGGTCAACA
>JAJQFO010000088.1 GCA_021201095.1 Lachnospiraceae bacterium
GCATGGCGAAACGCTGCCTTCTGTTCCGGATGCGGCAGCGGGCGATCTTGGAAGGATGTTCGGGTTTGTAAAGGCAACCAGTGAGGGAGTTCAGGTATCAAACCGTATTTTTGAGACTCGCCTTTACAATCTGTTTCTGGCGTCCTCGCGAAAAGATGGAAATGAGATTTTTATGTGTGGGGATCGAGATAAATCCAGCTTTATCAGGGACGGTGTTCTTGATATGGACAGGATTCTGGAACGTTTTGTGGTGAGCTTTGATGACCTTTATGGTGACCGCCCACAGAAGTTTGTGGAAGAAGATGGCAGAAGATTTTTCCTTTTGTATCTGCGTCCGATTATCAATGGGACGGGGAATTATTATGTTGAATCGCGTACGCGCAATCAGGAACGCACAGATGTGATTGTGGACTACAGAGGAAAACAGTTCGTGATTGAGTTGAAGATATGGCGCGGCAGTTCTTATAATACAAGAGGCGAAGCTCAGCTATTAGAATATCTGGATCACTACCATCTCACGAAAGGCTATATGCTTAGCTTTAACTTTAATAAAAATAAAAAAATCGGCGTACATGAGATTCATTTAGGAGGCAAGGTCCTGGTAGAAGCGGTTGTGTAATGAGCCACTGAAAATCGTGTGTTTCCCGCGAAGCAACGAGCCGGGTAGTCGGAGCCATAAGGGCACAAAGTGCCAGTGGCATGCGGGAACGTTAGGCGCCGATCGGGAAGCGTAGATCCGTCGGCATAGCCAATATTTATGATATAGCCTGCACGGATATTTGGCGGTGTTGAAAGTCCAGTGGATCTTCGCTTGGGGCAAAGGTGAAACACAGTATTCAAAAAGCGCCTTACAAGGAGAAAATGATGAGAAAAGTGATATTAGTCGGAGTCGATTCTGGCAACGATCCGAATTTTGACTATCATATGGAAGAACTTGCCGGTCTGGCCGAAGCCTGCGAGATGGAGGTCGCGGCGCAGGTGACGCAGAAGCTGGCCGTGACGAATGCCGCTTACTATGTCGGCGCGGGCAAGGTGGAGGAGATCCGCCTGGCTGCGGAGACGGTGGAGGCGGATTGCGCCGTTTTTGATAATTCTCTGAAACCGTCGCAGCAGAGAAACCTGCAGAAAGCGCTGGATCTGCCAGTGCTGGACCGGACGAACCTGATCCTGGAGATATTTGAAAAAAGAGCCAGGACAAAGGAAGCCAAGCTGCAGGTAGAGAGCGCGTCGCTGCAGTATATGCTGCCGCGTCTCGTTGGCATGCGCGAGGCTCTTTCCCGCCAGGGAGGCGGTGCGGGAGCAGGTGGAGGCTCCGGAGCCGGAGGCGGCCTTGCCAACCGCGGCGCCGGTGAGCAGAAGCTGGAGCTGGACCGCCGGAAGATTGAGAAACGTATCAGCGAGCTGCGTCATGATCTGGAAGAGATTGAGCAGAAGCGTGCGACGCAGCGAAAAAAGCGGGAAAAGAGCGAGCTTCCCTCTGTGGCGCTGGTCGGTTATACCAACGCCGGAAAATCTACCTTATTAAATGCCATGCTCAGACGGTATATGTCGGAGCCGCAGCTGTTCTCTGACGGGAACCCGGGCGGGGGCGATGGCAGGGACTCTGGCAAAGATTCAGGCAAAAATTCAGGCAGAGATGATAGCAGGAACTTCGACAGAAATTCCGGCAAGGACTCTGGCCGGGATTCCGGTGGAGACTCTGGCAAAAATTCAGACGGGGATTCCGGCAGGCATTCAGGCAGGACCCGGGGATTAGAGGATAAGATGGTTCTGGAGAAGGATATGCTCTTTGCCACGCTGGACACCACCGTGCGCCGTATTTCTCCGGGGGATAACCGCGACTTTCTGCTCTCGGATACGGTCGGTTTTATCGATCGGCTGCCGCACACCCTCATCAAAGCCTTCCGTTCTACGCTGGCGGAGGCCTGCGGAGCGGACCTGCTATTGCAGGTGGTTGACTGCTCGGACCCCCATCATCAGGAGCAGATGCAGGTGACGGCGGATACCCTGCGCGAGCTGGGAGCAGAAAAAATCCCGATGATCATTGTCATGAACAAGGCGGACCGCGTGAGGGAAAAGGAAGAACTTCCCAAAGTCATCGGAGATAAAATCTTTCTCTCTGCGAAGAAAGAAATCGGCCTGGATGAGCTGCTGGAGATGATCCACGAAAAGATCTTTGCGGACTACACAGATCTGGAAATGTTGATTCCATACACTGAGGGCGGTGCGCTGTCCTATCTGCAGGAGCACGCGGTGATCGGATCTCTGGAGTATGCACCGGAGGGCGCCCGGGTCAGCGTGCGGTGTAAAAATAGTGACGCGGCAAGATTTGCGGCGTTTGTTGTGAGGTAGAGTTATAGGTGGCTCTATAGCTTAGATGGGACATTCGTGGAACCCGAAGATATGAAATCAGGTGAACCTGTTTGAAACAAATCAGTTATGAAAATCAGACGGACCTGCCTGGAGCAAATCAGTTATGAGAATCAGGCGGATCTACCTGAAACAAATCAGATATATTGAATTGCAAACAGATTAAATCATCTTGCAAAGAAACAATTTTCTGACAATATCTGGCAGGTGCTGCGTCTGTAATGGTAAAACTGACGATAAATACAGAAGGGAAAGAAGAAAAATGAGAGAATGGGAATCGAATATCCGCAAGGTGACGCCCTATGTGCCGGGCGAGCAGCCGAAACGAGCGGATGTGATCAAGCTGAATACCAATGAAAATCCTTATCCGCCCTCGCCAAAGGTGGCGGAGGTGCTTCGCCAGATCGGCACAGAGCCGATGCGCAAATATCCGGATCCGGAAGCACGAATGCTGGTGGAAGCGATCGCGCACGAGGAAGGAGTTTCCCCCGCACAGGTTTTTGTCGGTGTCGGTTCTGACGACGTGCTGGCGATGATCTTCCTGACCTTTTTCAATTCACAGAAGCCGGTTTTCTTCCCGGATATCACGTATTCCTTTTACGATGTCTGGGCGGACATGCTGCGCATCCCTTATGAGCAACAGCCGCTGAATGAAGCATTTGAGATCGTAGCCCGGGATTATGATAAAGAAAACGGCGGCGTGATCTTTCCGAATCCGAATGCGCCAACGGGAAGCCTGCTCGGCCTGGATGTGATCGAGGATATTCTGAACCGCAATCAGGACGTCATTGTAGTGGTGGATGAGGCGTACATTGATTTCGGAGGCAAGACCTGTACCGGGTTGCTTGCACGTTATGAGAATCTGATAGTTGTAAAGACCTTTTCCAAGTCCCGCTCCCTGGCAGGCATGCGCATCGGCTACGCCATCGCCAGTGAGGAACTGATCCGGTATTTAAATGATGTGAAATATTCCTTTAACTCCTATACCATGAATCAGACCGCGATCCTTCTGGGAACGGCTGCGGCGGAGGATCACGCGTACTTTGAGGAGACAAGGGCCAAAATCATTGCGACGCGCGAAAACGCGAAAACAGAACTGAAAAAGCTGGGCTTCTCTTTCGCAGACTCACAGGCGAATTTCCTGTTTGCGACACATGAGCGCATCCCTGCCGCCGAATTATTTGCTGTTTTGAAAGAGCAGGGCATTTATGTGCGCTATTTCAACAAACCGCGCATCGACAACTACCTGCGCATCACGATCGGGACCGATGAAGAGATGGAGCGGCTGTACGAATTTCTGAGAGAGTATGTAGTGACCAGAGAGTAGCTGAAAAAATTATAATCGACGGGGATTGATGTCATATTAAAAAACAGGGAGGATAACTTGTGATATTGTACCCGGGTCTGATGACCCGGGTATTTTTCAGCATATCTTTTGGAAATGCTTGATGATTGCTGTAACTTATGCCAGCCCATACCGTTTTTTCAGCTCCAGCAGGTCAGCTTCGGCTTTGTCTGCACGGGAACGTTCGCGTTCAGCATTTTTACGTTCACGTTCTGTGTTTTTACGTTCTTCTTCACGCCCTTTTTCAAGCCCTTCTTTAAGCCCTTCTTTACGTCCATCCTCAACTAACAATTGTCCAAGATAGGTCATTTTGATCACTCCTTTGATATGAGATAATTCATCGTTGCTTAAGAATTTAGTTGCCATTGCATAAATGGCGGCTTCGATTTTTTCAATATCCGGCCGAGGCACCTGATCTGCCTTTGTGGTAATTTCGAATGCAGCTTTGATTCGTTCCACCTGGGTGCTTTCACCGCTGAATGTTGGGAGCAGGGGCAGCACAACCAGGTCTTCGCGTGTCAATGGCTCCCCGTTGTTGATTTTTTCCCTCAGGACCGCCAGAATAATGTCAGCATTGTACTGACTCATGATAATTGGTATCACTTTGAATGTGCTGACTCCATTAGTCAGCTCCGTCATGGGAACTTTGATATTTCCTGAAAATAATACGTAGGTTATCACAGACCGCTTGTGTATGTAGCTGAGGTTTGCCTCGTAAGCCCGGAAACGGCGGAGTCCTATTATGCCCTCATTTGTTGTCTGAAACTCAAAATGAGCAATGCTGTCATCTTCCATTAGAAAATTAAAATCCTGATAACTTTTTTTGAGTTCGATCCTTGTTTCTTCTGTGGATACAAAGGTGGTAGCTTTCTTTGTGATACCGAAAACAGGAAGCATTTCTTCAGAAAAAAATTCCATCATGACTTTCATTACAGCATCTTCCGTCATGTTTACCACATCGGAAGAATTTTTGGAGACATCTTCTGATAGAACTGTTCCTTCCGGCAACTCCGTGTATTCTGTCTTTGAATCAGGCTTTTCTATCATTTATTGTACCTCTTTTCTTAAGAAAATACCACAGGTTTCTGAAAATTTTTGATTGTACTGCCCATGGCTTAGATGGAACAGGAAATTTATACTAATAATATAAAAAACAATGTATTAGTATATAGTATCATATTATTACAAATAAAGCAATACGATATTGCAAAAAATGCAATAAAATTTTAAAGAAATGCTAAAGAATTATTGACATCTAAAACGTCGCCTCATATAATACTTTTCCAGAAATGGTTGCGGACTGATTACGAGACCAAGGCATGAAGCAGCCAGGCAGACTGCAGCAAGGCAACGGCAATACTTTAATAAAGAAATATCAAAAATGACAAAAGTAACCGTCTGGCATGGTTTACTATAGTAAACCAGAACTGCAGACGGAACGAAAGAGGAAGAATACCATGGCTTCTTACGAAAGCTTTGCGCGTGTCTACGACCTGTTTATGTCAGACACGCCTTACGATGAGTGGTGTGAATATCTGCATTGCCTGCTGCTTGGCTGTGGTGTGGCAGACGGCCTGGTGCTGGAGCTGGGCTGTGGGACGGGGCAGATGACCGGACGGCTTTCCCGGCTGGGATATGACATGATCGGCGTGGACAATTCTGTTGACATGCTGGAGATTGCCAGGGAGAAGCAGCTGGAGGAGCGAAAGGCTCTCAAAGGGGAAAAATTATCCATGGCGGATGTAGAGGATGCTTTGAATGAAACCAACACACACAATGCCCTGTGCGGAACTGATAAATTTAGGATGCAGGAATATTCGGGAGAATCTGCTGAGGAACTTCAGGAACCGGAGATTTTGTATCTTTTGCAGGACATGCGGGAATTCGAATTGTATGGTACCGTGCGGGCCGTGGTGAGCGTCTGCGATTCGATGAATTACATCACAGAGGAAGAAGATCTGCTGCAGGTATTTCGCCTGGTCGATAATTATCTGGATCCGGGCGGAGTCTTTATCTTCGACCTGAATACACTTTATAAATATGAAGAAATTCTCTCGGAAAATGTTTTCGCGGAAAACCGGGAGGAGGGAAGCTTTATCTGGGAAAACTGGTATGATCCAAAAACACAGATCAATGAATATGATCTGACTCTGTATATC
>JAJQFO010000093.1 GCA_021201095.1 Lachnospiraceae bacterium
TTTGTCTATGTCAAAGAGCGGAAGGGCGAGATCGGCATCCTGAAATCCCTCGGTGCGTCCCGGAGCACGATTCTGTTTGAGTTTTTGTTTGAATCAGCGGCGATCAGCCTGATTGGCGGAATCTTAGGAGTCGGGGCGAGCTTCCTTGTGACGCCTTTGGTAGAGTATAATGGTATCCGGGTGGAAGCAAACGTGACTGCGTGGGCGGCTGCGCTGGCATTCTCCATTCTGACCGGCACGATTTTCGGATTCTATCCGGCCTGGCAGGCGTCCAAGCTGGTGCCGGTGGAGGCACTGAACTCGGATTGATCTGGACGGGCGAAAGGGAATTGGCATTTCTGGCGAAAGGGAATCCCATTGTGTTTGCCTGCAGATGGAAAAGGGACTGATTTTGCTGATGAAATCCAGGTGAGAAAATGACAGGATATGGAAAGCCGCGCGAAATGCGCCCGGCGGGAGCGAGAGGCTCATATGGGAAAAGAGGAAAAATGATGAAGAAAAAACAGATAAGTCTGCTTTTGGCGGCAGCGGTGGCTGTATCTCTGACAGGATGTGAAAGTGTGAGCAGCGTGACGGATACGGTTGGCGAGGCGGCAAGCTCCCTGACAAGCACGGTCAGCGAAAAGCTTGGCATCAGCAGCGGCGAGACCGAAACGGAGCTCGCCAACGGTCAGAGGAAGGCCACGATCCAGGTGGTTTCCATCACGGGCAATGAACTGACATACATTGAAGAGACTGAAGAGGAAACGGAAATCGAGACAGAAGCGGAGACTGATGCAGAGACAGAGGAAGCATCGGGCGATGCAGAGACGGAGCTTTCGGAAGAAGAGTCAGCCGGAGCGGAGACAGAGCTTTCGGAGGAAGAGTCAGTCGGAGCGGAGACAGAGCTTTCGGAAGAAGAGTCAGCCGGTGTGGAGACAGAGACCTCCAAAGAAGCGCCAAGTGAGGAAGATACGGAAACGTCGGAGGAAGAGTCAGCCGACATGGAAGAAGCGGCTTTGGATGAAACGGAGGATGAGTCCGAAACAGAAAGCAGCGCAGACGGCGATGCTGGTTCTGGTCAAAATGAGAACGAGACCGAAGCGGACAGCAACAGTATGCCGGATATGAGCGATATGGACAGTGGAGACATGTCTGGCGGCAGAGGCGACCGCGGCTCGGGCGGCGGAATGGGCGGCATGGACATGAGCAATGTCGATATGAGCAGCATCGCTGACGCCTTTAGCAGCGGGGACATTGATGTAAGCAGCATTGCTGAGGCCTTTGGCAGCGGTGATGTGGATATGAGCGACATCGAGGATGTCGTGAGCGGCGTCGAGGATGTTATGAGCGGCGACACCGATATTTCTGAACTGATCAGCGGGCTGGAAGAGGAAGACGAGAGCGTTACCGTATACCTTCCGGTCGGCGTGGTCGTATACACCACCAGCGGAAAGGAAAAGACATTTTCCATTCTGCAGGCCGGGGATACGCTGGAGGTATTGTTTGAGGAAGACGCGGACGGGAATGAAGTCATCACAAAGATGTGGCTGCTGAGTACGGAATAAAGAGTACATGACAGATGTGCGGCTCATCGCATGGTGTGATGTATGCAGTTTTGGCAGGACGAGATATCATGATAAGAAAATTGCACTGGCAAAATGTGCATAAGCACGCGCCAGATGGGGACGAACGGGAACAGACGCGAAAATGTAAACAGACGCCAGCAACAAAATGAGCAACAAAAAAGCGGCAAATGAGCGATACAGGTATGGCAGAAAAAACAGCGAGGCAGGCAGATGGATCAGAATCATATCATAGAGATGCGCAATATCGATAAATTTTACCAGATCGGCAATTCCCAGCTTCACGCGCTGAAGTCCGTATCACTGGATGTGGACGAAGGGGAGTTTCTGGCGATCCTGGGGCCGTCCGGCTCCGGAAAAAGTACGCTGATGAACATCATCGGCTGCATGGACCACGCGGACGGCGGCACCTACGTGCTGGATGGGATCGAGGTCCACAAGGCGAAGGAAAAGCAGCTGACCCAGATCCGCAATGAAAAAATCGGGTTTATTTTCCAGAAATATCATCTGATCCCGACCTACAATGTGGTGCAGAACATTGTGATGCCGCTGCTGATGCGCGGTATGACGCTGGATGAGGCAGAGGAGGAGAGCGAAGGGATCATTGAAATGCTGGGCCTGACGGACCGTGTCCATCATAAGCCGCGTGAGCTTTCCGGCGGGCAGCAGCAGCGTGTGGCGATCGCCCGCGCCCTGGTCGGGGAGCCGGCGATCCTGCTGGCAGATGAGCCGACCGGCGCACTCGATCAGGCCAGTGGCAAAGAGGTGCTGAAGCTGTTTCACCGCCTGAACGAGATGGGAAATACGATCGTCATGATCACCCATGACCTCGGGGTGGCGGAAAACGCGAAGCGCATTGTGCGGATCATTGACGGGGAACTGCACAATGAATAGATAAATGCAACTGCTTATAAAGCGGTTTGCCTTAAATTGTTGAAACAATAAGCCTGCCTGTACCAGCGAAATGGTAGAGCAGGCTTCGTTTCTTTCTGCGCTTCAGCAGACAAAATATAGTTGACAAAATCCTACAAAGGATGTACTCTTTTCATATCTCAAGTAATCCTAGTTGAATAGTGGGGAAAGAAAAGATGAGAATATCGACAAAAGGGCGGTACGCCATGCGCCTGATGCTGGATCTGGCGATTAATAATTCCGGAGAACCGGTCAGGCTTAAGGATACGGCCCGCAGGCAGAACATTTCAGAGAAATATCTGGAGCAGATCATCTCTATTTTAAACAAGGCCGGCTATGTGCGCAGCATCCGCGGCCCGCAGGGCGGCTATGTCCTTGCAAAAAAGCCGTCCGAATATACGGCCGGCATGATTCTGCGCCTTACCGAGGGGAGCCTGACTCCGGTGGAATACGCCGCGGATGGTTCTGACGGCGAGGCGGACTGTGCCACTTCGATCCTCTGGGACCGGCTGGATGAAGCCATCTGCCAGGTGGTAGACCATGTCACGCTGGAGGATCTGCTGCAGTGGCAGATGGCAAAGGCGAATTCTTATGTGATCTGAGGAGAACCGCGTATCTATGCTTCGGATTATCATACGGGAATGCATATACAGGAAATTGCAGAGTTGATCTATGAATATACGTCTGGATATCCTTATCTGGTTTCTGCGCTGTGCAAAATCATGGACGAGAAGCTTCCTGGTGGGAAAGAATTTCCCGACAGGACTGCGGCATGGACTTTGGCGGGGGTTTATGAAGCAGTTAAGAGACTGGAAAAAGAAGACAATTTGCTTTATCAGTCTTTGATTGGTAAGCTGAAGCTTTTTCCAGAACTGAAAGTCGGATTACAAGAGCTGCTTTTTAACGGGAAAGGTATTCCTTATGTTGCTACCAGTGACTTTATAAGAGATGCCGCGATGTATGGATTTATCCGAAATGATAAAGATAGAGCTGTGATATCGAATCGAATTTTTGAGTCGGTGCTCTACAATTACTTTATACCGGAGGAGTTTTTGGGAAATAAGCTTTACAACACCGGTGAACAGGAAAAGAATCAGTTTATTGTTGGCGGTCATCTTGATATGAGACGCGTTCTGGAAAAATTTATCGAAACGTTTAGTGAACTTTATGGAGAAGAGGACGAAACATTTGTCGAAAAGGAGGGAAGAAAATATTTTCGTCTGTTTTTGAAACCGATTATCAATGGGGTGGGAAATTACTGTATTGAACCGCAGACGCGGAACAGTGAGCGAATGGATATTATGATATTTTATCGCGGAGAACAGAGCATTCTGGAGCTTAAAACATGGCGGGGAAATGCATATAATGAACGTGGAGAAAAGCAGCTTTCCGGCTATCTGGATTACTTTCATATGAAAAAAGGATATATGCTCAGCTTCAACTTGCGCGGAGCAACGAGCCAAGTGGATGTGCTTGCACATCCATTTGGCGACTGCCGCGTCAGCCAAATTTCTGAAAGGAAATTTGGCCTTAATAAAAAGAAAACTTGTGGAATAAAAGAAATAGTGCTTGGCGATAGAGTATTGATAGAGGCAGTTGTGTAACTGCAGTGAAGGTGCGGCGGAGAATGTTCCCCGCCCTTTTTCTTTACAATTAACGGAAAGTATCGTATAATGCGCTGTGGATTGGAAAAGATGAAAGACGAATCGTGGATATATATCAGAAACAGGAAGGATGAAAAATTTGCAGGTTATTGAGACATTTGGCCATTATGTGGAACAACTAAGTAATACAAATCCGGGACGGGCACGAACTCTTTTAAAGACCGGCTGGCAGGCGCAGAACCTGAAGTTCCGCTGTGCACCGGAGAAGGAGCTGCTTTCTGCTGACCAGTATCTGGCGCATCTGATGATGGATACGATGTTGAAGCCATTGAAGGATGCCGCGAACAGTGTTCTGGTCAGCGTTTTTACGCCCTGCGAGCTGATGCAGGAGGTGGGGCTTTCTCCTTACAATGTGGAGGCCTTTTCCTGTTATCTGTCAGCATCGAAGGCGGAGCGGGCATTTCTGCAGACGGCGGAGGACTGCGGCATTTCAGAAACGCTGTGCAGCTATCATAAGACCTTTATCGGGGCGGCGCAAAAGGGGCTCCTTCCCGCACCGCGCTGCATTGTCTATACCAGCTTGGCCTGCGACGCGAATCTGCTGACTTTCAAGGAGCTGGCGGCGCTGTATCAGGTTCCGTGTTTTGCGATTGATATTCCCGCGTGTCAGTCCGACGCGGATGTCGCATACGTGGCGGACCAGCTGCGTGAACTGGCAAGTTTCCTGGAGGAACAGACAGGCAAAAAAATTGATGAGGAAAGTCTGCGCGCCCGCATCGCGCGGAGCAGGCGCACCCTGGAGAATTATGACCGCTTCCAGAAAGAGCGTGTGGACAAATACATCCCGACGGATCTGGTATCACCGCTGTACTGCGGTATGACAAATAACATTCTGCTGGGGACAAAAGAGGAAGAGGAGTATACCCAGAGGCTGCTTGCAGAGCTTGAAAAGGCTGGCCCGGCGCGTGGAAAACGCATCTACTGGATGCACACGATTCCCTTCTGGTCGCAGGCTGTGAAGGATGTCTTCTTATTAAAAGAGAGTGCGCAGATCGTCGGCTGTGAGCTGGCGCAGGTCGCAAATCTGGAGCACCATTCGGACGACCCGTATGAAGAGATGGCCATGCGGCTGCTCTATAATTCACTGAACGGCAGCATTTCGCGGCGGATCGAAGCGGGTATCCGCCACGCGAAGGAGACGAAGGCGGACGGCGTCATCTGGTTCAACCACTGGGGCTGCAAGCATACGCTCGGCGGTTCTCAGCTCGCCAAGAAAAGGTTTGAGGCGGCCGGGATTCCGACCCTGATCCTGGACGGCGACGGCTGCGACCGGAGCCACGGCGGCGAGGGGCAGACATCGACCCGTCTGGGGGCATTTCTGGAAATGCTGGGCGTGCAGGAGGAAGCATAAAATGAACCGGGCAGGTCAGGAGACAGAGCGCAGGCATTGTGCGTGCGGATCTGAGAGACAGAGCGCAGGCATTGTGCGTGCGGATCTGAGAGACAGAGCGCAGGCATCGGGCATGCGGATTTGGGAGACGGAGCATAGGCATTGTGCGTGTGGATCTGGCGAGACAGGGGAAGTGTGAGGAGAAAACATTGGAAAAAACGTATTACGTGTGTAAATATACGCCGCTGGAGCTGCTGGCTGCCTTCGGCGGGGAATGTGAAAATCTGAATACCATGCCGGAAGGATTTGATCTGGCGGATCAGATCGCGCATCCGAATATCTGCGGCTTCGGCAAATCCGTGCTGGAGGCGGTGCTCTCCGGACAGGTGAAGGAGCTGGTGCTGGTCAATTGCTGCGATACGATCCGCAGTGTGTATGATCTGCTGGAGGATTCCGGTCAGCTGGATTTCCTGTATATGGTGGACATGCTCCATGATCCGGGGAGTGTCGGCCGTTTTGCCGCTTCCGACACGGGCTTTGACCGCTTTGCCTGCACCCGGGAGCGTGTGGCGGCACAGCTGAAGGATCTGGCGCAGAAATATGGTGAATACAAAGGCCGCAGCTTTGATTATGAAGCGTTTAAAAATGCATTCGCGCCAAAGGAGCGTACGCAAAAGCCGCATCTGGCCGTGCTGGGAGCCCGGATGGGAGAGGAGCTTTTCGAGATGACACAGGCGGCCATGCCGCTTCCGGTAGTCAATGAGACCTGCATGCACAATCGCTCCGTGGCCTGGACGTATGCGGGAGAATTTCCGGGAAAATCGTCGGAAAACCTGTCAGCAGGCCTTTTCGACGCCCTCATGGACTGGTATGCGGGCGAGCTCCTGGGGCAGATTCCCTGCATGCGGATGATGGATGTCACCGGGCGCCGGAGGCTTTTTCAGGATCCTTCTTTAAAAGGAATTATTTATCATACCGTCAAATTCTGTGATTTTTACAGTTTTGAATACGCCGAGGCCAAGTCCCATACGGACCTGCCGCTGCTGAAAATCGAATCTGATTATACCGTGCAGAGCAGCGGACAGCTGCTGACCAGACTGGAAGCCTTCGCGGAGAGCCTGGAGCTGAATCCGGAGTTCGCGGAAGCGATTTCGGCTGCCAGAGGAAGCAGCTGCTCGGTGGATGGTGACGATAGAAATTCCGCTTGTGCCGGATGTCCG
Source organism: Lachnospiraceae bacterium (assembly GCA_021201095.1). Classification (GTDB taxonomy): domain Bacteria; phylum Bacillota; class Clostridia; order Lachnospirales; family Lachnospiraceae; genus Choladousia. Next base: position 6,692 of record JAJQFO010000093.1, read on the forward strand.
CATTCCGCAATCGAAGATGAGAAGAATATCCCGCACGAAGTGTGGGATGCCACCCGGCGAGGGCAAGACGCAGGATGCTCTGGTTATACGGCAGATGGCAGCAGCGCGGCAGGTTTGAGAGCAGCCTTGGGAAGGAGAAAACCACACATGGGAAAAGGCTATTACGCGGGGATTGACAGCGGATCGACAAGTACAGACGTTGTTATTTTAAATAAGAAGAAAGAGATCGTTTCCAGCATGATTCTGCCGACCGGCGCGGGTGCGGCTATCGGCGCGGAGCGTGCGCTGGAACAGGCACTGCAAAAGGCAAATCTGGCCCGGGAGGACATCGACGCCGTGGTGACCACCGGCTACGGGCGCACCGCGATTCAGGCGGGCGACAAGAGCATCACTGAGATCACCTGCCACGCGCGGGGAGCACATTTCCTCGACCCGAGCGTGCGGACCGTCGTCGACATCGGCGGCCAGGACAGCAAGGTCATCCGGCTGGATGAGGACGGCTCGGTGAAAAATTTTGTCATGAACGATAAATGCGCTGCGGGCACCGGCCGTTTTCTGGAGATGATGGCGCGCACGATGGAAATGAGCCTGGACGAGATCGGAAAGGCGGGGCTTTCCTATGACGAGGACATTACGATCTCCAGCATGTGCACCGTGTTTGCTGAGTCAGAGGTCGTCTCACTGATCGCGCAGAACAAAAAGCCGGACGACATTGTCCACGGCCTGAACAAAGCGGTAGCGGCCAAGACAGCGGCGCTCGTGAAGCGTGTCGGCGGCGCAGAGGCCTACATGATGACCGGCGGCGTGGCGCAGAACAAAGGCCTTGTGAAGACGCTGGAGGAACGTCTGGCGACGAAGCTGATCATCAGCGACAAGGCACAGCTGTGCGGGGCACTCGGCGCGGCATTGTATGCGGCGGATATGGTGTAGGCATTGTATACGACGGATATGGCATAAACTATTTTATGGTCTTTGCTATTCGTTTCGTAACAGTTCAGTACCTTCACAGCTATTAAGAACGGTCCTGAATAGTTCCTTAATTTCAAAGAAAACAGATGATATTTTATAGTGGCAAAGGATTCCGATTTGTAGTAGAATAGGTTTCATGTTTGATGCTTTCGCTGATTTACCAGAGCTGCGGCAGCATACACAAGACTTTCGGATATTAAGAAAAAGGAGAGCGTAGGATTATGGCAAAACGGGGCGGATACCAGGGCGGAATGCCCGGAAATATGGGCAACCTGATGAAACAGGCGCAGAAGATGCAGAAACAGATGGAAGAAAGCCAGAAGGCGCTTGAGGAGAAGGAATTTACAGCTGCTGCCGGCGGCGGCGCAGTGGAAGTGACGGTCTCCGGAAAAAGAGAGGTGCTTAAAGTAAAGCTCTCGGAAGAGGTCGTGGATCCGGATGATATTGAGATGCTCGAGGACCTGATTGTGGCGGCGACCAATGAGGCGCTGCGCAAGGCAGAGGAAGAGGCAGCGGCTGCAATGTCGAAATTCACCGGCGGAATGGGCGGCCTTGGAGGACTGGGATTCTGATGGATTACTATGGAAAACGGATGTCAAAGCTCATCGAGCAGCTGTCCGCGCTGCCCGGGATCGGCAGCAAATCCGCGCAGCGTCTGGCGTTTCATATTATCCATATGCCCAAAGAACGGGTCGCTCAGCTGACGGATGCGATTACGGATGCGAGAGAAAACGTCTGCTACTGCCGGGAATGCTGCACGCTGACGGATCAGGAGATCTGCCCGATCTGCAGCAACCCGGCGCGGGATAAAAAGACCATCATGGTGGTCGAGACGACCAGAGACCTGGCCGCCTATGAAAAGACCGGGAAATACGAGGGGGTCTACCATGTGCTGCACGGAGCGATCTCCCCGATGCTCGGCGTGGGTCCCGGCGACATCCGGCTAAAGGAGCTGATCAAGCGCCTCGAGGGTGATGTGAATGAAGTCATCATTGCAACGAATTCCAGCCTGGAGGGCGAGACCACGGCTATGTATATCAGCAAGCTGATTAAGCCGACCGGTATCAAGGTCACACGTATCGCAAGCGGCGTCCCGGTCGGCGGCGACCTGGAATACATCGATGAGATGACGCTGCTGCGCGCACTCGAAGGACGGGTGGAGCTGTAGTCTGTGAATTGTGCATAGGAAGGTGCTGAGGGTATGTCGTTTTCCTGCGCTGGCCGTGCGGACACGCATGTTCCTGTGCGGGTGTGCGGATAGTGAATGCCGCGGACACGCATGTTCCTGTACGGGATCGTATGGACAGCGGATGATACTGTCAGCCGCATACATCTAAGATACATTCGCAGATTTCCTCCGCCATCGCCATGATCAGAGACAGGCGCGCAGTCTGCAGCGTGAGCCAGGGCTGGCTGCCCTGTGTACCGGCAATGCCGGTGATGGAGATATCACCCGCTTCGGGCAGATCCTTACTGACGCCCATACCGGGCTTCAGGCTTCCCGCGCGGACAAACACAGAGCCAGGCCGGCATCTGCGCCCGAGCGAGGCATCCACGGCGATCACAGTGCTGGCTGGATGCTCTTTTTTTATTTGAAAAAGAGTTTCCTCCAGATTGCACGCATGTACCGTGGCCTGCAGCGTACCATAGACAAAAAGGGAATTTCCTGCCCGCTCCATAAGCAGGCTGCCGGTCAGCGGTCCGAGACAGTCGCCGATAATCCGGTCAGTGCCAATGCAAAGGATGACAGGGCGTGCACCCATGGCGCCGCCGGATTTTTCCGATTCATCGAGAAGCTGCGAAAGCAGCGAGGGACAGAGCGGACGCGAAATATCGGAAAGAGGTTTGATCATTGCTGTCTCCTTTCTGCAAAAAGTCCCTGAATGGGGCTCCGTATTTGCCGCAAAGACGGTATGAAAGCATTAATTATAGTAACAGTTTATCCATTTTATAGAAAAATATTCGTTTATTCCCGCGAAGCAACGAGCCAAGTAGCCAGAGCCATAAGGTATCCACCGGCAAGCCGGTCCCCCTTATGGCATAGCTTGCACGGATATTTGGCGGCGCTGAACGGTCCTGCGTGCCAGTGGCACGCGCTTAGGACGGACCGGAGCGAAGCGTAGAACCAGTGGACGTTCGTTTAGCGCCGACCGAAGCGAAGCGGAGACAAATACCCCGATGCTTGCATCAGGGTATTTGACTCAGACCCCGCGAGCCGAATGTGGAACGTATGGAAAGGAGCAGACGATGGAAGGAAAGGAACGGCAGGACGGACAGCAGATCTGTCTGAAAGGCCAGATTTCGCTGGAATTTCTCAAAAAGCGCAATTTTACGGGCAGCTATAAGGGAATGCGCTACAATTTGTACAAACAGGACGACCAGCTGATGGCGGCCGTTTATCCGCAGCCGAACTGCTGGGAATGCACACCGGAGGAGAATAAAACATACGAAGCCTTCGAATTTTCCCTGGAAGGACTGGAGGCTGCAGTGGCCTGGCTGAACGACTGCTATGAAAAGAAGGACTGGAACGCGAGAAAGCAAAACTGAATTGAGGGCAAACTCTGAACAATAATTGTTTAGTACCTTCACTGCTGCTCCGGATATTTTCCTTTTCACATTTACCAGAGATTCTGCGGCGCACTTTATGCTCCGGGAATCCTAAAAACGAACATTTCTGCATAAAGTATATGGTAAGGTGTTGTGAGTATGGGAAAAAGGAGTGTGCCGGTCATGGTAAATGATAATTTGCTTCCAAAAAACATACGCCAGATAGGAGATATACAGAGCGGACGGAAGATTTGCTTCGAAGATTACGTGATGACCTACATACGGAAGATGGAAAGCAGGGAGGATGAAAACTTTCTGGGAGTTTTCCTGGGTGAGCGGAAGAAAACGCAGAACACAGAGTATGTGTTCATACGCGGCATTATGGAACTTCCTGGGGCTGCACGGAAATATTCTGATGAGAATGCTGCGCGGCCTGCACAGGAATATTCAGATGAAAGTGCTGCGCGGCCTGCACAGAAACATTCTGATAAGAATGCCGCAGCACCATCCGCAGGACAGGAGGCAGCTCGGGCGAAAACGGGCTTCTGGCAGGCGTTTCAGAAACGATATGGCATGCCGGATGATATCAGAGAGTCCATGAGCCCAACTTCAGAGACGGAACTGTCTGACCGATGCAGTGCATCAGAAAATAGTGCCGGAGTTGATTCGAAATGCAGTGCATCAGAATGGTCTGCGGAGCTATCGACCGAGAAACGTAATGCATCGGAAAGGACTGCTGAGCCGTCGGCCATGAAACGCAGTGCATCGGAAAAGGCAGCTGAGTCGTCGACTGTGAAACACAGTGCGTCGAAAAACGCTGCCAAACCGGGCGTGAAACACAATGACTCAGAAAAGGGCACAGAGTCGGCTGCGCTGCCCTCAGATCCGTGGGAACGGTTTCATCGGGAAATAGAGAGAAGCTTCCCCGGTTATGAAATACAGGGCTGCTGCGTGATCGGCACCTATCCGGCAGGACGGATCGACGAGCTTTCCGCACATTTTCCGGAGGCAGGCCGCATACTCTATCACTTGCAGGATGAGGAAGAACGGTTGTATTGGCTTGACGGGGAGCGTTACGAGGGAATCAGCGGCTATTTTGTATTCTATGAGCAAAATCAGCGGATGCAGGAGGTGCTGGAGGAGACCTTCGGCGAAAAATCGGTCGAACAGGAAGGGCTTCCGGATAAGGCGATCCGCAGCTTTCGCGAAAAGGTGAGAAGCAAGGCGGAAGAACGCAGCCAAAGCTTTCTGAAGCTGGCAAGCTCTTTTTTTGTGGTAGGTGTGCTGATTGTTGGTGTGATTGTGGTTAACCGGGTACAGGACCTTCAGCTGTCGGCGGGTATGAGCCAGACAAGTCGGAAAACGACGGCGGACACGAGTCAGACGAGTCAGGAAACAGCGGCGGGCACAAGTCAGACGAAGCAGGAAACAGCGGCGGGCATAAGTCAGACGAATCAGGAAGCGGCTGCGGGTACGAGTCAGGAAACAATAGCGGTCACAAGTCAGACAGATCGGGAAGAGTCAGGGACTGCGGAAGCAGACGACGAGGGTCTGACAGACGATACATCAGGCGCAGTCAGCGAGGCTTCTTCTGGCAGCACACTGACCGGAGACAGTCTGCAGACTACGTCAGATGAAATTTTGGCTGGCTCCGATGCGTTCTGGGCGGATGAGGCGGATGCGGCGAACGAAATGTCGGCAGCAAACACAGCAGCCGCAGCGGATGAAGCTTCGATAGCGGACACAGCAGCCGCAGCGGATGAAGCTTCGATAGCGGATACAGCAGCCGTAGCGGATGAAGCTTCGATAGCGGATACAGCAGCTGCAACGGATGAAATGTCAGCAGCAGATACAGCAGACGCAGCGAATGAAACCTCGGCAGAAACCTCAATGGATACAACCGATGCAGCGCTGACAACAGACACCTCAGCGACAGCTGCTTCAGCTGTGAGCCGCCAGCTGCAGGCGTCCTACGTGATCCGTGAAGGCGATACCCTTGCCGGGATCTGCGCAAAATATTATGGAAGTCTGGAGCGGCTGGAGGAGCTCTGTGCGGCGAATGATATCGAAGACGCGGATTTAATTTTGCCCGGACAGAAAATAGTGCTGCCATGAAATATAATAGCTTAGGAAAGTTCAAAAGCTGAAATATAAAAATCAGGAACGGTGTTGTTTTTCCCGGAGGTCAATGGTATATTATTATTCGAATAAAAAAGACGGAATACAGACGGCTTTTTTGATGAACCTGAAGGATGTTTTCCCGACACTTAGATACAGTGGTGCCTGCCGGGCAGGCCTGACTCATTACGATAAAATCCCGGATTCCGACAGCCGGGGACTGGCGGCCGGGAGCGGGACTGAGGATGAATATGAATAAAAAAACATGGAAAGAACGCTTTTCGGGCATAATAGAACGATTCACTTTTCTTAATACTATGGAAGACGACGATCTGGATGAACTCTCAGAAGCGGCAGAAAGCAGTGAGAGGGATCAGGCGTGGCAGGAGGATTCCGAAGGCAGGTCGTTCGAAGAAGTGGTGGCGCACAACCGGCGGATGCGGCTGATTACACGCGTCATGGTGGTGGTGGTTCTGCTTGGCGCGGCGCTGGGCTTTTATCTGTACAATCATCTCCATACATTTGATGACTATGTGATTGCAAAATCCATTGACAATACGATGACGTCGGGCACGCAGTACGAGATGGCAGGCAAATACCTGTACCGCTACAATTCGGACGGCGTGTCCTGCGTGACACACAAAAATGAGGTAAAATGGAGCGTCACCTACAGCATGCAGTCGCCGATCGTGGATGTTTGCGGCACAACGATGGTCATTGCGGAGCAGCAGGGGACACAGGTTTATGTGGTGAACGAGGACGGTCTGCTTGGCAGCTTTACCTGCCTGCTGCCGATCCTGAAGGTGCGCGTGTCCAACCAGGGCGTCGTCGCAGTGGTGCTGCAGGACGAAGATGTGACCTGGGTGCGGCTGTATGACGCAGAAGGGACAAGCATTGCCAACGACAAGACCACAATATCGGATTCCGGCTACCCGCTGGATGTCGACCTCTCGCCGAACGGCGAAAAAATGGTCGTCTCCTATCTGGGGATCACGGAAGGGGTAATGACCTCAACTGTTATGTTTTACGATTTCAGCTCCTCGGGAGACTCGTCGTCCGACCATGAGCTGAGCAGTGAGATCTTTTCCGGAGTCGTGGTTCCGCAGGTGTTTTTCATGGATAATACAACGGCAGTCGCAGTCACAGACGACGGATTTGCCGTATTTCGCGGGAGCACACTGGAGAAAAAGGCGGAGCAGTCCTTTGACGATGAGATTGTGAGCTGTTTTTACGACGACGACACAATCGGATTTCTCTTTGCGGATTCCACTGGTGAAAACGACTACCGGATGGAGCTGTATAATTATCGGGGCAAACAGACGGTGTCTGTCGGGATCGATGCGGACTTTGATGAGATCAAGGTCGAAAACGGGCAGATTCTGATGTACACGTCCGCTTCCTGCAGTGTGTATACCAAGAAAGGCCGCCTGCGTTATTCCTCCGCTTACGAGACAGAAATCGTGGATCTGTTTTATTTCTCAGAATTCCGCCGCTACCTGGTCATCACGCAGGACAGCTTTGACCAGATCCGGATCTGCTAGGAATTTGCTGCTGATGACGCACAGGAACCCGAAAGGAATCATGCTATCGGGCATAAATTTACGCGCGACAAATACGCTGATGATGTGCCGGGACACGAAAGAAATCTGGCAGCTTTGCTGCCGCGTTCCGCGTCAAAATCAAAAACCTTCGGCGTAAGAAAGGAATTTACCCATGAATATACTGGAGATCATCATCATTATCGTGACAATTGCGCTGGTTTTCTGGGGCTGGTGCCGGGGGTTTGTAAAAAAACTGGCTTCCATGCTTATGCTGGTGCTCTCCATTGTCCTGGTGTCGGCTGTGCTGCCCTATGTGACGGGATTTCTGAAAAACAATACCCCTCTCTATGATTATATTTATGAACAGTGCGAGACGGCGGTATCCAATCAGATCGGATCGCTTCTGACGAGCTTCTCCGGGAGCCTGTCCGATATCACCACCTACCAGACCTGGAGCAGCTCCGACTCGTCCGGATCGACGGCAGGCAATGGAACGGCAGCTGACCTGACCCGTGATGAAATCAAATCGCTCATGGAGCAATATGGCTATGGTGATTACACTTCGCTGATTGATTCCCTGACCGACGAAGAACTGGAGCAGTATGTGGAGCAGTATCTTGGCGGCGACTTTTCAAGCTTGCTCACGACGGGCAGCAGCGGGTCAGCGACCGTATATGTGAACGGTATCGAGGCGGATGTTAAGACGGCGGGAGAGCTTCAGCTTCTAAGCGGGACCGGCGATGCATCCGGCTCATCTGTGCAGAATGCGATCATTGACGCGCTTCCCATTCCGCAGATGATAAAAAATATGCTGATCAATAACAATAACGAAGAAGGCTATGAAAGCCTGGCTGTGACAAGCTTCAGGGAATACCTGGTCGGAAGTCTTGCCACCCTGATCCTGAATGCGATCTCTTTCCTGGCGGCAGTTCTTCTGGTCAATGTGGCATTGCGCGTGGCTTTCATGCTGCTGAATGTCTTCGCACATTTTCCGATTGTCGGGCTTGCCAACCGGCTGGCGGGCGCTGCCCTCGGCCTGGTGGAGGCTTTGTTCCTGCTCTGGATTTTCTTCCTGATCCTGACTGTGGCACAGACCACCGAAGCAGGCGCGGCGCTGATGACCATGGTAAACAACAGTGCGCTGCTTTCCTGGCTGTTTAATTCAAATCTGTTCCTGCGGATCGTAATCTGGGCGGCGGCGCGGTTTATGTAGCAGCAGAATGTACCATGGCAGCGGAAGGCACTGTGGTTCAGATTATTGCAGCGGAAGAAGCTGTGGCTCGAATCATTGCGGCGGAGGGCTCCGCAGGTTCCTTATTACAGCGGGATGTAGACCAACGAAACGAAAGGACAATCATTCATATGCGTACACAGGCAGAATTAAAAAGACAACTGAGGACGATTGACCATAAAGGCTATAAAGCGTATAAGGTGCTGGAGGGAGAGTATGATTTCGGCGCTTACCGGCTGTCGATTGACCACGTGCAGGGGGATCCCTTCGCCACGCCATCGCGTGTGAGGATTCTCTATGGAAATCGAAATAACATTCCCGCAATATATTTTGAAACCCTTCCCCGCAGGATTGCAGTGGAGGATTATCTGCTGCGGCGGCTGCACCGGTTTCTGAAAAGTGAGAAAAGCGAAAATCGTGAGAACGGGTGGGGAGCCGGTCAGAACCGCGGATATCGTTCGGAAAGCTATGGCAGCCGTTCAGAAAGCTGTGGCGGCCGGCCGGAACGCGGCTATGGACGCGGATATGAACGAAATATGGAAAGTGAATCCGGGCGGGGAAACGATTTTGGAGAAAGAACTCGCGTGGGCCAGGGTCAAGGAAATGCCCCCTCGCAAAGCTCGAGGGCAGGTCGCCCTGGCCATTTAGAGACGCTTCGCGTGGGCCAGGGCTCGGGGAAGAGCGGCCTTGTGACAGCCTGCCGGGTCGGGCAGGAGATTCTGGAACGCACTGCGATGCACATCACTCCGGAGATGATCGAGGCACGGATCGAGGTCGGTTTCCCTGCCTATGGACGTACCATCGCTGCGGGAGAGCTGGAAACGATCTTATTTGATTTCCTGCCGGTTGTGGCAGAAAAAACCTTCCATATGCCGAAGGCTGGCTCAGGAAAAGGGGCAAGACCGGGAGCAAGAGTGAACTCAGGTTCAAACGCCGTCCTGAGGCGCGGTTCAGGAACACAGGCGGAATCAGGATGGGAATCAAGCTTAGGTGCAGGTCAGGGCTCAGTTTCTGGTGCCGACTGCACGATGCAGGAAAGCCAGATGCAGAAAAGCCAGATGGAGCGCGAGCTGGAAGCCGTTGCTGCGCTGGCAGACGACCAGCAGTATATCCGGGACAGTCTTGATGAGCTGGGGCTTGTGGCATTCGTGGCGGACGGCGCGATCCTTCCCAGAGAGAGCGGCGTCTCACAGAAGCCGATGAAATTTGCGGCAGCATCTGTTGCATCTGGCTCGGCAGTTGCTTTCCAAAGTCCCGCGAGCCTGGCAGTGACCTTGAAGCTGCCCCATCGCGGCGAAGTGCGCGGCATGGGGATCAAAAAGGGGATAACTGTCATTACAGGCGGCGGATTTCACGGAAAATCTACCTTATTAAAGGCACTCGAGCGCGGCGTGTACAACCACATCGCCGGCGACGGCAGAGAGCTGGTCATCACCGACGCGACCGCATTCAAGCTGCGCGCTGAAGAAGGCCGCTGTATCCACGAGACCGACATCTCCATGTTTATTAACAACCTGCCCACCCGCGCTGATACGACCCGCTTTTCCACAGAAAACGCGAGTGGCAGCACCTCCCAGGCGGCCAATACAGTAGAAGCACTGAGCGCGGATTGCCGCGTGCTTCTGATTGACGAAGACACCTCCGCCACCAACTTTATGGTGCGCGACGAGCGTATGGCCAGACTCGTCTCCGACGAAAAAGAACCCATCACGCCCTTCATCCGCAAAATCCGCGGCATCTATGACGGTCTGGGCGTGTCGACCATCCTGGTTGTGGGCAGCTCCGGCGATTATCTCGAAGTAGCCGACACCGTTTTGCAGATGGACTGCTACGTCACCCGTGATGTCACTGCGCGGGCGAAAGAACTGTGCTGCTCAGGCGTATCGGAGCAAAAGAAGACCGCTCCGGCAAAGGCTTGTGGAACTGCCGAAAAGATCACGTCAGATGTGATGGATGGTACAGATAAAACAGACGTTGCAGGAAATGAGGCGGAAGCAAACGGAGAGGCAGTGGGCGCAGAAACAACTACAGAATCAGCCTCAGAAGAAATCATCTGCAGCACCGACTGGCTCAAGAAGCATGTCCGTACCCAGAGAATAGAAAAACCCCGCACACATGGCTGGGATACCCTGAGCCTCGACCGGACCGAGATCGATCTGCGCTACCTCGAGCAGATCGTCGATGAAAGCCAGACAGCGGCGATCGCCTACCTGATGCAGTACATCCTGAGTCGTCTGGCGGACGGCAAAAAGACAGTCCCCCAGCTGGCGGCAGAGGCCGCCAGCAAAATCCGGAAGGATGGGATCCTCTCTATCACTCCGCAGTATTACCCTGCCGGCCCGGCAGCGGAAGTACGTCAGCAGGAGATTCTGGCGTGCCTGGCGCGTTATCGGAGGCTGTAAAAGCCTCCTTTATTTACGCCTGCGTTTTGAGCGCTTCGAGATCTTTACTTTTCCAAGAGCGATAGCACGCCACATATCAATTTCCTCATCCTTCTTGGCCAGGGCAGAATCCCTTTCGGCTTCAATTGTGGCTTTTTCGGCTTCAATTGTGGCTTTTTCAGCCTCAATTCTGTCCTTTTCAGCCTCAGCTCTGGCCAAGGCAGAATTCCTTTCAGCCTCAGCTCTGGCCAAGGCGGAATCTTTTTCAGCGACTTCTTTTTCAAGTCTTGCAATTGTTTCCCATTCCAGTTCAAGTACAGGTGCTGTCAAATGTATCACCTCCTCCAGTAAATCTTTATCTTTGTAGAAAACTCGTATCATGGCCTTTCTTAATAACGCCAGAATGATTTTCAGATCCGGCTCACCAAGGTGACCGTCCGCTACTGCATTGCTCAGGATAAGTATAATGTCCTGATAGAAAACTGTCAACTGCTTTTTTGCGTTTTCAAGCTCCTGGATTGTCTTCTGATCATTGCCTGTATCGCTGCCTCGCTTTTTCGCCAGGCGGCTGAAGCGGATTGGCATGAAAGGAATCAGGATGTATAATTGTCTGTCGTAAATATCCTGTATTTCATAGGCCTGAACCTTTACAAGCGCGACAGAATATTCAGAATACCTGATTTTCGTAATAAATTTCGATACTTCTATCTGCTTTGCGTGGTTCGGCAGAGAAGCTTCTTGTGGCTGTTTGGCAGGGGTGTTTTCTGCCAAATCACACGGTAATTGCAGATCTGGAAGCTCCAGCGTGCAAGATAATCGATCTCCCTGCTTTTTCCCACCTTCCAACAGCAGGATTGCCGAATATGGAAATCTGAGCAGGAAGGATCCGCCTGTGTGCTCATTTGATTCCATCACTGCTACAGTAAGTGCAAGCTGGCTGTCGTACTCAAACACACGGTATATCATGATCGGATCCGAGCGCCTCTGGCTTTCGAAATGGAAAACATCCGAGTGGGCTATTTTTATACTCATATCAGAGCGAATGGAAGATATCTGCTTTGTAACCGGACGCTCTACGGAATATTCTGTTCCCATCAGCTCGATCGACACGTCGGCGGGATAGTGTTTCCCATGTATTTCCTGGATCAGGGGAAGCAAAAGAAATGGGAGCTCCAGTGCTTCCTTTTTTAGAATCTCATCCCACAGATGCGTCTCCGTTTTTATGTTATCCGGAAGGCCTTGTTTTGCCTGAATGTCCTCTATGTATGAGCTGGATGCGGCGGAATGGGTACTATTACTATTTTGCATTCAATTCCTCCAAGGTTATGCTGCCTGTATTATAGATACAAGAATGATGATGTGTTTCAATATAACACCAAATATAATATAAGTCAATATTAAAATTAAAAAACATGAAATGATATATTAATCTGGACACATAAAATATAAACATGAAAATAATTAAGATAAAAAACGAGAAACGGTGAAACGTTATAAAGCGACTTTCATAATAGCGCCCGAACAATTAAAGTGGATTCGTCACATAACGGAGCATTCCGCCAAATTATTTCCTCATATAAATCCCCAAATGATATAAAAAAATTAAAAAAAGCTTGTAAAAATATTAATTTTTTATTACAATAAAGAAAATATTTGCTGACGTAATTTAACTTATCGGAAGGAGAGGGTGCTGAGCGCCAGTGGCGCTCGTTTAGCACCGACCGGAGCGGAAGCGGAGAGCTTGCGTACTCGGAACCGATAAGTTAGCGACAGAATCGACAGATTCTGGAGTATTATGAGAAGCGGTTTTCTTCTCATAATTTAGCAAAAAAGAAGGGACGTAAAGAATAAAATGAAGGGGAGATTACACAGGAGCAGGAAAGGTTTTGCACGCACCGTTGTCATGATGGGCATGATGCTTGTGATGCTGTTTCTGGCTCAGCCGCGGCCGGTGGAGGCGGCGACGAAAATCAAGGGGATTGATGTCTCCAAATGGCAGGGGACAATCACCTGGTCGAAGGTGAAAAGTGCCGGTATTAAATTTGTCATGATCGGGACCGGGCGCTACAAGAACGGCGTCGCCACTCCGGACGCCAAGTTTCAGACGAATATCGAGGGCGCGCTTGAGCAGGGGATTTACGTGGGCGTTTATCATTACGCGACAGCGACCACCGTTTCCGACATGCAAAATGCGGCGAATTATGTGCTTGATCTGGTCGACGGCTATAAAATCTCTTATCCGATTGCCATCGACATGGAGGACGACGTTTACAAAAGCATGACGAACGCGCAGCGGACGAAGCTTGCGATTGCGTTCATGGAAGTGATTGAGGAAGCCGGATACTATCCGATGATCTATGCGAGCGAAAGCTGGTTCCAGAACTATATGGATCTGGACAGCCTGTCTGCCTATGATTACTGGGTGGCATGCTGGTCCTATACGCCGACCACCTCGCCTCTCTCCATGTGGCAGTATAGCTCTACAGGCAAGGTAAGCGGCATTTCGACCGCAGTAGATCTGGACTACAGCTATAAGGATTATTCGAAAATCATCACACCGCGGACGACGCGGGCCACGGCCGGCTGGCAGACGGATGGGACGCACTACTGGTACGTCGAGAAAGACGGTACGATCCCGACCAGCACCTGGCTGACGGTGGATGGGAAGAAATACTATGTGGACTCCAACGGCTACCGCGTGACGGGCTGGGCGAAGATCAGCAGCAAATATTATTATTTCAAAAAGTCTACAGGCGTCATGGCGACCGGCTGGCTGACGGTGGGCAGTAAGACCTATTATCTGAGTACATCCACAGGAGCACGCAAGACCGGCTGGCTGACGCTGAACGGCAAGAAATACTATCTGGATAAAACCACCGGAGTACTCCAGACCGGCTGGCTGACCCTCAGCGGCAAAAAGTATTATATGAGGAAATCCAGCAGCAAACTGGGCGTTATGGCGACTGGCTGGCTGAAGATCAGCGGCAAATATTACTACTTTGACCCGGATACGGGCGTGATGCAGAAGGGCTGGCTCACGGTAGACGGCAACAAGTATTTCCTGAACCGTACAACCGGAGCACGGCGGACCGGCTGGCTGACCTTAAACGGCGAGAAGTATTATCTCAGAAAATCAACCAAAAAGCTGGGCATCATGGCGACCGGCTGGCTACAGATCGGCGGCAAATACTATTACTTTGACCCGGATACGGGTGCCATGCAGAAGGGCTGGATCACAGTAGGCGGCAATACCTATTATCTGGATCCCACGACAGGGGTACAGCAGACCGGCTGGCTGACCTTAAACGGTCAGAAGTATTACCTCAGGAAGTCCACCAAAAAGCTGGGCATCATGGCGACTGGCTGGCTGAAAATCGGCGGCAAATATTATTACTTTGACCCGGATATAGGCGTGATGCAGACTGGCTGGCTGACCTTGGACGGTCAGAAGTATTATCTCAGAAAGTCAACCAAAAAGCTGGGCGTCATGGCGACCGGCTGGCTGCAAATCGGCGGGAAATATTACTACTTCGACCCGGATACGGGCGTGATGCAGACAGATACCACGATCGACGGATATACCATCAACTCCAGCGGCGTCTGCACGAACCGGTAAGATAACTTATTTATCATCAGGCTGTCCCTGCATCAGGCGGGGGCAGCTTTTTTGTGCGGATCTAACCCTTGCGGATCATCTTAATTTATCCACATTCAATATCGACTTATTCACATCCCAGAACATACTTACTCGGATTTTATCCTCCATCTACGAAACATTTTCGTAATTCACTTAAATTTTCGCAAATCGCCCAATTTTACTTAAACACATTAAGCAGATTTGTAAAAATTGTTCAAAATTTTTATTGTAAAATCGAAAAAAGGATGCTATCATCAAAATAATGACGATACTATCTCCAGACATCAAAGAGGGGCAAACAGTGAGGGGAAAGTGGAGAAGGTACAATAGAAACGTAGCAACCCAATAATGTAAGGAGGAGCAAGATGAGAAAAACAACGACAAGGAACCGCATTCTGGCGTTCGTACTGACCTTTGCGATGGTATTCCAGCAGGCCGGCATTACGACATTCGCCGACGACGCGACCACAGCGGCAGCGACCGAGGCCACGGTCGAGGCCACAGAAACAGGCAGTGAAGGCACTGCGGCGGTTTCGGCTGACGAGACGACGGAGCAAACAGCTGCGGCGGCCAGTGAGACGACCGAACAGACATCTGCGGCAGCAGAGACAACCGCAGAAACAGCAGGAACAACAGCGACAGAAGCGGCTGAGGTCCAGGAGCAGACAAGTGCGGAAACAGACGTTTCGGAAGAGACAGCAACTACAGACGCTTCTATAGAAAATACAGATCCGGCGGGGGAGACGGCGGATGCTGAGAATACTGAGGGCGTGGTCGAGGAAGCTGCAGAAGGCGCAGCCGAAGAAGATACGGAAGCTGTAGCCGAGGTGGATACGGACGCGGCTGCCGAGGACGTGACAGAGGCAGAAGCCGAGACGGAAGAAGCGGCAGATTCCCAGACCGAAGCTGAGACGGACGCCGAGGCAGAGAGTGATTCTGAAGAAGAATCAGAAGTAGCTGCCGAGGCGGAGACTGATACTGAAATCGAAGCGGAGTCCGAGAGTGAAACCGAAGCTTCGACCGAAGAAGAGTCGGAAGCCCCGAAAACAGACTTCGAATATGCAGACGAGCGCGTGATCATCACCGCAACCGCAGCGGAAGAAGCGAACCTGCCGCAGGACGCAGAACTGAAAGCGGATTATCTCGAGCCGGACAGCGATGAGTACAAAGCGGCTGTAGCTGCATTTAATGCGCAGCTTTCCACAGAGCTCGGAGCAGATGACGAAAATGTTGTGGTAGAGTATACGCTCTATGACATCTATTTCCTGTGTGCATCTACCGGCGAGCGCATTGAGCCGGAAGAAGGCAAAGTGACCGTGACGATGACCTTTGTTGAGCCGGTGGCGACAGAAGCCGAGGGCGAAGTGATCAGCACAGAGGTGGTACATCTTAAGAATGATGGTGAAGCCGAAATCGTGACCGACTATGTGGATACCAACAGCGAAGGCGAGGTAACCTCTGTGGGTTTTACGCAGGATAGCTTCTCTATCGGAGGAATTGCTAATGGGATTTCGCTTACGGCGACTGGAGGAAGTGGTACTGTAGATCTTGAAGATATCACCAGTTCCATTACAGTTACCAGCACATCTTCTGTCAATGATGTGTCTCGTACAGGAACTCTGAAAATTGCAGTTTCTTATACAATCGCAGATAGCATGCTTTCAACAGCGAAAGAAGCAACAGCATGGACATATGATTTAAGCGATCTTTTGAGTTCGAATGGCGGCATTTTCTCATCCATTGACAAGGATGGATCAGGATTTATTTTCAATGGCTCCGCAGTAGTAGGTACTTATACTATAACAGATGGAGTTGTTACATTTGTAATTGATTCCGACTGGCTTGCAAACCAGGACACAAATGTACAGGGTACTTTTGATTTCTACTGCAGTATCGATTCTTCTTCTGTAGGAACTTCAGAAAGTGAAACGATTAGTTTTCCTGGCTCATCTGAACCAATAACGATTAATTTTGAGGACGTTAGTGTCACTGCACAGAAAACAGTAAATGGAAGTTCTGATGCAGGAAGCGTGTTGATGGCTTCAGATGGGACTTTAAAATATATCGTTCAGGTAACTCCGAATGCAGATCTCTCAACATTAACTCTGACTGATACGCTTGGGACAGGGCAAAGTATTGTTGGAAGTACTGTTTATGTCTATAGCAGCACGAATGGAACGAAAATCGCCGTTCCTGTCACGGTGGGAAGCGATGGAACATTTACTGTTGATGTTGCAAGTGTAATGAGTACGATAAGTGCTGATACAACGTATTATGTCTATTATGAAGTGACTGTCGATGATAGTGGCTGGGGAACATCATTGACTAATGATGCATCCTGGTCCTGGGATGGAAGTAATACGACAGACACAAATACAACGACAATTAAGCCATATAAAGATGTTTCTACCAAAACAGTAGAAGTCACAGAAGAAAATGGCGAGACTTATTATACTTATACAATAACAATCGGAGATGGAACTACTAATCTGGCTGGATATACTATCACGGATATTATTTCACAGAACCAGGAATTGGTAAGTGGATCGATTGTTATGACCAGTAATAAGGATGGAAAGTATACTATAGTTGCGGATACTTCCACATTGACATTATCAACGGGTAGTAATGAAACCGCACAGCTTTTTAGCTATACATTCAGTACTACTAAAGAGTGGACTAGTATATATACGATTACGTATAAAACAAAACTCTCGACTGGTTCACTGACAGATACAATTTCTGTTACAAATAAACTGGATACGAACCATAATGATGGGGCACCGGGAGAAACGGATTCTACAAGCAAAACAGTAGAACTTCCGTCTTCAGCTCCGGAGATTTCAAAATCGGGTTCTGCAGATTGGGACACAGGGGTGATTACCTGGACAATTTCGGTATATTTACCGAGTGGAACTGAACTTGACATGGCACGTATTTTGGATAGAAGTATAATTGCGTCCGGACAAGATACAGGAATTACTTATTATTCTTTAGGAATGAGCGATATTAATTGGGATAATCTGGTAATTACTGGTGTAACATCTGGAAAAACCTATGCTCAAGGTGATACAATAGAAAATTATAGTCAGGAATATCAGACAGATTACTCGAGCGATGAACATACCTACCATATTGTGAAAAACTATAACAATAATGGAAGTATTGTTATTTTTGGATTGGATGAAAGTATAACGATTACCTTTACTACGACGGTTGATAGCACTACATTAAGCAATCTTAAAAGTATTTCTGAAGGAATAGAAATAACAAATACTGCTGAATTGTATGATTCATGGACGTATAAAGGTAAAGATTCAGCAACAGTATACTATACCCCAGAGTATCAATTAAGTAAAACAGGCAGTTACAACTCAAGTACAGGTATTATAACATGGACAATAAAAGTAAACGCTGACCAGCAAACATTGGCTTCTGATTTTGAGGCTTATGTTTATGATGTAATTCCAGCCGGACTGACATATGTTTCAGGCTCTTTTAATTATGAAGTAAACGAAAGCGGAACAAAGATATCAGTGAATGATACTGATGCAAATGTAACGGTACAATCAGATGAAACGACTACATTAAGTGTAAAACTTGGATTATATAATGGCAATTATTATTATTGTCAATATCAGACAAAAGTTAATAATGATGAAATTGATGCGTCTAAGGATTACACTAATAAAGTGTATTTGAAGGATGAAAATGGAGCTGAGAAGGCGGAATTTGAATCTACTGTAACAGTAACACGTACGTATGTGACAAAATCAGGAAGCGATGCTTCTCAGGATTTGATCACTTATACTGTTATTGCTAACCCTGAGGCATTGGATTTGTCTGCAAGCGGTAATACTCTGACTTTAACAGATACTTTGCCTTCAGAAGTTGAATTGGCAAAAGGTGGTCTGGGCAATGGCGTAACAGTTTCTTTCACAGACAAATCTGGAGAAGAGGTTATTGGATGCAGTTATACGTATGTAAACAATGTATTGACTGTAACGATTCCAGATGAAACGTATGTGAAGATTCAATTTGTTGTTATGGTTATTGAAGTTGGAACATATACGCTTCAAAATAGTGTTGTACTTAGTGGAGATGTAGATTATAATGCATCGACTTCCAAGTATTACAATATAGTCGAGCATAGTGCTACGATCAGCGGTGAAAGAAATTCGGTTGTAGTTACAAAGTATAATGCAACGTTAAGTCAGACATTACCTGGAGCTGGATTTACATTATATACGGTTAGCTATGATGCTACTACAGGTGAAATAACTGGAACAACTCCTGTAGGAAATGAGGTAAAAACTGGAAATAATGGTGAGGTATCCTTTACAGGACTTACTTACGGACAGCTATATTATATAGTTGAGACAACAGCACCAGAAGGTTATGAAAACTCTGATACCGGACATTATTTTGCGATTTATAATGCAGATGAGAATGTAACTAAGTCTGATTTGACAACAACGCTGGCTGTTGTAAGTTCGTACAATAATGTAAATATTAGTATTGTTTATGGACCATATTCGTTTGAGGTTACCGATACAGTATCCGAAAAAGCATCAGCTAGTTTGCAGGTTGAAAAAGCACTTAACGGTGATGGAAAACCAAATACGGTGCCGGATATTTTTACATTCAAGTTAGAAGCGGTATCGACTACAGTAAATGAAATGGCTGTAGCGGATATTCCGATGCCGGCAAATGATGAAGTAACTAATAATGGAAGCAGTGTTGCATTTGGCTCAATCACATATGATAAAGCTGGCGAATACGTATACTCGATCACCGAGACAGAAGTAGCAAGCGGAAATCCGCAGTATACGGTAAACCGTACGACTGTGATATATGCAAAAGTTACCGTAACATATGATTCGTCAAAGAGTAAATATGTAGCTAGTGTGGAGTATTATACAGATGTAAATCTGACAGATGCATCAAAAACAACTACTCCAACTATTACAAATGAGTATGATGGAATAATCAGCATCAGCGGAACGAAGACGTGGGTAGATTATGACAATGGTGACAATACGCGTCCGAGCAGCCTTGTGATTACGCTGAACAATGGTACGGATGACATCACGCCTCAGAGCGACGATGCCACAGCGAATTACTACATCGTATGGACGATCCCGTCAAGCGGGAATACCTGGAGTTATACGATCACAAACGTGCCGAAGTATGACAGTGCAGGCAACACGCTGAGCTATACGGTGACGGAGACGGAGCCGACGAATTACACGGCAACGAGTACAACAGTAACAGGCACAGCGGATACGGATGG